>NZ_JAGPYQ010000001.1:2108872-2410139 GCF_018070025.1 Streptomyces liliiviolaceus
CCGCCACCTCCTCCCTGCCCTTCGCGCGCACGGGGGCGTACGTGGTCCCCTGCGACTTCTCCCTGGGGATGCTCAGGGTCGGCAAGAAGAACCACCCCTGGCTGCCGCTCACGGCGGGCGACGCGACGAAGCTGCCGTTCAAGGACGACACCTTCGACGCGGTGACGATCTCCTTCGGGCTGCGCAACGTGCAGGACACGGACACCGCGCTGCGGGAGCTGTACCGGGTGACGAAGCCCGGCGGACGTGTGGTGATCTGCGAGTTCTCGCACCCGACCTGGGCGCCGTTCCGCACGGTCTACACCGAGTACCTGATGCGCGCCCTGCCGCCGGTGGCCCGCGCGGTCTCCTCGAACCCCGAGGCGTACGTCTATCTCGCCGAGTCGATCCGTGAATGGCCCGACCAGCCCGCCCTCGCCGAGCGGCTGATCAAGGCCGGCTGGTCCAAGGTGGCCTGGCGGAACCTCTCGGGCGGCATCGTCGCGCTGCACCGCGGCTTCAAGCAGGGCTAGAGCTTCTCCGGGCGGCCGCCCGGCGCTCACCCGAGGAGTGCGAAGGGGTCGTGCGGGGGGTCGAGCTCGCGTTGCAGGCCGCCCGACGGCGGCTGGGGCAGTCGCGGTTCGCGCACCCCCGCGCCCCCGCCGCCCTCACCCTCGCCGAGATCGAACCACACCGTCACGACTGCCCCGCGCGGCACCTCGGAACCGGGCAGCGGGTACTGGCGTACGACGTAGTCGACGACCGTCAGGTCGAAGTCGGGCCGGTCGGGCGCGGCGAGGAACACCCCACGCGCCTCGGCCGTCTCGCGCGCGTCCACGGCCATCAGGCCGACGAGCCGCGGTACGCGCACTTCGGGTGTCTTGCGTGGTATGCGCACAGACGTCACCCCCAGCGGTACCGGCAGGGTAAGCCCATGCCGGGCCCCGCCGGAAGGCGTCGTCAGGGCGGGCCGCCGGTGGCCCGGGCCCCTCAGAGAGCCAGCCGGTAGCAGTGCCCGAACTGCTTCGACGTCGGCGTGGTGAACGTTTCCGCCAGCTCCATGCCCAGGCGTCTGGTCACGGCGATCGAGCGTTCGTTGCGGGAGTTCACCATGGCCACCACGCTCGTGACGCCCGTCGCGCGCACCCGCTCCAGCGTCGACTGCGCCGCCGCGGTCACGTACCCCTTGCCCCAGTACTCCCGGCCGAGCCGCCAGCCGATCTCGATCTCGCCCTTGGGCCCCCACTCGTGGGGCCACGGCTGGGCGCCGGTGAAGCCGATGACCCGGCCCTCCTCGTCGAGCATGGTCCAGAAGCAGAAACCGTGCTCGGCGTCGTGCCGGCGCTGGCGGGCGGTCAGCTCCTCGTACACGGACAGTTCGGCGGACTTCCCTCCGTGGAACTCCATCACGTCCGGGTGGTCGAAGGCCCGGTGCCAGGCGAAGGCGTCCTCGTCGGTGGGGACGCGCAGGTGTACCACGGGGAGAGCTCGGTTCACGGGGCAGCCCTTCAGCCAGGTGATCAGTACCGCTGCATAGACTGCCCATGTCCCGTGCCCGTCAGCACGCGGATTTCGAGACTTCGCGTTGTGAGATTTTCGAGCCTTGGGGAGACCCTGCCGTGACCGAGTCCCAGTCCCAGCCCCTCTCCGAACACGCCGCGCCCCTGTCGGAACACTCCGCCGACGTCATCGTCGTCGGGGCGGGGCCGGCCGGTTCCACCACGGCGTACTACCTGGCCAAGGCCGGACTTGATGTCCTGCTCCTCGAAAAGACGGCGTTCCCGCGGGAGAAGGTGTGCGGCGACGGACTGACGCCCCGCGCCACCAAACAGCTCGTCTCCATGGGGATCGACATCTCGGAGGAGGCGGGCTGGCTCCGGAACAAGGGGCTCCGCATCATCGGCGGCGGCGTCCGCCTCCAGCTGGACTGGCCGGAACTCGCCTCCTACCCGGACTACGGACTCGTCCGCAAGCGCGACGACTTCGACGAGCAGCTGGCCCGCCAGGCGCAGAAGGCCGGCGCGCGGCTGTACGAGCGCTGCAACGTCGGCGCCCCGATCGTCGACGACCGCACGGGCCGTATCACGGGCGTCCACGCGAAGCTCGGCGACGCCGACTCCAAGGAGAAGCGCGAGGTCACCTTCCACGCGCCCCTGGTCGTCGCCGCCGACGGGAACTCCACCCGGCTGTCCCTGGCGATGGGCCTGCACCGCCGCGAGGACCGCCCGATGGGCGTCGCCGTGCGTACGTACTTCACGTCCCCGCGCCACGACGACGACTACCTGGAGTCGTGGCTGGAACTGTGGGACCGCCGCGGCCCGGGCGAGGACCGGCTGCTGCCGGGCTACGGCTGGATCTTCGGCATGGGCGACGGCACGTCCAACGTCGGTCTGGGCGTCCTCAACACCTCGGCCGCCTTCAAGGAACTGGACTGGCGCGAGGTCCTCAAGGCGTGGTGCGCCTCGATGCCGGCGGACTGGGGCTACACCCCGGAGAACATGACGATCCCGATCCGCGGGGCCGCCCTGCCGATGGCCTTCAACCGCCAGCCCCACTACACGAAGGGCCTGCTGCTCGTCGGCGACGCGGGCGGCATGGTGAACCCCTTCAACGGCGAGGGCATCGCGTACGCCATGGAGTCCGGGCAGATCGCCGCGGACGTCATCGTCCAGGCGCAGGCCCGGGCGACCCCCGCCCAGCGCGAACTCGCCCTCCAGCGCTACCCGAAGGTCCTCAAGGACACCTACGGCGGCTACTACACGCTCGGCCGCGCCTTCGTGAAGCTCATCGGCAACCCGAAGGTCATGAAGATCGCCGCGCAGCGCGGTCTCACGCACCCCATGCTGATGAAGTTCACGCTGAAGATGCTCGCCAACCTGACGGACCCGACGGGCGGCGACGCGATGGACCGCATCATCAACGGCCTGACGAAGGTGGCCCCGAGGGCCTGACGGGACCGGGGCCCGACCGGGCCCCTTTCTCGTGTCCCCGTACACGCGCATGCTTGTGGGCCGTTTCCCCCGCCGGGGAAACGGCCCACAAAAGCATTCAAAAGGTGTGACCCAAGGCGTGTGACCGAAGGTCAGAGCACCCGGACCGCACCGCTCGCCGGGTAACCCGACAGGTCCTGGATGACGACGCCCTTCGAGGGGTTCGCCGCGTCCAGGTACTGGCCGCCGCCGATGTAGACGCCCACGTGGTACGCCGAGCCCGCGCCACCCCAGTACAGGATGTCGCCGACCTGGATGTTGGACAGCGAGACCGGGGTGCCGGCCACGGACTGGTCCTGGGAGACGCGCGGCAGGTCGACACCGACCTGCTTGAACGCCGCCTGGACCAGGCTGGAGCAGTCCCACGCGTCGGGACCGGAGGCGCCCATGACGTAGGCGTCGCCGACCTGAGCCTTCAGGAAGCTGATGACGGTCCCGACGCTGCCGCTGGCGGGAGCCACGGCGTCGCTGCTGGCGGCCGTGGAGGCCGTCGTGAGGGTCGTCCGGCCCGCGGAGCGGGTGGCGCGCTCGGCGGCCTCCTTGCGGGCCGCCTCGGCCTTCTCCTTGGCCTCGGCCTTCTTCTTCGCGTCCGCGAGGTCCGACTTGGCCTGCTTCGCGGCCTTCTGGGCGGCGGCGTCACGCTCGGCACGCAGCTGGTAGTCGGCCGCGGCCTGCTGGGTCACCTCCGCGGACTCGGCGACCTGAGCGGTCATGTCTGCCGTGAGGGTGGGCAGCTCGATGGTCTGGGTCACCGGCTCGGCCGCGTTGGCCGTTCCGGCGGCACCGGCCACTGCCAGGGTGCCGAGGACGCCACCGGCAACTCCGGCGCGCATCGCGAGCGCCGAACTGCTGCGAGGCCGGGGTTTCCGGTGGCTTCGTATGTGAGCGGTGTGGGACATAGGGACAACCGGTATCAGGGGCTCCTCCATACCTTCAAGAAACGTGTGGTGCGCCACAATTGTTCAACGGACGCGCGAATCGGGGTCGTGACGCCCTTTATTGACGCCGTAACGGGCAATCTGGACAGTGCCCGACGCGCCTGTGATCACGGCCTTTTCGCGTTACGTCCGAATTGCCCGCGACCTACCACTCGTTGAGCCGGTTGGCCAAGCCCGGTTGTTTCCGGCCTGTTACCCATGTGACGCACGTCACGGAACGGTAGCCCCGGCGACCGCGTTGCGCGTGCGGATCGTGGGGAGACTCGGCACCGATCCGGAGGGTGACCCGCGATCGGGCCGACACCGGCCCCCGCTCGTGAACGGATGCACGCACCCGCGCCGTCCACAACGGACATCCCAACTCCCCCCGAGGTGTGAACGAGTTCCTCTATCAAGCGACCCCGTCCAACGCCAATTTGCCTTGGATCCGCCTGGCTTGATAGTGCGCCAAGGCCCGGACCAGCGGCGACGATCGGGAATGTCACCTCTGGTGATCACTCGGACGCTTCTCGTACGAAGATCGGCACTCATCCGACTTCATGATCCTTCACCGGGTGGTGGAGATCACAAAGGCGTTGTCGTACCCCGTGTCGCAGATCACAGACCGGCAGGCATAGGATGCGGGGCAGTTGGGCTTGTGACCTGCTTCACATGTGCGCGATCTTCGTGTGAGCCGCACGGGGTTCCGCACATCTCACGACGGTCGTGAGGTTCGTGGAGCGGGGGCGACGCCTGATGCAACCGCCAGCAGTCAATGCCGACTGAGAGGAGCGAGGAGCGGTGAACGCGTATGCGCCCATCCTCGTACTGGGAGCCCTCGGGGCAGGCTTTGCGATCTTCTCCGTGGTCATGGCCACGCTTATCGGTCCAAAGCGATACAACCGGGCCAAGCTTGAGGCCTACGAGTGCGGGATCGAGCCGACCCCCACGCCGGCGGGCGGCGGGCGGTTCCCCATCAAGTACTACCTGACGGCGATGCTCTTCATCATTTTCGATATCGAGATCGTCTTCCTCTATCCCTGGGCCGTCACCTTCGACGCGCTCGGGGTCTTCGGGCTCGTGGAGATGCTGCTCTTCGTGCTCACCGTCTTCGTCGCCTACGCGTACGTGTGGCGGCGCGGCGGCCTGGAATGGGACTGAACCCCGCATGGGACCGACACCCGCAAGGGCCCCGTATGGGACTGACCCCCGCAAGGGACTGAGCCCCGTATAGGGGACAGAGGAGCCATTGAGCATGGGACTCGAAGAAAAGCTGCCGAGCGGCTTCCTGCTGACCACCGTCGAGCAGGCCGCGGGGTGGGTGCGCAAGTCGTCCGTCTTTCCCGCCACCTTCGGCCTCGCCTGCTGCGCCATCGAGATGATGACGACAGGGGCGGGCCGCTACGACCTGGCGCGCTTCGGCATGGAGGTCTTCCGCGGCTCGCCGCGGCAGGCCGACCTGATGATCGTCGCCGGGCGTGTCAGCCAGAAGATGGCACCGGTTCTGAGGCAGGTCTACGACCAGATGCCGAACCCCAAGTGGGTGATCTCCATGGGGGTCTGCGCCTCTTCGGGCGGCATGTTCAACAACTACGCGATCGTGCAGGGCGTCGATCACATCGTCCCCGTCGACATCTACCTCCCGGGCTGCCCGCCGCGGCCCGAGATGCTGATGGACGCGATCCTCAAGCTCCACCAGAAGATCCAGTCCTCGAAGCTCGGCGTGAACGCCGAGGAAGCGGCCCGTGAGGCGGAGGAAGCGGCGCTCAAGGCGCTCCCCACCATCGAGATGAAGGGGCTGCTGCGGTGAGCGACGCGAACGGCAACGGCACGAACGGCGCCAATCCCGAGAAGGACCTCGGCGCCTCCAACCTCCCGGGCCAGCGCGGCGACGGCGGCGAGGAGATCCGCGTCCAGCGCGGAATGTTCGGCGCCAACAACGGCGGGGACACCTCCGGATACGGCGGCCTGGTCCGCTCGGTGCGCCTCCCCGGCCCGGCCTCCCGCCCGTACGGCGGCTGGTTCGACGAGGTCGCCGACGAACTCGAAGGCGCCCTGGAGGAACAGGGACTGGTCCCGGAGAACGCGATCGAGAAGACGATCGTCGACCGCGACGAGCTCACCTTCCACGTCGAGCGCGAGCATCTGCTCCAGGTCGCCCGGACCCTGCGCGACGACCCGGCCCTGCGCTTCGAGCTCTGCACCGGAGTGAGCGGGGTGCACTACCCGGCCGACAAGGGCCGCGAGCTGCACGCCGTCTACCACCTGCGCTCGCTCACCCACAACCGGCTGATCCGCCTCGAAGTCAGTGCCCCCGACAGCGACCCGCGCATCCCGTCCCTGGTCGCGGTCTATCCGACCAACGACTGGCACGAGCGCGAGACGTACGACTTCTTCGGCATCGTCTTCGAAGGTCACCCGGCGCTGACGCGGATCATGATGCCGGACGACTGGCAGGGCTTCCCGCAGCGCAAGGACTATCCCCTCGGCGGTATCGCCGTCGAGTACAAGGGCGCCCAGATCCCGGCTCCGGACCAGCGGAGGTCGTACTCATGAGCACGCAGTCAACGAGCGCGCAGTCGGCGGACGCGCAGTCGGCATCGGCGCGGGAGACCACCGAGGGGACCGTCTACACGGTCACCGGCGGCGACTGGGACGAGGTCGTCGAGACCGCGGCCAGGGCCGACGACGAGCGCATCGTCGTCAACATGGGCCCCCAGCACCCCTCCACCCACGGTGTGCTCCGGCTCATCCTGGAGATCGAGGGCGAGACGGTCACCGAGGCCCGCTGCGGCATCGGCTACCTGCACACCGGCATCGAGAAGAACCTCGAATACCGGACGTGGACCCAGGGCACCACCTTCGTGACGCGCATGGACTACCTGACGTCCTTCTTCAACGAGACCGCGTACTGTCTCGCCGTCGAGAAGCTCCTCGGCATCGAGGACCAGGTCCCGGACCGCGCGACGATCATCCGGGTGCTCCTGATGGAGCTGAACCGGCTCTCCTCGCACCTGGTGTGCATCGCCACCGGCGGCATGGAGCTCGGCGCCACCACGATCATGATCTACGGCTTCCGTGATCGTGAACTCATTCTCGACATCTACGAACTCATCACCGGCCTGCGCATGAACCACGCGTTCATCCGGCCCGGCGGCCTCGCCCAGGACCTGCCCCCGGGCGCGGTGGACCACATCCGCGAGTTCGTGAAGAAGATGCAGAAGAACCTTCCCGAGTACGACAAGCTCGCCACCGGGAACCCCATCTTCAAGGCCCGTATGCAGGACGTCGGCCACCTGGACCTGACCGGCTGCATGGCCCTCGGCGCCACCGGACCGATCCTGCGGTCCGCCGGCCTCCCGCACGACCTGCGCAAGGCCCAGCCGTACTGCGGCTACGAGACGTACGACTTCGACGTCCCGACCACGGACACCGCCGACGCGTACGGGCGCTTCCTCATCCGTCTTGAGGAGATGCGCCAGTCCCTCGCGATCGTCGAGCAGTGCCTGGACCGGCTCCAGCCCGGCCCGGTCATGGTCACCGACAAGAAGATCGCCTGGCCCGCCCAGCTCGCGCTCGGCCCCGACGGCCTCGGCAACTCGCTCGACCACATCAAGAAGATCATGGGCACCTCCATGGAGGCCCTGATCCACCACTTCAAGCTGGTGACCGAGGGCTTCCGCGTCCCGCCGGGACAGGCGTACGCGGCCGTCGAGTCACCCAAGGGGGAACTCGGGGTGCACGCCGTGTCCGACGGAGGCACCCGCCCCTACCGGGTCCACTACCGGGACCCGTCCTTCACCAACCTGCAGGCCATGGCGGCGATGTGCGAGGGCGGCCAGGTCGCCGACGTCATCGTGGCCGTCGCCTCCATCGACCCCGTGATGGGAGGCGTCGACCGGTGACCACCATTCCTTCCGGGCCGGGCGTACAGCCACAGGGCAGCACACAGCCGCAGGGCCCGGGGCCGCAGGGCGTCAGCCTGGGCATGCCCCAACTGCCCGCTCCCGACTATCCGGCCGACGTCCGGACCCGGCTCGAAGCGGACGCGCGCGAGGTCATCGCCCGCTACCCGGACTCCCGGTCCGCCCTCCTTCCGCTGCTGCACCTCGTGCAGTCGGAGGAAGGCCATGTCACGCGCACGGGGCAACGGTTCTGCGCGGAGATGCTCGGCCTCACCACCGCCGAGGTGACCGCGGTCGCGACCTTCTACTCCATGTACCGCCGCAAGCCGAGCGGCGACTACCAGGTGGGCGTCTGCACCAACACGCTGTGCGCGGTCATGGGCGGCGACGCGATCTTCGAAGCCCTCCAGGAGCACCTGGGCGTCGGCAACGGCGAGACCACCGACGACGGCAAGGTCACCCTGGAGCACATCGAGTGCAACGCGGCCTGCGACTTCGCTCCGGTCGTGATGGTCAACTGGGAGTTCTTCGACAACCAGACCGTGGCCAGCGCGAAGGGCCTCGTCGACGACCTGCGCGCGGGCACCGGGGTCGAGCCGACCCGCGGCGCCCCCCTGTGCACCTTCAAGGACACCGCCCGCATCCTGGCGGGCTTCCCCGACGAGCGCCCCGGCGCGGTCGAGGCGAGCGGCGGCGCGGGCCCCGCCTCGCTGGTCGGCCTGCGGCTGGCCAAGGGGGAGACGGGTCCCGCGCGCGTGGTGCATCCGCGCGGGTCCAAGACTCCCGGATCGTCCGCGGCCCCCGGCTCCTCCCGTGACGGGGCTCCGTCCGACCCGTCACCGGCCGACCCGTCGCCGTCCGGCCAGCCCTCGTCCAAGCACCTCAGCTCGCACGACGCACCGCAGGACACGTCGGCGTCCGACCCGGACCACCCGGCCGGGCCCGCCGCCGAGGAGGGGGAGTGATGACCTTGTCCACTCAGTACGGGGGCACCTCCCGGCCGGAGACCGGAGCGGACCCCGAGAAGGTGCTCGCACCGGTGCTGTCGGCCTTCTGGGACGAGGACAAGTCCTGGACGCTGGACACCTACCGGCGGCACGACGGGTACGAGGGCCTGCGCAAGGCGCTCGCCATGTCACCGGACGACCTCATCGCCTATGTGAAGGAATCCGGACTGCGCGGCCGCGGCGGCGCCGGATTCCCGACGGGAATGAAGTGGCAGTTCATTCCCCAGGGCGACGGAAAGCCTCACTATCTAGTTGTCAACGCCGACGAATCGGAGCCCGGGACCTGCAAGGACATCCCGCTCCTCTTCGCGAACCCGCACAGCCTCATCGAGGGCATCGTGATCGCCTGTTACGCGATCCGGTCTTCGCATGCGTTCATCTATCTGCGGGGTGAAGTCGTCCCCGTACTGCGGCGGTTGCACGAAGCTGTGCGCGAGGCCCACGAGGCGGGCTACCTGGGGGAGAACATCCTGGGCAGCGGACTCGATCTCCAGCTCACCGTGCACGCGGGCGCGGGCGCGTACATCTGCGGTGAGGAGACCGCACTCCTCGACTCGCTCGAAGGCCGCCGTGGGCAGCCGCGACTCCGTCCCCCCTTCCCTGCGGTCGCGGGACTTTATGCCTGTCCCACTGTGGTGAACAACGTCGAGTCGATCGCGTCGGTTCCCGCGATTCTCCACAAGGGCAAGGAATGGTTCCGCTCGATGGGGAGCGAGAAGTCCCCGGGCTTCACGCTCTACTCGCTCAGCGGCCATGTCACGAGCCCCGGCCAGTACGAGGCCCCGCTCGGCATCACCCTCCGTCAGCTCCTCGACATGAGCGGCGGCATCAGGGCCGGACACCGCCTCAAGTTCTGGACGCCGGGCGGCTCCTCGACCCCGATGTTCACCGACGAACACCTCGACGTCCCCCTCGACTACGAAGGAGTGGGCGCCGCGGGTTCCATGCTCGGCACGAAAGCACTCCAGTGCTTCGACGAGACGACCTGTGTCGTTCGGGCCGTCACCCGGTGGACCGAGTTCTACGCCCACGAGTCCTGCGGCAAGTGCACACCCTGCCGCGAAGGGACGTACTGGCTCGTGCAGTTGCTGCGCGACATCGAGGCAGGCAAGGGCGTCATGTCCGACCTCGACAAGCTGAACGACATCGCCGACAACATCAACGGCAAGTCCTTCTGCGCCCTCGGAGACGGCGCCGCCTCACCGATCTTCTCCTCCCTCAAGTACTTCCGCGCGGAGTACGAGGAGCACATCACGGGCCGCGGCTGCCCCTTCGACCCCGCCAAATCGACGCTCTGGGCCGACAAGGACAAGCACACGGAGGTGAACGCATGACCGTGACCACCAGCGCTCCCTCCGGAGGCGGGGAAGCGGCGGTCCCGCCGGAGGACCTCGTCTCGCTGACCATCGACGGCGTCGAGATCAGCGTGCCCAAGGGCACCCTGGTCATCCGCGCCGCCGAACAGCTCGGCATCGAGATCCCCCGCTTCTGCGACCACCCCCTCCTCGACCCGGCCGGCGCCTGCCGCCAGTGCATCGTCGAGGTCGAGGGCCAGCGCAAGCCCATGGCGTCCTGCACGATCACCTGCACGGACGGGATGGTCGTCAAGACCCATCTCACCTCTCCCGTCGCCGAGAAGGCCCAGAAGGGTGTGATGGAGCTGCTGCTCATCAACCACCCGCTGGACTGCCCCGTCTGCGACAAGGGCGGCGAGTGCCCGCTGCAGAACCAGGCCATGTCGCACGGCGACTCCGAGTCCCGCTTCGAGGGAAAGAAGCGGACGTACGAGAAGCCCGTCCCGATCTCCACCCAGGTACTGCTCGACCGTGAGCGGTGCGTGCTCTGCGCCCGCTGCACCCGCTTCTCCAACCAGGTCGCGGGCGACCCGATGATCGAACTGATCGAGCGGGGCGCCCTCCAGCAGGTCGGCACCGGCGAGGGCGACCCCTTCGAGTCGTACTTCTCCGGGAACACCATCCAGATCTGCCCGGTCGGAGCCCTCACCTCGGCGGCGTACCGATTCCGCTCGCGCCCCTTCGACCTCGTGTCCTCGCCCTCGGTGTGCGAGCACTGCTCCGGCGGCTGCGCGACCCGCACCGACCACCGGCGCGGCAAGGTCATGCGGCGCATCGCGGCCGACGACCCCGAGGTCAACGAGGAGTGGATCTGCGACAAGGGGCGCTTCGGCTTCCGGTACGCGCAGCAGCGGGACCGGCTGACGACCCCCCTGGTGCGCGGCGGATCCGGTGAGCTGGAGCCCGCCTCGTGGCCCGAGGCACTGGAGGCGGCGGCCCGGGGACTCCTCGCGGCCCGCTCCCGCGCCGGCGTCCTCACCGGCGGCCGGCTGACCGTCGAGGACTCCTACGCGTACAGCAAGTTCGCGCGCGTGGCCCTCGACACGAACGACATCGACTTCCGTGCGCGCGTGCACAGCGCCGAGGAGGCCGACTTCCTGGCCGCCCGCGTCGCGGGCCGCGGCCGGGACCTCGACGGTACGGGCGTCACGTACACGGCACTGGAGAAGGCGCCCGCGGTCCTGCTCGCCGGATTCGAGTCCGAGGAGGAGGCGCCCGGCGTCTTCCTGCGGCTCCGCAAGGCCTGGCGCGGACACGGGCAGCGCACCTTCTCGCTGGCCACGCACGCGACCCGCGGCCTGGAGAAGGCGGGCGGCACCCTGCTGTCGGCCGCCCCCGGCACCGAGACCGCGTGGCTGGACGCGCTCGCCTCCGGCACCGGTCTGGAGGACGACGGGGCGAAGGCCGCCGAGGCACTGCGCCTGGCGGGCGCCGTGATCGTCGTCGGTGAACGGCTGGCCTCCGTGGCGGGCGGACTCACCGCCGCCGTACGGGCCGCCGCCGCCACCGGCGCCCAGTTGGTGTGGATCCCGCGCAGGGCCGGGGAACGCGGCGCGATCGAGGCGGGGGCGATGCCCTCGCTGCTGCCCGGCGGACGCCCCGCCACCGACCCGCGCGCGCGGGACGAGGTCATCGGGGCCTGGAGGATCGGCGCGCTGCCGCACCGGCACGGCCGCGACACCGGACAGATCGTCGAGGCCGCCGCCACCGGTGAACTCTCCGCGCTCGTCGTGGCGGGCGTGGAGGTCGCCGACCTCCCCGATCCCACGCGCGCGCGTGCCGCCCTGTCCGAAGTGGGCTTCCTGGTGTCGCTGGAACTGCGTCCCAGTGAGATCACCGAACACGCGGACGTCGTGTTCCCGGTCGCCGCGGTCGCCGAGAAGGCGGGCACCTTCCTCAACTGGGAGGGCCGCGCACGTCTCTTCGAGGCCGCTCTCAAGCCCGACCAGATGACCCGCCGGGTGGCGCCCACCGACGCGCGCGTCCTGCAGATGCTGGCCGACGCCATGGACGTCCACCTGGGCCTGCCCGACCTGCGGACCGTGCGCGCCGAACTGGACCGGCTCGGCGCCTGGGACGGGCCGCGGGCCACCGAACCGCTGGAGACCGCGGCGCAGTCGCCGCGGCCCGCCGCCGGGGAGGCCGTCCTCGCCGGACACCGGCTGCTGCTCGACCAGGGACGCCTCCAGGAGGGCGACGAGGCGCTCGCCGGGACCCGGCACGACGCCCACGCGCGCGTGTCGCCCGCCACGGCCGCCGAGGCGGGCGTCAAGGACGGCGACACGCTGGCCGTCACCGGGCCCTCGGGAGCGGTCGAACTCCCGCTGCGGATCACGCAGATGCCCGACTGGGTGGTCTGGCTCCCGCTGAACTCCGCCGGGGGAGGCGTCGCCTCGGACACGGGCGCGACCCCCGGCGCACTCGTCCGCATCGGACCGGCGACGCTCGCCGGCGAGGCCCCCAAGGAGGTGGAGGCATGACCCCGAACCTCACCGCGTCGGTCCACCTGGCCGCGGAGGACCTCTCCGTGTTCGGCCGGGACGTCTGGTGGCTCGTCGTCATCAAGGCGGTCTTCTGCTTCGCCTTCCTGATGCTGACCGTGCTCTTCTCCATCGTGTGGGAGCGCAAGGTCGTCGCCTGGATGCAGCTGCGCATCGGCCCCAACCGGCACGGCCCCTGGGGCATGCTCCAGTCGCTCGCCGACGGCATCAAGCTGATGCTCAAGGAAGACCTGATCGTCAAGCGCGCGGACAAGGTCGTCTACATCCTCGCGCCGATCGTGGCGGCCATCCCGGCCTTCATGGCGATCGCCGTGATCCCCTTCGGGCCGGCCGGCAACGAGATCTCGATCTTCGGCCAGCGCACCACGATGCAGCTCACCGACCTGCCGATCGCGATGCTCTACATCCTCGCGGTCGCCTCGGTCGGCATCTACGGCATCGTGCTCGCGGGCTGGTCCTCCGGGTCCACGTATCCGCTGCTCGGCGGCCTGCGCTCGTGTGCGCAGATGATCTCCTACGAGATCGCCATGGGCGCCGCGTTCGCGTCGGTGTTCCTGTACTCCGGCTCGATGTCCACCTCGGAGATCGTCGCCCAGCAGCAGGACCGCTGGTTCGTCGTCCTGCTGCCGGTGTCGTTCCTGATCTACATCGTGACGATGGTCGGCGAGACCAACCGCGCCCCCTTCGACATGCCGGAGTCCGAGGGCGACCTCGTCGGCGGCTTCAACACCGAGTACTCGTCCATCAAGTTCGCGCTGTTCATGCTCGCCGAGTACGTGAACATGGTGACCGTCTCGGCGGTCTCCGTGACGCTCTTCCTGGGCGGCTGGCGGGCCCCCTGGCCGATCAGCACCTTCTGGGAGGGCGCCAACCACGGCTGGTGGCCGATGCTGTGGTTCGTCATCAAGGTGCAGCTGCTGCTGTTCTTCTTCATCTGGCTGCGCGGCACGCTGCCCCGCGTCCGCTACGACCAGCTGATGAAGCTCGGCTGGAAGGTCCTGATCCCGGTCTCCGTGGTCTGGCTGATGCTCGTGGCGACCGTACGGACCCTGCGCAACGAGAACTACGACTTCGCCGACATCGCCCTGTACGTGGGCGGCGGGGTCCTCGTCCTGCTGCTGCTCTCGTTCGTCGCCGACATGTTCCGCGAACGCAAGGACGCCGAGGGCGCCCGCCAGGCGCTGGACGACACCGCCGCCTTCGACCCGATGGCGGGCGGCTATCCCGTGCCGCCGCTGCCCGGACAGGAGTTGCCGCCGGTGCCCCGGCGCCGCCCGCGCCGGGAGCGGGAGTTGATTGTCAGTGGTGGCGTGAATACTGACAGTGACGGATCCGATGGACCTCGTGACGGAAAGGAGGCGTCCGATGGCTGACGAGCAGAAGGAGACCAAACCCGGTTTCCAGAATCCCGTCGCAGGCTTCGGCGTGACCTTCAAGGCCATGTTCAAGAAGCGGCTGACCGAGCAGTATCCGGAGCAGCAGAAGACCACCGCACCGCGCTTCCACGGCCGGCACCAGCTCAACCGGCATCCGGACGGCCTGGAGAAGTGCGTCGGCTGCGAGCTGTGCGCCTGGGCGTGTCCCGCCGACGCCATCTATGTGGAGGGCGCGGACAACACCGAGGAGGAGCGCTACTCCCCGGGCGAGCGGTACGGACGCGTCTACCAGATCAACTACGCCCGCTGCATCCTGTGCGGCCTGTGCATCGAGGCGTGCCCCACGCGCGCGCTGACGATGACCAACGAGTTCGAGCTGGCCGACAGCAGCCGCGCCAACCTCATCTACACCAAGGAGCAGCTGCTCGCCGGTCTGGAGGAGGGCATGGTCGAGTCGCCGCACTCGATCTTCCCGGGCACGGACGAGCAGGACTACTACCGTGGCCTGGTCACCGAGGCCGCGCCGGGCACGGTGCCGCAGGTCGCCGTCTCCAAGGGCGAGGTCCCGCAGGAGAGCGGGTCCACCTCCGGTCCGGACGAGCCCGCGTCGGAGCAGGTGATCGGCCGATGACCGCCCAACCGGCCGCCCACTTCGGCTCCCTGGCCGTCGACGCCGGCACCTCGCTGGCGGCCTACTCGACCTCCACGGGCGAGGCCGTCCAGTTCTGGATCCTCGGTACGGTCGCCGTGATCGGCGCCCTGTGCACGGTCCTCATGAAGAAGTCCGTGCACAGCGCGCTCTGCCTCGCCGGGACCATGATCATCCTGGCGGTGTTCTACCTCGCCAACGGCGCCTACTTCCTGGGCATCGTGCAGGTCGTCGTCTACACCGGCGCGATCATGATGCTGTTCCTCTTCGTGGTCATGCTCGTCGGTGTCACCGCGGCGGACTCCCTGAAGGAGACCATCAAGGGCCAGCGCTGGCTGGCCCTCCTGTGCGGCCTCGGCTTCGGCATCCTGCTGTGCGCGGGCATCGGCAACGCGTCGCTGAACGAGTTCGAGGGCCTTGCCCAGGCCAACGCCGGCGGCAACGTGGAGGGCCTGGCCGCCCTCATCTTCACGAAGTACGTCTTCGCCTTCGAGATCACCGGCGCCCTGCTCATCACGGCCGCCGTCGGCGCCATGGTGCTCACCCACCGCGAGCGCACCGAGCGGGCCAAGACCCAGCGAGAGCTGGCCGAGGAACGCGTACGGGCGAACAAGCAGCTCCCGCCGCTGCCCGCACCCGGTGTGTACGCCCGGCACAACGCGGTGGACATCGCCGGTCTCCTCCCGGACGGCACCCCGTCCGAACTGACCGTCATCAGCACGCTGCGCGAGCGCGGCCAGATCCGCGATGTGTCGGACGAGGCCATCAAGGACCTGAAGGCGCTCGAACAGCGTTCCGGGGAGCGGCTCGGCCGCGAAGGCCGCGAAGAGGAGGCCGCGAAGTGAACCCCGTCAACTACCTGTACCTCGCCGCCCTGTTGTTCACGATCGGCGCCTCGGGTGTCCTGATCAGGCGGAACGCGATCGTGGTGTTCATGTGCATCGAGCTCATGCTCAACGCCTGCAACCTCGCGTTCGTCGCCTTCTCCCGGATGCACGGCAATCTCGACGGACAGATCATCGCCTTCTTCACGATGGTCGTCGCCGCCGCGGAGGTCGTGGTCGGGCTCGCGATCATCGTGTCGCTGTTCCGTTCCCGCCACTCGGCCTCGGTCGACGACGCCAGCCTGATGAAGCTGTAAGGGGTCGCTGAATCGTGGAGAATCTGATTGCGCTGCTGGTGGCAGCGCCTCTGCTCGGAGCGGCCGTACTGCTGTGCGGCGGCAGGCGGCTCGATGCCGTCGGCCACTGGATCGGCACGGTCCTCGCGTCCGCCTCCTTCGTGATCGGCGCGATCCTCTTCGCCGACATGCTGGGCAAGGACGCGGAGCACCGGGCCCTCGCGCAGCACCTGTTCAGCTGGATCCCCGTCGAGGGCTTCCAGGCGGACGTCGCCTTCCAGCTCGACCAGCTGTCGATGACGTTCGTCCTGCTGATCACCGGCGTCGGCTCGCTCATCCACGTGTACTCGATCGGGTACATGGAGCACGACGAGCGCCGCCGCCGCTTCTTCGGCTATCTGAACCTGTTCCTCGCGGCGATGCTGCTGCTCGTCCTCGCCGACAACTACCTGCTGCTGTACGTCGGCTGGGAGGGCGTGGGCCTCGCCTCGTACCTGCTCATCGGCTTCTGGCAGCACAAGCCCAGTGCCGCGACCGCCGCGAAGAAGGCCTTCCTGGTCAACCGCGTCGGCGACATGGGCCTGTCGATCGCCATCATGCTGATGTTCACCACCTTCGGGACCTTCGCCTTCGGGCCGGTCCTGGAGGCCACCGGTGAGACCGGCGAGGGCAAGCTCACCGCCATCGGGCTGATGCTGCTGCTCGCCGCGTGCGGCAAGTCCGCCCAGGTGCCGCTGCAGTCCTGGCTCGGGGACGCGATGGAGGGCCCGACCCCGGTCTCGGCCCTCATCCACGCCGCGACCATGGTGACCGCGGGTGTGTACCTGATCGTCCGCTCCGGGGAGATCTTCAACGCCGCGCCGGACGCCCAGCTCGTCACCACCGTCGTCGGAGCGGTCACGCTCCTGTTCGGTGCGATCGTCGGTTGCGCCAAGGACGACATCAAGAAGGCGCTCGCCGGTTCGACCATGTCGCAGATCGGCTACATGATTCTCGCGGCGGGCCTCGGCCCGATCGGGTACGTCTTCGCGATCATGCACCTGGTGACGCATGGCTTCTTCAAGGCCGGGCTCTTCCTCGGCGCCGGTTCGGTCATGCACGGCATGAACGACGAGGTCGACATGCGCAAGTACGGCGGCCTGCGCAAGCACATGCCCGTCACCTTCGTGACGTTCGGCCTCGGCTACCTCGCCATCATCGGCTTCCCGGGCCTGTCCGGCTTCTTCTCCAAGGACAAGATCATCGAGGCCGCCTTCGCCAAGGGCGGCACCGAGGGCTGGATCCTCGGCGGCGTGGCCCTGCTGGGCGCGGCCATCACCGCGTTCTACATGACGCGCGTGATGCTGATGACGTTCTTCGGCGAGAAGCGCTGGCAGCCGGACGAGCACGGCCACGAGCCGCACCCGCACGAGTCGCCGCGGTCCATGACGATCCCCATGATCGTGCTGGCCTTCGGATCGGTCTTCGCGGGCGGCTTCTTCGGCGTCGGCGACCGCTTCCTGCACTGGCTGGAGCCCGTCACCGAGCACGCGCACGGACACCCGCCGATCGGCGCGACCACCGTCACCCTCTCCACGATGGTCGTGCTCGTCATCGGCGTCGGCCTCGCCTGGCTCCAGTACGGGCGCCGTCCCGTCCCGGTCGTCGCCCCGCGCGGCTCCCTGCTCACCCGGGCCGCCCGCCGCGACCTCCTCCAGGACGACTTCAACCACGTCGTCCTGGTGCGCGGCGGCGAGCACCTCACGCGCTCCCTGGTGTACGTCGACCACACCCTGGTCGACGGGGTCGTCAACGGCACGGCGGCCTCGATGGGCGGTCTGTCCGGACGGCTCCGCAAGCTGCAGAACGGCTACGCGCGCTCGTACGCCGTCTCGATGTTCGGCGGTGCGGCGATCCTCATCGCCGCGACCCTGCTGATGAGGGCGGTCTGATACCGATGTCCTTTCCTCTGCTGACAGCGACGGCGGCCCTCCCGGCGATCGGGGCGATCGCCACGGCCGCCGTGCCGGCCGCCCGCCGCACCGCCGCCAAATGGCTGGCGCTGCTCGTCTCGCTCGCCACCCTCGCCCTCGCCGTCGTCGTCCTGGTCCGCTTCGACCCCGTCGGCGACCGCTACCAGCTCACCGAATCGCACTCCTGGATCAAGGACTTCGGGGTGCGGTACGAACTGGGCGTGGACGGCATCGCGGTGGCGCTGATCGCGCTGACCGCCCTGCTCATCCCGTTCGTGATCCTCGCGGGCTGGCACGACGCCGACCCGCTGGAGACCCACAGCAGCCGGTGGCGGCCGACCCAGGGCTTCTTCGCCCTGATCCTCGCCGTCGAGGCGATGGTGATCATCTCTTTCGAGGCCACCGACGTCTTCCTCTTCTACATCTTCTTCGAAGCCATGCTCATCCCGATGTACTTCCTCATCGGCGGCTTCGGGGACCGGGCCCACGCGGGCTCGGACGAACACGCGGCGGCACAGCGTTCGTACGCCGCCGTGAAGTTCCTCCTCTACAACCTGGCCGGCGGCCTGATCATGCTGGCCGCCGTGATCGGCCTCTACGTGGTGGCGGGGAACTTCTCGCTCCAGGAGATCGCCGAGGCCCGGGCCAACGGCTCGCTGGACATGGCGACCAACACCGAACGATGGCTGTTCCTGGGCTTCTTCTTCGCCTTCGCGGTGAAGGCGCCCCTGTGGCCGCTGCACACCTGGCTGCCCAACGCCATGGGGGAGTCCACCGCCCCGGTCGCCGTCCTGATCACCGCGGTGGTCGACAAGGTCGGCACCTTCGCGATGCTGCGCTTCTGCCTCCAGCTCTTCCCGGAGGCCTCGAAGTGGGCGACGCCCGTGATCCTCGTCCTCGCCCTGATCAGCATCGTCTACGGGGCGCTGCTCGCGGTCGGCCAGCGGGACATCAAGCGCCTGGTGGCGTACGCGTCGATCTCCCACTTCGGGTTCATCATCATGGGCATCTTCGCGATGACCAGCCAGGGGCAGTCGGGCGCGACGCTCTACATGGTCAACCACGGGATCTCGACCGCCGCGCTGATGCTGGTGGCCGGCTTCCTGATCACACGGCGCGGCTCGCGTCTGATCGCCGACTACGGAGGGGTGCAGAAGGTCGCCCCGGTGCTCGCGGGCACCTTCCTGATCGGCAGCCTGGCGACGCTGTCGCTGCCGGGACTCGCGCCGTTCGTGAGTGAGTTCCTGGTCCTGATCGGCACGTTCGCGCGCTATCCGGTGATCGGGATCATCGCCACCTTCGGCATCGTCCTCGCCGCGCTCTACACACTCGTCCTCTACCAGCGGACGATGACGGGCCCGGTGAAGCCCGAGGTCTCGGCCATGCCCGACCTCAAGGTGCGCGAGCTCGTGGTGGTCGCCCCGCTGATCGCCCTGCTGATCTTCCTCGGCGTCTACCCGAAGCCCCTCACCGACATCGTCAACCCGGCGGTCAAGCAGACCATGTCCGACGTACACAAGAAGGACCCCAAGCCCGAGGTGGAGGCCGCCAAGTGAGCGCTACAGCCGTCCACAGCCTGTGGACAACGGCGGCCGATCCGATCCAGAAGATCGACGCGCCGAACATCGAGTACGGGCAACTGTCGCCCACCCTGATCGTCATCGGGGCGGCGGTGATCGGCATCCTGGTCGAGGCCTTCGTGCCCCGCAGGTCCCGCTACTACGTGCAGGTCTTCGTGTCCGTCGTCGCCCTCGCCGCCGCGTTCGCCGCGGTGGTCGCCCTCGCGGCGAGCGGCTACGGCACCACGAAGGCCGGTATCGCCGCGATGGGCGCCGTCGCGGTCGACGGTCCCGCGCTCTTCCTGCAGGGCGTCATCCTGCTGGCCGGTGTACTGGGCGTGTTCACGTTCGCCGAACGGCGCCTCGATCCCGTGGCGCACGGCAACCGCGTCGACTCGTTCGCGGCGCAGGCCGCCTCCGTACCGGGCAGTGACAGCGAGAAGGCCGCGGTCAAGGCGGGATTCACCACCACCGAGGTGTTCCCGCTGCTGCTCTTCGCCATCGGCGGCATGCTCGTCTTCCCGGCGGCGAACGACCTGCTGACCCTCTTCATCGCGCTGGAGGTCTTCTCGCTGCCGCTCTACCTGCTGTGCGCCGTGGCCCGCCGCAAGCGGATCATGTCGCAGGAGGCCGCGGTCAAGTACTTCCTGCTCGGCGCGTTCGCCTCCGCGTTCACCCTCTTCGGCATCGCCCTGCTCTACGGCTACGCCGGCTCCGTGTCGTACGCGACGATCGCCCAGGTCGTCGACGGCACGGTCGAGACGGTGAACCCTGCCCTCGCCGACACCATGGGCAACGACGCGCTGCTGCTCGTCGGCGCCGCGATGGTCGTCATGGGCCTGCTGTTCAAGGTCGGCGCGGTGCCGTTCCACATGTGGACCCCGGACGTCTACCAGGGCGCTCCGACCCCGGTGACCGGCTTCATGGCCGCCGCGACCAAGGTGGCCGCCTTCGGCGCGCTGCTGCGGCTCCTGTACGTCGTCCTGCCGGGCCTGCGCTGGGACTGGCGGCCGGTGATGATGGGCGTCGCGGTCGTCACCATGCTGGGCGGCGCGATCGTCGCGATCACCCAGACCGACATCAAGCGGCTCCTCGCGTACTCGTCCATCGCGCACGCGGGATTCATCCTCGCGGGTGTCATCGCGATGACACCGGACGGTGTGTCGTCGGTGCTCTTCTACCTGGGCGCCTACTCGTTCGTGACGATCGGCGCGTTCGCGGTGGTCACCCTCGTCCGTGACGCGGGCGGCGAGGCCACGCACCTGTCCAAGTGGGCCGGCCTCGGACGCAGGTCACCGCTGGTGGCGGCCGTGTTCGCGGTCTATCTGCTGGCCTTCGCGGGCATCCCGCTGACCTCCGGCTTCGCGGGCAAGTTCGCCGTGTTCAAGGCGGCGGCCGAGGGCGGCGCGGGCGCGCTGGTCGTGGTCGGTGTGATCTCGTCGGCCATCGCGGCGTTCTTCTACATCCGCGTGATCGTGCTGATGTTCTTCAGCGAGCCGCGTCCGGAGGGACCCACGGTCGCCGTGCCGTCGCCCCTGACGATGACGGCCATCGCGGTGGGCGTGGCGGTCACGCTGGTGCTCGGTGTGGCGCCGCAGTACTTCCTGGACCTGGCGGGGCAGGCGGGCGTCTTCGTCCGCTGAGGTCTCCCGGTCCGTGGGCCCCGGTTCCGCCCGGAACCGGGCCCCCACGCCGTTGTCCGGGCGCCGTCCGGCGGACACGTGGCGCAGATACTCCGTCGCAGCCTGTGGATAACTCCGACGCTGTCGGTGCGGACCCCTATCGTGGACGCAGTGGTCGAGGCGCGACGCACGGGGGACGGGACGATGGGCGGGACGGGTGTGATGACAGAGGTGGCGGAGAGCGAAGCGCTCGGAACGCTCCACCGGGTCTTCGGTTACGAGGCCTTCCGCGGCGAGCAGGAAGCCGTCATCGAGCATGTGGTGAGCGGCGGGGACGCGGTCGTCCTCATGCCCACGGGCGGCGGAAAGTCGCTCTGCTACCAGATTCCGGCCCTGGTCAGACCGGGTACGGGGGTGGTGGTCTCCCCGCTCATCGCGCTGATGCAGGACCAGGTGGACGCGCTGCGGGCACTGGGCGTGCGCGCCGGGTTCATGAACTCCACGCAGGACTTCGACGAGCGGCGCACGGTCGAGGCGGAGTTCCTCGCGGGCGAGCTCGACCTGATCTATCTCGCGCCGGAGCGGCTGCGCCTGGAGTCCACGCTCGACCTCCTCAAGCGCGGCGACATCTCCGTCTTCGCCATCGACGAGGCGCACTGCGTGTCCTCGTGGGGCCACGACTTCCGTCCCGACTACCTCTCGCTCTCCCTGCTGGGCGAGCGCTGGCCGGACGTCCCGCGCATCGCGCTGACCGCGACGGCCACGCACGCGACGCACACGGAGATCACCGAGCGTCTGGGCATGCCGGACGCCCGCCACTTCGTGGCCAGCTTCGACCGGCCCAACATCCAGTACCGGATCGTGCCGAAGGCCGACCCCAAGAAGCAGCTGCTGGCCTTCCTCAAGGAGGAGCACGCGGGCGACGCGGGCATCGTGTACTGCCTGTCGCGCAACTCGGTGGAGAAGACGGCCGAGTTCCTCGCCCGCAACGGCATCGCGGCGGTGCCGTACCACGCGGGCCTCGACGCGGGCACGCGCGCCGCCCATCAGTCGCGGTTCCTGCGTGAGGAGGGCCTGGTGGTGTGCGCGACCATCGCCTTCGGCATGGGCATCGACAAGCCGGACGTCCGGTTCGTCGCCCACCTCGACCTGCCCAAGTCCGTCGAGGGCTACTACCAGGAGACGGGCCGCGCGGGCCGTGACGGAATGCCGTCCACGGCCTGGATGGCCTACGGCCTGAACGACGTCATACAACAGCGCAAGATGATCCAGTCGAGCGAGGGCGACGAGGCGTTCCGCCGCCGGGCCGCCGCGCATCTCGAAGCGATGCTCGCGCTGTGCGAGACCGCCCGGTGCCGGCGCGGTCAGCTGCTCGCCTACTTCGGCCAGGACGACGTGGCCGAGGCGTGCGGGAACTGCGACACCTGTCTGGCCCCGCCCGAGACCTGGGACGGCACGGTCGCGGCGCAGAAGGTGCTGTCCACGGTGGTGCGGTTGCAGCGTGAACGGGGGCAGAAGTTCGGGGCGATCCAGATCGTCGACATCCTGCTCGGGCGCAAGACGGCCAAGGTCATCCAGTTCGACCACGACCAGCTGTCCGTCTTCGGTATCGGCGAGGAGCTGGACGAGGGCGCGTGGCGCGGTGTCGTCCGGCAGATGCTGGCCCAGGGCCTCCTTGCGGTCGAGGGCGCCTACGGGACGCTGGTGCTGACGGAGGCTAGCGGCACGGTGCTGCGGCGCGAGCGGGAGGTGCCGCTCCGCAAGGAGCAGCCGAAGCCGGCGACGTCCCGCGGCTCGTCCTCCTCGTCCGGTTCCGGCCGGGCCGAGCGCAAGGCCAAGGCGGCGGCCGCGGCGGCCGAGATGCCCTCCGAACTGCTCCCCGCCTTCGAGGCGCTGCGCAGCTGGCGCGCGGGCCAGGCCAAGGAACAGGGAGTCCCGGCGTACGTCATCTTCCACGACGCGACGCTCCGCGAGATCGCCACCCTGTGGCCCACCTCCGTCCCGGAGCTGGGCGGCATCAGCGGCATCGGCGAGAAGAAGCTCGCGACGTACGGGGAGGGCGTGGTCGGTGTCCTGGCGTCCCTGGAGAAGCCCGCGGGCACCCAGGAGCCGACCCCTGAGCGACGCAGCGACGGAGACCCCGACCTCCACTGGCCGGAAATGGAACCGGAGCCGGAACCGGAGGACTGGATGTAGCGGGCGCCCCGCGCCCCTGAAGGGGCGCGGGGAACTGCGCGACAAGCCCCCACCGGCCCGCAGCTACGAACAAGCTCGCCGCAGGCGTACGGCTACGCGCCCGCCACGACGCGCCCGGTCACCTCACCGAGACCGACCCGCGTGCCGTCAGGGCCGGGAGCCCACGCCGTCAGCGTCACGACATCCCCGTCCTCCAGGAACGTCCGCTTGCCGGTGGGGAGTTCGAGAACGTCCCGGCCGTTCCAGGTCAGTTCGAGGAGCGACCCCCGTTCCCCGTCAGAGGCCCCGCTCACCGTGCCCGACCCGTACAGATCACCCGTACGCAGCGAGGCCCCGTTCACGGTCATGTGGGCCAACTGCTGCGCGGCCGTCCAGTACATCGTGGAGAACGGCGGCTCGGACACCACATGTCCGTTGACGGCGACGGAGATGCGCAGGTCGTAGCCGCCCGGGTCCTCCGAGGCGTCCTCGGAGGTGTCGTCCAGGTAGGGCAGGAGGGGGTGCGTGCGCGCCGGGGGCGCGACCCGGGCGTCCTCCAGCGCGTCGAGCGGAGTGATCCAGGCCGACACCGACGTGGCGAAGGACTTGCCGAGGAAGGGGCCGAGAGGGACGTACTCCCAGGCCTGGAGGTCGCGCGCGGACCAGTCGTTGAGGAGGCAGAGGCCGAAGACGTGGTCGCGGAAGTCGCCCAGCGGCACCGGCGTGCCCATCGGGGAGGGCGTGCCGACGACGAAGCCGACCTCCGCCTCGATGTCCAGTCGGACGGACGGGCCGAAGACCGGCGCCGGGTCCGCCGGGGCCTTGCGCTGGCCGGCGGGGCGTACGACGTCGGTCCCGGAGACCACGACCGTGCCCGACCGGCCGTGGTAACCGATGGGCAGGTGCTTCCAGTTGGGGGTGAGGGAGTCCTCGGCGTCGGGCCGGAAGATCTGGCCGACGTTCCGGGCGTGGTTCTCGGAGGCGTAGAAGTCGACGTAGTCGGCCACCTCGAAGGGGAGATGGAGGGTCACCTCGGAGAGCGGGTGGATCAGCGGCGCGACGGTCTCGCGGTGGGCGGGCACCGTCACCCACGCGGTGAGCGCCCGCCGGACGTCCGACCACGCCGTGCGGCCGGCCGCGAGGAGCGGGTTGAGGGTGGGGCGGGCGAGCAGGGCGGCGTACGGGGAGCCCAGTTCCACCGCGGCGGCCCCCGCGTCCAGGACGTGGTCGCCCAGCCGCACGCCCACACTCCGGCGACCGGCGCCGTCCGGGGAGCCGTCCGGGGCGTTGTTCAGGGAGAAGACGCCGTACGGAAGATTGTGCGGGCCGAAGGGATCGCCCTCGGGGACATCGAAGGGGGGCATGGGGTGCTGCCTCGCTTTCCGTGTGGGTGGAGCACACGTTACGGGGAGGCGCGGCCTGAGGGCAGTGTCTAAAGAGTTCGCAATGTCCGATTAAGGGTGGGGTCGGAGGGGTTCATTCCGGCTTAGCTTCCTTCAGGGGGGCACGGACGGGGTGGGTCCGGGTCCAGGGATGTGTGGGACACGTGGGGGGACCCGTGGCCAAAAGCACTGCCAGCGTGCCGTTGTATCCGGATCGGGAAGTACCCGGCCTGATCGTGAAGTTCGGCGACTACCCGCTCCATCACGGCGGAGTGGGCGCGATCCGCAGCCTCGGCCGGCTGGGCGTGCCGATGTACGCGATCACCGAGGACAGATACACGCCTGCCGCGGTCTCGCGCCATCTGCGGCGCGCGTTCGTCTGGCCGACCACGGGGACGGAGCGGGCGGAGCGGCTCGTCGAGGGGCTGCTGCGTGTCGGGCGTGGGATCGGCCGCCCCGCGGTCCTCATCCCGACCGACGAGGAGGCCGTGGTCCTGATCGCCGAGCACCAGGCCGAACTCACGGGAAGCTTTCTGTTCCCCAGGGTGGCGGCCGGGCTGCCCCGGCGCCTGGCCAGCAAGCAGGGACTGCACGAGCTCTGCGTCGAGCACGGCGTACCCAGCCCGGAGGCGGCGTTCCCGGAGTCGTACGGGGAGATCGAGGACTTCGCGGCGAAGGCGAGGTTCCCGCTCGTGGCGAAGAACCGCGAGGCGTTCGTGCGCCGCGCGCGGCCGGCCGTGCACGGGACGACGCGCATCGCCACCCAGGAGGGCCTGTTACGGCTCGCCCGCGACTGGGGTGAGCCGCCGGGCGTCATCCTTCAGGAGTATCTGCCGCGGGAGGACGCCGAGGACTGGATCGTGCACGCCTACTTCGACGCGGACTCGGCGCCGCTCGCGATGTTCACCGGCGTCAAGGTCCGCTCCTGGCCCCCGCACGCGGGCATGACGGCGAACGCGTACGTCGTCGACAACCCCGAACTGGCGGACCTGGCGGCGCGGTTCATCAAACAGATCGGCTTCAGCGGCGTCGTCGACCTCGATCTGCGCTTCGACCGCCGCGACGGCCGGTACAAACTGCTCGACTTCAATCCGCGGATGGGCGCCCAGTTCCGGCTCTTCGAGAACGAGTCGGGGATCGACGTCATCCGCGCCATGCATCTGGATCTGACCGGACGGGCCGTTCCGGAGGGGGAACAGCTCGCCGGCCGGCGCTACATCGTGGAGAACATCGACCTGCCGGCCCTGCTCGCGTACCGCCGCAGCGGCTATACGACCCCGCACGCTCCCGACCGCCCGAGCGGTACGGAGCTGGCGTGGCTGGCGGCGGACGACCTGCGGCCGTTCTTCACGATGCTCGCGCGCTTCGTACGGCCCGGCGCGAAGCATCTGTACCAGCTGTGGAGGGACGGCCGCCGCGGAGCCCGGGTGGCATCCGGCCACCGATGACCACGGCCGGACCGCAGCCGGACCGCGGCCGGACCACGACGGGCCGGCGGAGCAGAGGAGAAGGGGGCCCGCAGCCGTGGGAGGGCGGGTGCGGGGTGATCGAGCAATGACGAAGTGGCGTTCTGGGGAGGGGACTTCGTGATGGAGCCGGTGGCAGTGATCGGTGCCGGGCCTTTCGGCCTGTCCACCGCCGCGCATCTGAGGGCGCGCGGCATTCCGGTACGGGTGTTCGGTGAACCCATGGTGAGCTGGCGGGCGAACATGCCCCAGGGGATGCTCCTCAAATCGACGCCGGCCGCCTCGAACATCGACGCCCCGCAGCCGGGGCACGACCTCGTCGACTACTGCGACGCGGCGGGCGTTCCCCGCCTGGTCACGGACGAGGACATCATCCCGGTCGAGACGTTCGTCGCGTACGGGGAGTGGTTCCGGCAGCGGCTCGTGCCGGAACTGGAACGGGTGCGCGTCGTCTCGGTCGACCGCCGCTCCGACCTGCGGGGCTTCGAACTCAAGCTGGACTCGGGGGAGGTGTTCACCGCGCGGGCGGTCGTCGTGGCGACCGGTCTGTCCGGCCTCGCGCATCTGCCCCGCGAACTGGCCGGGGCCGCGCCCGACGGGCCGACGCCCACCGGCCCCGTCTCGCACAGCTCGCAACTGCACGACCTGTCCCGGTTCTCCGGCAGGGAACTGATCGTCGTCGGCGCGGGCCAGTCCGCCCTGGAGACGGCGGCGCTCGCCGCCGAGGCGGGCGCACAGGTGCGCGTGGTGGCGCGCGGAAAGGGGTCTGTCGACTTCGGCGCGCCCCCGTGGCAGCAGCCGTTGCTGCGCCCCGAGTCACCCTTCGGCCGGGCCTGGTCCTTGTGGGCCCTCACCTACTACCCGCACCCGTACCGTCATCTGCCGCCGGGAATCCGGCACTTCCTGGTCCGCAGCGTCCTCGGCCCCCTCGGCGCCTGGTGGCTGCGCGACCGGTTCGAGGGAAAAGTGCGGGTGAACGAGGTGGCGCGGATCCTGCGCGCCTCCGGGGAGACGGCCGGGCGGCCCGCCCTCACCGTCCGGACCCTCGGCGGCCGCGTCGAGGAACTGTCCGCGGACCACATCGTCGCCGCCACCGGCTACCGCGTCGACCTCGCCGCGATGGACTTCCTCGGCCATGAGCTGCGGACCCGGCTGGCCGTCAGCCGCGGAACACCGAGGCTGGGCGCCGGATTCAGCTCCTCCGTGCCCGGTCTGTACTTCACCGGACTGCCGGCCGCGGCCTCGTACGGGCCGGTGATGCGGTTCGTGTGCGGGACGGAGTTCGCCTCGCCGCGGCTGGTCCGGCATCTGGCGGCACGGCACCGCTGAACCAGGGGCGCGAACGCACGCGGTGGGAGCGCGCGGGCGCACGCGGGCGGTCGGGAAAGGGGCGTGAATCGGGTCGGCACAGTGGCCGATATGTCATGGGATCGACCTGAACTCCAGGGGTCTGCTGAGGCCCGCGACGACGTGTGGGGCGGTCGAGGTGCCGGACGACGTCCGGTTCCCGTCGAGTCGCTGGGGGATTCGATCCGTATTCTCTGATCATGGCCCCACCGATTGCATATTCACTCATCGCCACTGACCTGGACGGGACGCTGCTGCGCGGCGACGACACCCTCTCGGACCGGTCGCGCGCGGCGCTGGCGATGGCGGTCGGGGCAGGCGCCCGGCACCTCGTCGTGACGGGGCGCCCCGCTCCGCGCGTACGGCCACTGCTGGACGAACTCGGCAGCCAGGGGCTCGCGGTGTGCGGACAGGGCGCGCAGTTGTACGACGCCGGCGCGGACCGCATGGTGTGGTCCGTCACACTGGAACGTGAGCTGGCCGAGGTGGCTCTCGGCAAGATCGAGGCGGAGGTCGGTGAGGTGTACGCGGCCGTCGACCAGGACGGCGTCGACGGACTCACGCTCATCGAGCCGGGTTACGAGATGCCCCACCCGACGCTGCCGGCGGTACGGGTGCCGCGGCGCGACGACCTCTGGACCCGGCCCATCAGTAAGGTGCTGCTGCGGCATCCCCTGCTCTCCGACGACGAGTTGGCGTCCGCCGCCCGTGGAGCGGTCGGTTCCCTCGCCACCGTGACGATGTCCGGGCCCGGTACCGTCGAACTCCAGCCATGCGGCATCACGAAGGCCACGGGCCTCGCCCTCGCCGCCGGCCGGCTGGGCCTGACGTCGGCGCAGACCATCGCCTTCGGGGACATGCCGAACGACATCCCGATGTTCGACTGGGCGGCGCGCGGGGTCGCCATGGCCAACGCGCATCCCGAACTCAAGTCCGTCGCCGACGAGATCACCCTCTCGAACGAGGACGACGGCATCGCGGTGGTCCTGGAGCGCATGTTCTCCACCGACCGCACCGACCGCACCGACCGCACCGACCGCACCGACCGCACCGACCGGACGGGCCCCCGGGTCGGCCGGCAGGCCGGTCCGGGGGCCCGCTCGGGCGTCGGTCAGTAGGCGCCGAAGACGTTGTCGATCGAGCCGTAGCGCGCGGCGGCGTAGTTGCACGCCGCCGTGATGTTGGCGACCGGGTCGAAGGGGTCCAGCGACGTACCGGTCACGTGGTACGCCGAGAAGGTCGGGTCGATGACCTGCAGGAGCCCCTTCGACGGCGTACCGGCGACCGCGTTGGAGTCCCAGTTGTTCATGGCCTGCGGGTTGCCCGACGACTCGCGGATGATGTTGCGGTGGATGCCGTCGTAGGTGCCCGGGATGCCCTGCTGGGCCATGACGTCCAGCGACTCCCTGATCCAGCCGTCGAGGTCGTCCGTGTAGGTCTTCGCCGAGGCAGGGGTGACGGCGGACGCCGTGGAGGCCTTGGACGCCGTGGCGGTCTTCGCCGAGGTCCCGCCGTTCTTCGTGCCCACGGTCAGCTTCAGGCCCGGCCGAATGGTCGACGGGTCGTCGCCGATGACCGCGCGGTTGGCCTTGTACAGCTTCTTCCAGTCGCCCGTGGTGTGCGCCTTGGCGATCTTGGACAGGGTGTCGCCCTCGACCACCTTGTAGGTGACCAGCGAGACCTGCGGGACCGCGTTCGGGGTGGCGGCCTGGGCGCCGGTGGCCCCCACGAGGGGGAGCGCGAGCGCGGCTCCGCCCGTCCCGGCGGCGACGATGCCACGGGTGAGGGTGCTGTTTCTGGGGCGGCGGTGCTTGCCTCGTGCGGGCATGGCGAATGTCCTCTCCGGCGCCTGCGAGGTGAGCTGTCGGGTTCGGACTGGAGATGCCCGGCCGCGTGGTGTGCGCGACTTGACCCCTAGCCGTTCCGATTTCCGGTCCGGCGGCTTACCTGGGTCCCCCGCTCCTGCCGTACGCGAGTGAATGGATGACTGGGATTTCCGGGCGGCGGCAGGATTAGGCGATCCGTCCGGAGTGACGTGAACGTATGCGAGAGCACATGCCGTGAACAAGCCCCGAATTCGCGCAGCGACGGCTTTGAACTGCCATGTCGGGCGAATATCTCTTGATCAAAGCGGAAGGCGAAGTTCAACTTGCTTTCCGCAAAGGGAAATCGGCGGGACCGGAAAAACGATCACTTCGCGCGGGCGTGACTCAATTCACTGGCGCGGGCGGCCAATGTCCATAAAAAAGGTGATACGCAATATTCTGTCGACGCCGAATGCGGGCGGGATGCCGGTCGCCGTGGGCGGTTCCAGGGGCAGGCGAACTCGGCGAACTCGGCCCGGCTCAACCCGCCGTACGCGGAATCCGTTTCTCCCAGGTGCGGTGGAACACCACTTCGTCGCCGTCCTTGCAGATCACTTCGTTCGAGGTGATGAAGTCCGTCTCGTCGCAGGTGATTTCGGAGTGTGTCTCGACGCTCGCGTCCCACGGCATTTCCGGCCGGTGCAGCCGGACGGACCAGTCGGACCTGGTGTGCGCGGACAACGGGTCCGCCTCATTGATCGTGTATGTCTCCAGCGCGTCCTCGGTGAATTCGAGACCGTCCGGATAGACACGGGTGCCGCCGTACCGCGGATCCACTTCCAGGCGCCATTCACCCTTGGCGACATCGCGGACCACGAGGCGTTCGGGGCGCGGCTCGTCCAGTGTGGCGGGGAAGTTCACGCCCAGCGGAGCCGACTGCTCCGGTTCCTCGAAGACGATGGCGGGGTCCGACTCCTGGGCGCGGAGCGGGAGTTCCAGCACGCTGCCCGACGGGGTGAGGGTGAAGCCCGCCTCCGAGCCAGGCTGGGGCCAGATCCATGGCCAGTACGCGGAGGAGACGGCGAGCCGGATGCGATGGCCCGGCGGGAAGGCGTGGCCGATGCCGTTCAGTTCGAAGAGCACATCCTCCGTAGAGTCCGGTTCCCAGGGGACCACCTGGTCACGGCCGTGACGGGCTGTCAGGTTCAGGACTCCTCGGGTGACCAGGGTCGAGGAGCCGTCGGGTGCCACGTCGCACAGACGGGCCACTACATGTCCACGTTTCACCGGCGAGGTGAGCCTCAGGCGCACGCGCGGGCGGCCCAGTACCCAGATCTCCTCCGGGACCTCGAACTCGAAGCACACCGACCGCGCGTCCTCCTCCCGCTGGTCCGGCGGCAGGTCCGCGTCGTTGCCGAAGGGGAAGAAGCGGCCGGCGTCCAGCCCGGTGTGCTGGGGGGAGCGCACCACCACGGGGGCGCCCTGGAGCGCGTACGGGACGTGGGCGACCAGGGGGGAGGGCCAGGCGGGATCGCCGACCCAGCGGCCGGGCAGTACCGGGTACACCGTCGCGGGAGGGTGCGAGTCGCTGACGTACGAGCGGAGGAGCGGCTCGGACATCACCCTGGAGCCGGAGCCGGAGCCGGAGCCGGAGCCGGAGCCGGAGCCGGAGCCGCTGTCGCTGTCGCTGTCGGAGCCGGTGTCGGTCTCGGTGCCGGTCCCGGTCCCGGTGTCCTTCAGCCAGTGGTCCCACCAGCGCAGCGTCTCCTGGAGGAAGCCGATGGCGGGGCCCGGCGGCAGCCCCCGGTCGGGGTACTGGTGCGACCAGGGCCCGATCAGGCCGCGTACGCGGTCCGGCGGGAGGTGTTCCACGAGGCGCAGCACGGTGTCCCGGTACGGGTCGTGCCAGCCGCCGACCGCGAGCACGGCCGCCCGGATGGCCGAGTAGTCCTCGCAGACGCTGCCGCGGCGCCACTGCTCGTCCCTCGTCTGGTGGGCGAGCCAGGTGTGCAGGAACGGATCGACGGACTCCAGTCGTTGCACCCACAGATCGCGCCAGGACCCGCCCACGTATGCGGGATCGGGCGGGCGCGCCACGAACGCGAGCATGGTCGCCGCCCACGCGTGCATGTCGACGGCGAGTACGGAACCACCCATGTAGTGCACGTCGTTGTCGTAGCGGTCGTCCGACGAGCAGACCGTGACGACGGCCTTGAGCGGTTCGGGTGCGAGGGCCGCGATCTGGAGGGAGTTGAAGCCGCCCCAGGAGATGCCGAACATACCGACCTTGCCGGAGCACCAGGGCCGGGCGGCGAGCCACTCGACGACCTCGACCCCGTCGGCCAGTTCCGTCGCGGAGTACTCGTCGCCCGGCAGGCCCTCGGAGTTGCCGTGCCCGCGGACGTCCACGCGCACGGAGGCGTAGCCGTGGCCCGCGTACCAGGGGTGGCGCTGCCAGTCGCGCGGGGCGGTCCAGTCGGTCAGCCGGTAGGGGAGGTATTCGAGCAGTGCCGGTACGGGTTCTTCGGTGACGGGACGCCACACGCGCGCGTAGAGCTTGGTTCCGTCCGCGAGGGGAACGCGGATGTCCTCGTGAAACGTCTCGCAGGGGAAGGACGTACGGATGCGCATGGGTGTCACCTCAGTGGACGGGGTGCATCGTGCGGCGCAGCCAGGGCGCCGCGGCGATCACGAGCAGACCGGCGGCCACGGCGATCGCGCCGTTGACACCGAAGTACGCGGGCTTGGAGACGTCGTCGTAGAGCTTCACGGTCTGGGCCTGGATGCCGTTGGCGAGGGCCAGCGAGAGGAACCAGAGGGACATGGTCTGGCTGGCGAAGGCCTTCGGGGCGAGTTTCGTGGTGGCCGACATGCCGGAGGTCTCCAGGAGGATGTCGCCGAGCCCCAGCAGGAAGTACGAGCCGACGATCCACCAGACGGACATCAGGTAGTCGTCGCCGTCGTGGCCGGAGGTCGGCAGCGCCATCAGCAGGAACGACAGTCCTCCCAGCACCACGCCGAACGCGATCTTGTTGGAGGCGTGCGGCTGGCGGTGCCCCATCCGCACCCAGAGCGCGGCCACCACGGGGGCCAGCGCGACCTCGAAGGCGCCCAGGGCGGACGCGTACCAGCCGGCGGGGAAGTCGAAGCCGAGGATCGTCGTCTCGGCGTTCGAGGCGGCCAGCAGGATCATCGTCGAGTACGCCTGGAAGAGGATGAAGTTGAAGACCGTGGAGGCCAGGAAGAGCACGATGTACGGGCGCAGCCGGCCCCGTTCCTCGGGGGTCACCCGCGGGCTGCGGAACATCACCGCGAAGTACACCACCGGCGCGATCACCGAGATCAGCGTCAGCAGGTCCACGAAGCGGTCCATGGTGAGCACTCCGGAGAGGGCCAGTATGACCGCGAGAACGGCCGCGACGAGGAGCCCCAGGACGATCAGCCGGACCGCGCGGCGCATGGCGCGGGGCGGCAGCGCGAACTCGGCCGCCCGTCCGCGTCCGGCCAGGTGACGGCGGCCCGCGACGTACTGGATCAGACCGAGGGTCATGCCGACGGCCGCCGCGGAGAAGCCCCAGTGCCAGCCCCGGTGGTCGCCGAGCCAACCGGTGATCAGCGGTCCCGCGAAGGCGCCCGTGTTGATGGCCATGTAGTAGAGCGCGAAACCGGCGTCGCGGCGGTCGTCGTCGGTGCGGTAGAGCTTGCCGACCATGGTGGCGACGTTCGGCTTCAGCAGGCCCGTGCCCGCGCTGATCAGGCCGAGGCCGGCCCAGGTGGCCGCGGCGGTGGGCACCGCCATCGCGTAGTGGCCGCAGGCGATCAGGATCCCGCCCCACAGGACCGCCCGGTAGGAGCCGAGGACCCGGTCGGCGAGCCAGCCGCCGGCCACCGAGACCAGATAGACCAGCGTCCCGTACGCGGCCGACACGGAGGCCGCCGTTCCGGCGGACATGCCCAGGCCTCCGTGGGCGACCGTGTCCGCGAAGTACAGGACGAGGATCGCCTGCATCCCGAGGAACGAGAAGCGCTCCCAGACCTCAAGCCCGGACAGGGTCAGCAGGCCCCTGGGCTGGCCGAAGAAGGCGTGGTCGTCCGCGGGGTCCGGGGGCTCGTCCCCGGGCTCCGGATCGGGTGCGGAGCCGGTTTCGATCGCACTGTGGGACAAGATCCACCACTTCCCGCACCACGTCCTGAAAAGCCATCCTCTTTCAGGAGCTATCCATCAGTTCTCGGTCATATCGACAGATCACGAACATACCCTCCGTGGTTCGATACCGCCCGGCCTGACCGAAGGGGCAAAAGGGATCAGCCGGCGGGTGTCCGGCAGGGTGGTGGCAGGTGACGGGCGGGCGCTCATCGTGATCGAAAGACGACCGGATACGCTGACTTGAGTGCCAGCAGCGACACATCGACAAACACCCACAGCACAGAGCACACCCAGAGCATCCAGAGACCGCCGTTGAGAGCGTCAGCAGACAGGAGACCCTCGTGACCGTCGTCGGGCCGTTCGGGCTGAGCGTGCGGGACCAGGCTCTCGAAGCCGATGTCCAGGCCGGATTGGCGGCTGTCGAGGAGGGACTGCTCGAAGCGACCAAGAGCGAGGTCCCGTTCATCACGGAGGCCGCGCAGCACCTCGTGCGCGCGGGCGGCAAGCGGTTCCGGCCGCTGCTCGTGATGCTCGCCGCCCAGTTCGGTGATCCGTACGCGCCGGGGATCGTGCCCTCGGCGGTCGTCGTCGAGCTGACCCATCTCGCCACGCTGTACCACGACGACGTGATGGACGAGGCGGACGTGCGCCGCGGGGTGCCCAGCGCCAACAGCCGCTGGGACAACTCGGTCGCGGTCCTCACCGGCGACTTCCTCTTCGCGCGCGCCTCGCACATCCTGGCCGACCTGGGCCCCGAGGCCGTACGGGTCCAGGCGGAGGCGTTCGAGCGGCTGGTCACCGGCCAGATCCTGGAGACGGCGGGACCGCGCGACGGACGCGACCCGGTCGACCACTACATGGACGTGCTCGGCGGCAAGACCGGCTCCCTGATCGCCGTGGCCGGCCGGTTCGGCGCGATGATGTCGGGCGCCGACGAGACGGTCGTCGACGTGCTGACGCAGTACGGGGAGCGGCTCGGTGTCGCCTTCCAGCTCGCCGACGACGTGCTGGACATCGCGAGCGACTCGCACGAGTCCGGCAAGACCCCGGGCACCGATCTGCGCGAGGGCATTCCGACGCTGCCCGTCCTGCGGCTGCGTGAGCGCGTCGAGCGGCGGGGACTCGCCGAGGACATCGCCCTCGCCGAACTGCTCGCCTCCGACCTGACGGACGACGCCCGGCACGCGGAGGCGCTGGCCAGGCTGCGCGTCCACCCCGCGCTGGACCACGCCCGCCGCGACACCGTGCGGTACGCGGAGGACGCCCGCGCCACGCTGGCGCCGCTCCCGGAGTGCGACGCGAAGGCGGCTCTGGTGGAGCTGTGCGACGCGGTGGTGCACCGCGCGGGCTGACCTGCGGGTCTCTTCCGCTCTCTCCGCTTGCGGCGCGATCGTCCGATGGTGGGCCCTCGCCGTGTGGCGCAGGTCACACATCTGGATTAAGTCCAGTCTGAGATTCGTTCCGTAATCCGTGCAGAGGCCGACGCAGGGGGCGTCGGCGGGATTACGGGGAGAAAAAGAATCATGGGGACGATCGTCACGTTCGCACAGCGCCGCAGGAAGCTCGTCATGACCGGTGTCGCGGTGGCCGCCGCGGCCGGTGTCGCCGCCGCCGTGCTTCCCGCGATGGCCGACAGCGGCAGCTCCGGCAGGGGCGCGCATTCGAGCAAGGGCGCGGATCGCGCGGCGCACGCGGGTCACGGCGAAGGATCCATCGGGGTGCGGAGCGGCTCGCTCGCCGGCGGCAAGGGCGGCACCATCCTCGCCGCCAGCCTGAACGGCGCGAACGAGGTACCGGTCCAGGGCGGCCCCGCCGTCGGCGACAAGGACGGCGCGGCGCTCGAATTCGTCAAGGTCAAGGGCGACAAGGTGTCCGTCGCCGTCAAGTGGCGCGGCACCGGCAAGCCGGTCATGCTCCACATCCACCAGGGCGCCAAGGGTGTCAACGGCGGCGTCAAGGTCGACTTCACCAAGCTGCTGGACGACGCCCGGGGACGCACGGTCACCGGGACGGTCAAGGTGAAGGACGCGGCCCTGCTCGGGAAGCTGAAGGCCGACCCGGGCAGCTTCTACGCCAACCTGCACACCGCCGAGTTCCCGGGCGGCGCCGTCCGTGGCCAGCTCCACAAGGTCACCACGGACTTCGACTTCCGGCACGCGCTGAACAACTTCCAGGCCTCCGTCATCAAGGGCAAGCAGATCTACGAGTGCAAGAAGTCGGCCGACGGCACCAAGGCCTTCGCGCAGCGTGATGTGAGCGCCGTGCTCGGCGGGCCCATCGCCCACTCGTTCGTGAAGCCCAACTCGGGTACTCCGCAGTGGATCGCGGCCGACCGCAGCGCGGTGACCGGTGCGCTGATCTCCAAGACCCCGAACGGCGACAGGAACATCCCCGAACTGGACCTCAGGGCCACGCAGTCCGGCAAGCACCGGGGTCTGCTCGCGGGCACGGCGGAGATCCTGCGCCTGAACACCGTGGGCGGGGTGGCCCCGGCCGGCTCCTGCAAGGTGGGGACGATCGTGGGAGTGCCGTACGGGGCGGACTACGTCTTCGTGAACCGGTAGCAACCCGTGAACGGAGAGGCGTTCGTGAACCGGTAGCAACCGGTGAACGGAGAGGCGTTCGTGAACCGGTAGGCGAAGAGAAGGCCCCCGAGGGCGGGCGAAGGGTTTCAGCGTGCCCCGGCGAGTCACACGGACGGTGTCTCCCCGCGCGACCCCTACGGGTCGGGGGGGCGGCGCCGTCCACCCATGTCATACCCCAGGTGTACAAGGAGTTGGCTCCGAGGTCTGACGCTTTCGGCCGACCGATTTGGTCAGATGGGACACACCACTTCACAGCAGTTCGGGTGACAATGGCGGCCAGGGTGGACGAGTGCGTGGACGGTTAGCCGCCGCCGACAACGGAGGTAGGGCACACATGGCACCGTACGGATCCGACGACAGCACGACCGAGGACGAGGCGGACGACAGGCGCGGCGGCCGGCAGAAGGCCGCGCGGTATGTCGTCCCCGTCGCGGTGGTGGGGGTGGCAGCGGCGACCATCGGGCTGGTCCCGGCGTTCGCGGGCTCCGGCGACCCCGACCTGCCGAAGGTCAGCGCCCAGCAGCTCATCGAGAAGATCGCCGCCTCGGACGTACAGCAGCTGTCCGGCACGGTGAAGATCAGCACGGACCTCGGCCTGCCGGACCTCGGCGGCCTGGAGAGCAGCCTCGGCGGGGCTGCCACTGGCGGCGGGCGCGACGGCTCGTCCGCGGACCCCTCGTCCAAGCTGATGGAACTGGCGTCCGGTACGCACACCCTGCGGGTCGCGTCCGACGGCGAGGACAAGCAGAAGCTGTCGCTCCTCGACAAGGCCGCCGAGTACAGCGTGATCCACAACGGCGACGAGGTGTGGGCGTACGACAGCAAGTCGAACGAGGCCTACCACGTGAAGGACGCCGCCGCCTCCTCCGACTCCGCGGAGAAGGGGGCGAAGGGCAGGTCCGGAGATGTGCCGGCCACGCCCAAGGAGCTGGCCGAGGAGGCGCTGAAGGCGTCGGACGACACGACGTCCGTGACCGTCGACGGTACGGCGCGGATCGCCGGGCGGGACGCCTACAAGCTGCTGATCGAGCCGAAGCAGTCCGGTTCGACGGTCGGCGCGATCTCCATCGCCGTGGACGCCAAGACCGGCCTGCCGCTGAAGTTCACCCTCACCCCGGCGAGCGGCGGCGCGGCCGTCGTCGACGCGGGCTTCACCAAGGTCGACTTCTCCAGGCCGGCCGCCTCCACCTTCGACTTCACCCCGCCGAAGGGCGCGAAGGTCACCGAGGGCGACGAGTCGAAGTCCGGCGGCCCGGCGGGCAGGGGCGACGTGGACAAGGGGGACAAGGCCCGTCCCGGAAGCGGCAAGGGCGGCGAGGACCTGGGCAAGGAGTTCCAGGGCCTGAACGTCATAGGCGAGGGCTGGAGCTCCATCGCCCAATTCGACACCGGCGGCGAGGGCCTGCCGTCGGAGGGCTCCGGCGGGGGCGACGCGGGCCGGTTCCTGGACTCGCTGGGCGACCAGGTGAGCGGCGAGTTCGGCTCGGGCACGGTCTTCTCGACCCGCCTGGTGAACGCGCTGATCACGGACGACGGCAAGGTCTACGCGGGCGCGGTCACCAAGGACGCGCTGGTGAAGGCGGCCGACGCGGCGAAGTAGGTCCCGCCGTCACCTGCCGACACCCGTCGGCCCCGTGACCGCGGGTCCCCGAGGGCAAGGCGAAGTGAGGGAGTCGATGGCGGAACTGTCCACCGCGGACGGGCACACGACGGGTGAGGGCGGCACGAAGGCCCCACGTGACACGGGTGACACGGGTGACACCGTGATCGCCACCCGCGCGCTGACCAAGCGCTACCGCGGTGGACAGCTCGCCGTCGACGGCCTCGACCTGGCCGTCCCGGCGGGCAGCGTCTTCGGCTTCCTCGGACCGAACGGCTCGGGCAAGACCACCACCATCAGAATGCTGATGGGGCTGATCGAGCCGACCTCCGGCACGGCCCGCGTCCTGGGCAGGCCCATGCCGCGCGCCACGGCGGCCGTGCTCCCGCATGTGGGCGCGCTCATCGAGGGCCCCGCGCTCTACGGCTTCCTCTCCGGCCGCGACAACCTCCTGCGGTACGACTCCGCCGACCCGGCCGCCGACCCGCGCACCCGGCGCACGCGCGTGGCGAGCGCGCTCGACCGGGTCGGGCTGACGGCCGCCGCCGGCAAGAAGGCGAAGGCCTACTCGCTGGGGATGAAGCAGCGGCTCGGGCTCGCTGCCGCGCTGCTGCAGCCCCGGAAGCTGCTCGTGCTGGACGAACCGACCAACGGACTCGATCCGCAGGGGATGCGGGAGATCCGCGCCCTGGTCCGTGAGCTGGCCTCGGACGGCACGACCGTGTTCCTCTCCTCGCATCTGCTCGACGAGATCGAGCAGGTCTGCACGCACGCCGCGGTGATGGCGCAGGGCCGGCTGATCACCCAGGGCCCGGTGGCCGAGCTGGCGGCTGGCGCGCGCAGCCGGCTCGTCGTGACCACACCCGATCCGGGCGACGCGGCCCGGGTGCTGAAGGAGCAGGGGCTGAGCGATGTCGTGGTTGCCGAGGACCGGGTGAGCGCCGATCCACCGGACCGCGAGCTCGCCGAGGTGAACGCGGCACTGGTCACGGCGGGCGTCCGCGTCCGCGGCTTCGGGATCGAACGGGCCTCGCTGGAGGACGCGTTCGTGGCGCTCACCGGGGAGGGCTTCGATGTCGCGGGCTGAGACCGCCGAGCCGTCGGCGACGGAGAAGAGCACGGGAGGAGCCGCCGCGGGCCGGGCGCCGAGCCCGCTGTGGACCCTCGGACTGCTGCGCAACGAACTGGCCACCACGCTCCGCCGCTGGCGGACGATCGCACTGCTCGGGGTGCTCGCCGCGGTGCCGGTGCTCGTCGGCATCGCGGTCAAGATCGAGACGAGCGACGGGTCGTCCGCCGGAGGCGGCGGGGGAGAGGGGCCCGCGTTCATCGCGCAGATCACCAACAACGGACTGTTCCTGGTGTTCACCGCGCTGGCCGCCACGCTGCCGTTCTTCCTGCCGATGGCGGTCGGCGTCATCGCGGGCGACGCGATCGCGGGCGAGGCCAACGCGGGGACGCTGCGCTATCTGCTGGTCGCACCGGCGGGCCGGACACGCCTGCTGATCACCAAGTACGCGACCACGCTGGCCTTCTGCGTCATCGCCACCCTCGTCGTGGCGACCTCGGCGCTCGTCGTCGGCGCGCTCCTGTTCCCGCTGGGCGAGCTGACGACGATCTCCGGCACCCGTATCAGTTTCGGCGAGGGGCTGGGCCGGGCCCTGCTGATCGCGCTGATCGTGGCCGCGTCGCTGGTCGGGATCGCTGCGCTGGGGCTGTTCGTCTCGACGCTCACGAACAGCGGGATCGCGGCGATGGCGACGACCGTAGGTCTGCTCATCACCGTGCAGATCCTCGACCAGATCCCCCAGCTGCACGCGATACAGCCGTACATCTTCTCGCACTACTGGCTGTCCTTCGCCGACCTCATGCGCGACCCCGTCTACTGGGACGACCTGATACGCAACCTGGAACTCCAGGCGCTGTACGCGGCGGTGTTCGGCGCGGCGGCCTGGGCGCGGTTCACGGCGAAGGACATCACCGCGTAGCGAGCGGCAAGCGGCCCCTCGGAGCCGGCCCTCGGAGCCGGCTCAACTCTCGTAGGGGAAGCGGGCGAGCGGGGGTTCCTGGGCGAAGAACGTCTTGGCGGCGGCCAGGGCACCGGAGTCGTTCAGTACGTCCCCGGGCTTGCTGCCGTTGCCGAGGAGGACGCCGCCGAAGCGCATCCCCAGGTAGGCGGCCGAGTGGTTGAGGGTGCCGATGAGGGGACCGGCGACCTCTTCCTCCTCGTGCGCGAGCGCCGTGACGCCCCACAGGGTGCGGCCGGCCATCGTCTCCTTGAAGTCGATGCCGGGGGTGCGCAGCCAGCCCGACCAGTGGTCGAGGTAGCGCTTGGTGGACGCGGACACGGAGTACCAGTACAGCGGTGAGGCGATGACGAGGTCCGTCGCCGCGAGCGTCGCGTCGAGGAGCGTCGCCCGGTGGTCGCCGGACGGCCGGACGTGGTCGCTGTCGTGGCGCAGGTCCTCGAAGTCGGGGAGGGGGTGCTCGGCCAGATCGATCCAGCGCCGGGTGACATCGGCGGGCAGCTGCTCGGCGGCCCTGCGGGCCAGCAGTTCCGTATTGCCGTTGCCGCGGCTGCTGCCCAGGAGGAAGAGGAAGTGGCGGGTCATGAGGGCTCCGTCATGTAGGGCGTCCGACGACTACACGCGTATGCAGTATATGCACACGCATGCAGTCGTCGGTAGGTCCTACCCCCGGAGCGGGCCGGGCCGGGCTACTCCGACAGCTCCCACACCGCGTACGTGAGGGCGTCGCTGTTGCGGTCCAGGGCGGTGTCGTTGATGTTCGTCGTCGTGTCGCACGAGGAGTGGTAGCAGCGGTCGAACGCCACGCCCGCCGTGCCGCCCCACTTGGTCACCTGGGCCGCGGTCTTGCGGGTGCTGGCGCCGGTGAAGAGGCCGCCGACGGGGATGCCCGCGCTCTTGAAGTAGGCGTGGTCCGAGCGGCCGTCGCCCTCGGTCTCGATCTCGGTCGCGACACCGAGGCCGGTGAAGTAGTCCTTGAAGGTCTTCTCGATGGCCGGGTCGTCGTCGTAGACGAAGTAGCCGGGGTTCGGCGACCCGATCATGTCGAAGTTCAGATAGCCGCTGATCTTCGCGCGGTTGGCGGTGGTGAGGCTGTTGACGTAGTAGCGCGAGCCGACCATGCCCAGCTCCTCCGCTCCCCACCAGGCGAACCGCAGATGCTTGGTGGGCTGGTACTGCGCCCGGGACACGGCGAGCGCGGCCTCCAGGACGGCCGCCGAACCGGAGCCGTTGTCGTTGATGCCGGGTCCCGCGGAGACGCTGTCGAGGTGGGAGCCCGACATGACGACCTGGTTGGTGTCGCCGCCGGGCCAGTCGGCGATCAGGTTGTAGCCGGTGCTGCCGGAGGAGGTGAACTGCTGGATGGCGGTGGTGAATCCGGCCGCGTCCAGCTTGGCCTTCACGTAGTCGAGGGAGGCCTTGTAGCCGGCGCGGCCGTGGGCGCGGTTGCCGCCGTTGGCGGTGGCGATGGACTGCAGCTGGGTGAGATGGGCCTTGACGTTGGCCACGGGTATGTCCGGTGCGGCGGCCACGCGCGCGGGCGCGGCGTCGGCTATCGCGCTCGTCGTGAGCAACGCGGCGATCGCCAGAGCGGCGGCACCCGTGGCGCGTCCGGGAACGGAGAGCTTCATGTGGGGGGCTCCGAATTCCTTTGGATTCCTTGGATTCCTTGCGGAAATTGGTGCCTGATGGTGAAGCTGAGGTTGACGTTCCGTCAAGAGCACAATCCGGTCAGCGGCGTTCGCATAGCGGATGCGGCTCAGTGGAGGCAGAACTCGTTGCCCTCCGGGTCCGCCATCACCACCCACTCGCCCGACGGTTCCCTCACCTCGCGGACGACCGTCGCCCCGAGCCCGGTCAGCCGCGCCACCTCCGCGTCCCGCTTCCCGGCCTCGGTGTGCAGATCGATGTGCAGCCGGTTCTTCACGGTCTTCGGCTCCGGTACGCGCTGGAACAGCAGCCGCCGCCCGAGCCCCACGCCGGTCTCCTCCTGGTACGGGTCCTGCGGGTGCCGTACGCCGGTCGCGTCCCGCCAGGCATGGCGGCCGTGCGACTCGACGACCAGCTCGGGAGGTGCGGCGCCGACGCTCAGCAGTCGCTCGATCAGCGAACTGTGGTCCTCGACGAGGTAGTTGAGGGCGGCGCCCCAGAAATCGGCCTGGGCGTGCGGGTCGGCGGCGTCGACGACGAGTTTCCAGTGCAGTGGTTCGGTCATGGTGACCATTTATAGGCGGAACCTGTGCGAGGTGGGACCCATTGGGCGTGCTGGGGCGGGCCTTAACGATTGCGCAGTTCCCCGCGCCCCTGAGTTGTTCAGCCCTTCGGCGTTCGAGGAGCGAGGGTTCGTCTGCGGGTCCGGTGGGGGCGGGCCTCAACGATTGCGCAGTTCCCCGCGCCCCTGAGTGGTTCAGCCTCTCCGGCGTTTGAGGAGCGGGGGTTCGGGGGCGGAGCCCCTGAGGCAGGGACGGGAACGGGTAGGGGCGGCGGGGGCGAGGAAAACCCCTCAGGCGCTCCCCTCGAACTCGCCATACTGTTCGTATGACCGCAGACGCCCCCGCCTCCGCCCAACGCACCCGCGTAGTCGTCGTGGGCGCAGGCCCCGCCGGGCTCACGCTGGCCAACATCCTGCGGGCCGCCTCCGTGGACTGCGTGGTGCTGGAGAACGAGAGCAGGCAGTTCATCGAGCAGCGTCCGCGCGCGGGCTTCCTGGAGGAATGGGCGGTACGCGCGCTGGACGGCCGGGGCCTCGCGGACCGGCTGCTGCAGAACACGGTGGTGCACACCGAGTGCGAGTTCCGGTTCGCGGGGGAGAGCCACCGGTTCCCGTACACGGGTGTGTCGGGGCAGCGGCACTACGTCTATCCGCAGCCGCTCCTGGTGACCGACCTGGTGCGTGAGTACGCGGACGTCCGCGGCGGCGACATCCGCTTCGGCGTCCGTGACGTCGAGCCGGCCGGGACGGACACCGACCGGCCCTCGGTGGCGTACACGGATCCGGAGACGGGCGAACGCGTACGGCTCGACTGCGACTTCGTCGCGGGGTGCGACGGCGCACGCGGTGTGACCCGCGACCACATGCCGGCGGAGCACGTCTCGATCGCCCGGCACGACCTCGGCGTCGGCTGGCTGGCCCTCCTCGCCGAGGCGCCCCCGTCCTCCGACTGCGTGGTCTTCGGGATCCATCCGCGCGGGTTCGCCGGGCACATGGCCCGCAGCCCGCAGGTCACCCGCTACTACCTGGAGTGCCCGCCGGGCGACGACCCGGAGAACTGGTCGCACGACCGCGTCTGGTCCGAGCTGCACGAACGGCTCGCGGCGGAGGGGGCCCGGCCGCTCGTCGAGGGCGAGCTGATCGAGAAGCGGGTCCTGGCCATGCACAACTACGTGGTGGAGCCGATGGCGTACGGGCGGCTGTATCTGGTGGGGGACGCGGCCCATCTGCTCGCACCGATCGGCGCGAAGGGCATGAACCTCGCGATCCACGACTCCCTGCTGCTCGGCGACGCGCTCGTCGCCCACTACGGCAAGGGGGACGACAGCGGGCTGCGCGACTACTCGCAGAGGTGTCTGCGGCGGGTGTGGCAGTACCAGGAGTTCTCGCAGTGGCTGTCCGAGGTGTACCACGGTGTCTCGTCCGGCGATCCGTTCCGTGCGGGGGTCGCGCTGGCGAGGATGCGGCGGACCCTCGGCTCGCCCGCCGCCGCGGCCGGATTCGCCGAGCTGTTCCTCGGCAAGGACACCGACTACTGAGGGCGGCCCGCCTGCTCCTGCCCGGCCACCTCGGTGACCCCGGCCGCCGACGCCTCGGCTGACGCCGACGCCTCCGCAGACGCCTCCGCGGTCGCGGACGCCGCGGCGATCGCCGCGTTCCGCAGGGCCGTCCGCGACCGGCGGGCCGTGCGCAGCGCGTCCCAGGTCAGCAGCGACAGCGCGGCCCACACCAGGGCGAACCCGGCCCACCGCTCGGGGGGCATCGCCTCGTGGAAGTACAGGATGCCGAGCAGGAACTGGAGCACGGGCGCCAGATACTGGAGCAGTCCCAGCGTGGACAGCGGCACCCGGATCGCCGCCGCGCCGAAGCAGACGAGCGGCAGGGCGGTGACGACACCGGTCGCGGCCAGCAGCACCGCGTGCCCGGCGCCTTCACCGCCGAAGGTCGCGTCGCCCCGGGCCGACAGCCACACCAGATAGCCGAGCGCGGGCAGGAACTGGACGGCGGTCTCCGCGGCCAGCGACTCCAGGCCGCCGAGGTTGAGCTTCTTCTTCACCAGGCCGTACGTGGCGAAGGAGAAGGCGAGACACAGGGAGATCCACGGCGGCTGGCCGTAGCCGACGGTCAGGACGAGCACCGCGGCGAAGCCGGTGCCGACCGCCGCCCACTGGGCGGGCCGCAGCCTTTCCTTCAGGAGCAGGACGCCGATCGCGATGGTGACGAGCGGATTGATGAAGTACCCGAGCGACGCCTCCACCACATGGCCGCTGTTCACGGCCCAGATGTAGACGCCCCAGTTGATGGTGATCACGCCCGCCGCGACGGTGATCAGGCCCAGCTTGCGCGGCTGACGCAGCAGGGGGAGGGCCCAGGCCCAGCGCCGCATCACCACGAGGGCGATCAGCACGAAACCGAGGGACCAGACCATGCGGTGGGCGAGGATCTCTCCGGCGCCCGCGGGTTCGAGGAACGGCCAGAAGAGGGGGACGAGCCCCCACATGCCGTACGCCGCGAAACCGTTCAGCAGGCCGATCCGCTGTTCGCCCTTGGACTCCGGACCCGTGTCCGGACCTATGTGCTTCTCGCCCTCGGACTCCACCGGCACGGCCCTTCTTTCGTTGTGGCTGCAAACTCCAAGAAGGTAGCGCCAAGAACCCCCGCACGTCATGCCCGTATCGCCATACGGTCATGACAGGCGGGGGTTACGCGGTCCCGGGAGGGCCGTGACCGGACCCGTGACCGGACCCGGGACTGGATCCGTGACCGGGACCGGCGAGGGGCCTCAGCCCTTGAGCGCCGCCGCGACCGACTCCGCGATCGGCGTGGTCGGACGGCCGGTCAGCCGGGAGAGGTCGCCCGTGTCGACGATCAGCTCGCCCTTCTCGATGGACACGTCGACACCGGCCAGGATCTCGGCGAACGGCGCGGGCAGGCCGGCACCGGTCAGGATGCCCTTGAACGTCTCGGCGGGGACGGCGTTGTACGCGATCTCCTTGCCGGACGCCTGCGCCACCACGGCGGCGTACTCGGCGAAGCCGAAGGCGGTGTCGCCGCCCAGCTCGTACGTCTTGTTCTCGTGGCCCTCACCGGTCAGCACGGCCACGGCGGCGGCCGCGTAGTCCGCGCGGGAGGCGGTGGAGATCCGGCCCTCGCCGGCGGCCTGGACGACGGCGCCGTGTTCGAGGACGGGGGCGAGGTTCTCGGTGTAGTTCTCGTTGTACCAGCCGTTGCGCAGCAGGACGTACGGCACACCGGACTCCAGGACCGCCGCCTCGGTGCCCCGGTGGTCGTCGGCCAGCGCCGCGGTCAGCGTGCCGGGGGCGCTGGTGTACGCGAAGAGCGCGACCCCGGCGGCCTTGGCGGCGTCGAGGACGACCTTGTGCTGGGCGACGCGGCCCTTGTCGAACTCGTTGCCGGAGACGAGCAGCACCCGGTCGCCGGCGGAGAAGACGCTGTCGAACGTCTCGGGAGCGTTGTAGTCGGCGACCGCGATGCGCACGCCGCGGGCGGCGAAGTCCGCCGCCTTCTCCTTGTTGCGGACGACGGCGACGACCTGGTCGGCCGGGACCTTCTCCAGCAGCCCCGCGATGACGTGCTTGCCGAGGTGTCCGGTGGCTCCGGTGACGACGATGCTCATGGTGGAAACAACTCCTTGTGGGGTGGGTACGTACTCACCATAGGAGCTGCACTAACTCTGGGAAAGTACCCACTTTGAAGTAAGGTACCTCCATGACGGTAAGTGCATCGGAAGAGAGCAGCCCGGCGGCGACCGGCCCGGCGGCGGGTCCGGCGGCGAGTCCGATCGTGGACAAGTACTCCACCGGCGAGGGGATGTGTCCCTACCGCCTCGTCCTGGAGCACGTCACCAGTCGCTGGGGCGTCCTCGTCCTGATCGAGCTGAGGGAGCGCCCGCACCGCTTCAGCGAGCTGCGCCGGGCGATCGGCAGGGTCAGCGAGAAGATGCTCACCCAGACCCTGCAGACCCTGGAACGCGACGGCCTCGTACACCGCGACGCCAAGCCGGTCATACCCCCGCGCGTCGACTACTCCCTCACCGACCTGGGCAGGGAGGCCGCCGAACAGGTCCTGGCCCTGGCCCTGTGGACCGAACAACGGATGGACGCGGTGGAAAAAGCACGCCAGGCATACGACGAGGCCCGGTCGTAGACGGAACGACCGGGCCCCGCCCCGTCAGGGGCGCGGGGAACTGCGCGACCGGCCACGACGCACCCGCAGCCATCGAGCCGACCTCTCCGCGGAGCGGCAGGAAAAACCCCTATCCGACAACCGTCCACGCATCCCCACCCGTGAGCAGCGCGGACAGATCCCCCTTGCCGTTCTGCTCGATGGCGGAGTCGAGCTGATCGGCCATCTGCGTGTCGTAGACAGCCCGGTCCACGGCCCGCAGCACCCCGATCGGCGTGTGGTGCAGTGTGTCCGGATCGGCGAGCCGGGACAGTGCGAACGCCGTCGTCGGTGAGGCGGCGTGCGCGTCGTGGACGAGGATCAGCGGCTCGTTCTCCGGCGTGACGGTGACGACCTTCAGATCCCCGGTCACCGCGTCGCGTACGACGCCCTTGGAGCCGAGGCCGTCCTCCAGCGGGGCGCCGAAGCGGATCGGCCGCCCGTGCTCCAGGCGGATCACCGCCTCCTCGGCCTGCCGGCGGTCCTTGAGGACCTCGAAGGCGCCGTCGTTGAAGATGTTGCAGTTCTGGTAGATCTCCACGAGGGCGGTGCCCGGGTGGGCGGCGGCCTGCCGCAGGACCTCGGTGAGGTGCTTGCGGTCGGAGTCCACGGTCCGCGCCACGAAGGACGCCTCCGCGCCGATCGCCAGCGACACCGGGTTGAAGGGCGCGTCGAGCGAGCCCATCGGCGTGGACTTGGTGATCTTCCCGACCTCGGAGGTCGGCGAGTACTGGCCCTTGGTGAGTCCGTAGATCCGGTTGTTGAACAGCAGGATCTTCAGGTTCACGTTGCGCCGCAGCGCGTGGATCAGGTGGTTGCCGCCGATGGACAGCGCGTCGCCGTCACCGGTGACGACCCACACCGACAGGTCCTGCCGTGACGAGGCGAGCCCGGTGGCGATGGCGGGCGCGCGGCCGTGGATGGAGTGCATCCCGTAGGTGTTCATGTAGTACGGGAAGCGGGACGAGCATCCGATGCCCGAGACGAAGACGATGTTCTCCTTCGCCAGGCCGAGTTCGGGCATGAAGCCCTGGACGGCGGCGAGGATCGCGTAGTCGCCGCAGCCGGGGCACCAGCGCACTTCCTGATCGGACTTGAAGTCCTTCATGGACTGCCTGGCCTCGGCTTTGGGCACCAGAGTGAGCGCCTCGATCGTGCCCGAGCCTTCCGTGGTCGTCTCAGCCATCGATGGCCTCCTTGAGAGCCGTGGCGAGCTGCTCAGCCTTGAACGGCATGCCGTTCACCTGGTTGTACGAGTGGGCGTCCACCAGGTACTTCGCCCTGACCAGCGTGGCCAGCTGGCCGAGGTTCATCTCGGGGATGACCACTTTGTCGTAACGCCCCAGCACCGCGGCGAGATTGCGCGGGAAGGGGTTGAGGTGACGCAGGTGGGCCTGCGCGATGTGCTCCCCGGCGGCCCGCAGCCGGCGTACCGCGGCGGTGATCGGTCCGTAGGTCGAACCCCAGCCCAGGACCAGCGTGTTCGCCGTCCCGGTGAGGTCGTCGACCTCCACGTCGGGGACGTCGATGCCGTCGATCTTCGCCTGGCGGGTGCGGACCATGAAGTCGTGGTTGGCCGGGTCGTAGCTGATGTTGCCCGTGCCGTCCTGCTTCTCGATGCCGCCGATGCGGTGCTCAAGACCCGGCGTGCCCGGGATCGCCCACGGCCGGGCCAGCGTCTTGGGGTCGCGCTTGTAGGGCCAGAAGACCTCGGTGCCGTCGTCCAGCGTGTGGTTGGGCCCCTGCGCGAACTGCACCCGCAGATCGGGCAGTTCGTCGGTCTCGGGGATGCGCCACGGCTCCGAGCCGTTGGCCAGGTAGCCGTCGGAGAGCAGCAGTACGGGCGTGCGGTACGCGAGCGCGATGCGGGCCGCCTCGACGGCCGCGTCGAAACAGTCGGCGGGTGTGCGGGGCGCCACGATCGGCACCGGAGCCTCGCCGTTGCGCCCGTACATCGCCTGCAGCAGGTCGGCCTGCTCGGTCTTGGTCGGCAGCCCGGTCGAGGGCCCGCCGCGCTGGATGTCGATGACCAGCAGCGGCAGTTCGAGGGAGACGGCGAGCCCGATCGTCTCGCTCTTGAGCGCCACGCCAGGACCGGACGTCGTGGTCACCGCGAGCGACCCGCCGAAGGCCGCGCCCAGCGCCGCCCCGATCCCCGCGATCTCGTCCTCGGCCTGGAAGGTGCGTACACCGAAGTTCTTGTGCTTGCTCAGCTCGTGCAGGATGTCGGAGGCGGGAGTGATCGGGTACGAGCCCAGGTACAGCGGCAGGTCGGCCTGCCGGGAGGCGGCGATCAGCCCGTACGACAGTGCCAGGTTCCCGGAGATGTTCCGGTAGGTGCCCGTCGGGAACGCCTGGGTGGCCGGCGCGATCTCGTACGAGACGGCGAAGTCCTCGGTCGTCTCGCCGAAGTTCCAGCCCGCCCGGAACGCGGCGATGTTCGCCGCCGCGATGTCCGGCTTCCTGGCGAACTTGGTCCGCAGGAACTTCTCGGTGCCCTCGGTCGGCCGGTGGTACATCCACGACAGCAGGCCCAGCGCGAACATGTTCTTGCTGCGCTCGGCCTCCTTGCGGGTGAGGTCGAACGACTTCAGGGCCTCGACGGTCAGCGTGGTCAGCGGCACCGGGTGCACGGAGAACCCGTCCAGCGAACCGTCCTCCAGCGGGCTGGCCGCGTACCCGACCTTCGACATCGCCCGTTTGGTGAACTCGTCCGTGTTGACGATGATCTCCGCGCCGCGCGGAACATCGGCGATGTTCGCCTTCAGCGCGGCCGGATTCATCGCCACCAGCACGTTGGGCGCATCGCCCGGCGTGAGGATGTCGTGGTCGGCGAAATGCAGCTGAAAAGAAGAAACGCCCGGCAGTGTTCCTGCGGGCGCACGGATCTCGGCGGGGAAGTTCGGCAGTGTCGAAAGGTCGTTCCCGAACGATGCCGTCTCGGAGGTGAAACGGTCTCCGGTGAGCTGCATACCGTCACCCGAGTCCCCCGCGAACCGGATGATCACCCGATCGAGCCGGCGTACGTCCTTCTCACCCGCCGGTTTGCGCTGTTCTCCTACGACGGCTCCGTCGGCCTGCTCAGCTGGACTGCTGACCTGACTGGTCACTGAAGTGAACCTCCTTCGAGGCGGCTGTCCGGGTGTGGCCCTCACGCAGGCTTCCACCCCGGGCCCAACCCTACGTCGGCAAGGGGTGCCCGCCCCGGGAAGCGCTCATGACGGACGCCGTTTCGAGACTGTCGTACATCCTGTTTTGCCACGATTGCTCCGCCCCCCGGAGTTACCTATGAAGACGCTCCGTACACATTCTCGGTTCTCACACTCGGACCACGCTGTACCTCTGACGCGGGCCGCCGACACCGACCCCTGGCACCGACCCCTGACCCCTGACACCTGGCACCGACTCCTGACACCGACCCCTGGCACAGTGTCAGCTTCCCGGGGCATCAGGTAGCTCTCGGGACTTCGGGCGGCTCAGGACTTCAGGTAGGTCAGGACCGCGAGCACGCGCCGGTGGTCCCCGTCGCTCTGGGACAGGCCCAGTTTCATGAAGATGTTGCTCACGTGCTTCTCGACCGCGCCGTCGCTGACCACGAGCTGCCGGGCGACCGCGGAGTTGGTCCGCCCCTCGGCCATCAGCCCCAGGACCTCCCTCTCGCGCGGGGTGAGCCCCGCGAGGACGTCCTGCTTCCGGCTGCGCCCGAGCAGCTGCGCGACGACCTCGGGGTCGAGAGCGGTGCCGCCGCGGGCCACGCGGACGACCGCGTCCACGAACTCCCGCACTTCGGCTACCCGGTCCTTGAGGAGATAGCCGACGCCGGTGGTGGAACCGGCCAGCAGTTCGGTGGCGTACTGCTCCTCCACGTACTGCGACAGCACCAGGACGCCCAGCCCCGGATGCTGCCTGCGCAACTGCACGGCCGCCTTCACGCCCTCGTCCGTGTGGGTCGGCGGCATCCGGACGTCCGCGACGACGACGTCCGGCAGCGCGTCCTGCGCCGCGAACTCCGTGATCGTCTTGATCAGCGCCTCCCCGTCCCCGACGCCGGCGATCACCTCGTGCCCGCGGTCGGTCAGCAACCGGGTCAGGCCCTCCCGAAGCAGCACTGAATCCTCGGCGATGACCACGCGCACTCTGTCCTCCACGATTCTCGGCCCCCCAGCCCGTCCCGCACAAACGTCCGCACCCAGCATCCCAGCATCGGGGCTTGTGCGCGGCACGTTTCCCCTCGCGGGGCGAGCGCGGAGTGGCCGGCAGCGCAGTTCCCCGCGCCCCCATCCAGGGGCGCGGGGAACTGCGCAATCTTTCAGTCTTTGAGGGGGGCAGGGGGCGAAGCCCCCGGTTTCGGGAAGGGGCGGGGCCGGGGAAGAAAAACCCGCCTCCCCGGGAGCAGAACCTCAGGCCGCCCGCCAGGGCAACTCCGCGGTCACCCGAGTGGGCCCGGCCGCGGGCGAATCGACCACGAGAATCCCGTCCACCGCGTCGAGCCGCCCAGCGAGCCCCGCAAGCCCGGACCCCGCCCCGGCATCCGCCCCACCGACCCCGTTGTCGACGACCTGGATCATCAGCCGGTTCTCGATCCGCCAGACATCGACCGTCGCCCGGGTGGCCCGCGAGTGCTTGCTGATGTTCTGCAGCAGCTCGGACACCGTGAAGTACGCGATCCCCTCGATGGCGGGCACCGGCCGGGCCGGCAGATCGACCTCGACCTGCACGGGCACGGTGCACCGGGAGGCGACCGACGACAGCGCGGCGTCAAGACCCCGGTCGGTCAGCACGGCGGGATGGATCCCGCGGGCGAGATCCCGCAGCTCCTGCAACGCCGTCTTCACCTCACCGTGCGCCTCGCCCACCATCCGCGCCGCCGCCTCCGGATCCTCCGCCAGCTTCTCCTTCGCCAGCCCCAGATCCATCGCCAGCGCCACCAGCCGGGCCTGCGCCCCGTCGTGCAGGTCGCGTTCGATGCGCCGCAGGTCGGCCGCCGCCGTGTCGACCACGACACCCCGGTCCGACTCCAGCTCCACCACGCGGGTGGCCAGCTTCGAAGGGCCCAGCAGCCCGCCCACGAGGAGTCGGTCCACCAGGGTCAGCGACCGAATGATCCACGGCGTCGCGAGGGTGAGCAGCAGGCCGACCAGCGCGGTCACGGTGATCTCGAAGGGGTTGTCCAGGTAGACGCGGTGCGCCTCGTCCCCGTACAGCTGCAGTCCGTCCTGTCCACCGGACATGGGGAAGACCCAGAACCACAGCGGGTACGTCAGCAGGGTCCAGCCGGTCGTCCAGAGGGTGATGGCCACGGAGAAGGCGAACACGGCCCACGGGAAGTGGATGACCGTGTAAAGGAGGTGGCGCCAGGACGCGCCGCTCTTCAGCGTGGCCCCCATCCACCCCATGGGGCTCTGCTTGCGCATCCGCAGGGGTTCCGGCGCGGCGACGTCGAGCCCCAGCAGGCCGCGGGCGCGCGCCCGTTCCAGCGCGCCGAGTCCGCGGCAGCCGGCGAGTCCCGCGGCGAGCACCGGGACGCCGAGGAAGGTGATCAGCAGGCCCGCGCCGAGCGACATCATCGTCACGGCGAAGGTGAACATGAAGATGCTGATCGGCAGACTCAGCAGCAGGTAGACGAACTCACGCAGGCTGCGGCCCTCGATCGGCGCCCGCAGCGCGGCGGGGAGCCGGTGCCACCGCTCCCCGGTGCCCTCCCCCCGGAATCCGGGGCCGTCGTCCCACCCGTATCCCTGTCCGTACTCCGTGGCCATGGCCGCCGTCCGTTCCTGTCCGTCAGCTGCTCGCGTTCGTTCAGCTGAGCCGTCCGCTGGTGTAACTCCACTCTGCTGGGTGCGGCGCCCGCGGAACATGGAGCGCGTCGGCGTCTCGGGAGGGGGGTTTTCCCTACCCCGGGGGACGGGCGCACGTACATACGCCCCCGAACGCGCCCCGGGCGAGGGCGTTCGGGGGCGTCAGGGGGCGTCGCCCCTCCTGAGGGCTGCCGCATGATCAGGGCTTCCCCCTGGGTGTCACTCCGTCCGGTCCCGCCACGGCAGCTCCGCCGTGATCGTCGTCGGTCCGCCGACCGGCGAGTCGATGACGAACAGGCCGTCCACCGCGCCGAGCCGGTCCGCGAGCCCCGCCATCCCCGTACCGCCGTCGAGGGAGGCGCCCCCGCGGCCGTCGTCCCAGACCTGTATGAGCAGGCGGTTCTCCGAACGCCACACGTCGACCGAGGCGGACCGCGCCCCGCTGTGCTTGCTGACGTTCTGCAGGAGTTCGGAGACGGTGAAGTACGCGATGCCCTCGATGGCCGCGGCCGGGCGGGCCGGGAGGTCGGCCGTCACCTTCACCGGCACCGTGCAGCGGGCGCCGACCGAGGACAGCGCCGCGTCCAGACCGCGGTCGGTGAGGACCGCCGGGTGGATACCGCGTGCCAGGTCCCGCAGTTCCTGCAACGCCAGTTTCACCTCGCCGTGCGCCTCGTCGACCATCGCCGCGACGGTCTCGTCGGCCTGTCCCTCCAGCAGCTTCTCCTTCGCCAGGCCGAGCCCCATCGCGAGGTTCACCAGCCGGGCCTGCGCCCCGTCGTGCAGGTCCCGCTCGATGCGCCGCAGGTCGGCCGCGGCCGTGTCGACGACCACCCCGCGGTCAGACTCCAGTTCGGCGATCCGCTGTTCCAGCTCGTCGGAGGGCGACAGCAGGGCACGCACCATGGCCCGGTCGGCGTTGGCGAGGCCGCGCGCGAGGAACGGCAGCACCGGCCACAGCACGAACAACGACGTCAGCATGAGGGTGAAGGTGATGATGCTCCACGGCAGTCGCATCAGCTCGTAGAGCACGGTCCGCCAGCCGACCGGATCCTTCAGCGCCATCCACAGCCAGCCGAAGAACCCGCCCCGCCCGCGGAACGGCAACGGGCTCGGCTCGTCCACCCGCACCCCGAGCAGCCCCCTGGCCCGCATCCGCTCGAACTTCCCCAGCTGGCGCGCGCCCAGCAGCCCGAACGCCAGCACCGGCAGCCCGATCACCGTCACCGTCAGCCCCGCTCCCAGGAACAGCACGGTGACGACATAGGTGAAGCCGACGAGGGACGACGGCAGGTTGGCCAGGAGATGCGCGATCTCCTTCCAGGTGTGCCGGTCGTAGGCGAAGCGCGGGGGTGGCGGCCTGTCGGTGCCGATGCCCAGGGTGTCGACGGCCGGAATGCGTTCGGTCATAGGCGCCACTTTGTCGAACCGCGGCCCGCGGCGCCATGAGGTGGGCCGCCTCCGTCTCCGGGGGAAAACCCCACCATCGACGGCTCCGGCCCCCTTCGACCGCGGCCCGGGAACCCAACCGCACCATGCCTAACCGTGACGGGCTGCTTACGGTCCCTTTAGCAGGCCCTAGACTCCGGTGCGTACAGATCGTCGAACGCGGCGCACCGCACGGCGCGCACGCAGGCGCACGCGTGGTCCTGCGGACTCGTACGGGCTCGTCGTACGGAGTCGCACAGGCCTGTCGTGCGGAGTCGTACGGGCTTGTCGCACGAGATCACACCAGGTCACACGAGGTCATCCAGGCCAGGGAGCGAGGGGCGGACGTGCCGGAACCGACCATGGTCGCGGCGACCGGAACCACGGGAACCGGAGCCGGTGACTCGGCCGCCGGTACCTCTCTCGCGGCGGACTACTTCCAGTCCTACTCCGTCGTCGGACTGCTCGCCGTGGTCGGCGTGCTGTTCGTCGCCGTCGCCTTCGGAGCGGGCCGCCTGCTGCGCCCCGTCGTCCCGACCCCCGAGAAGCTCATGACGTACGAGTGCGGGGTCGACCCCGTCGGCGAGGGCTGGGCCCACACCCAGGTCCGCTACTACGTCTACGCGTTCCTGTACGTGATCTTCGCCGTCGACTCGATCTTCCTCTTCCCCTGGGCGACGGTCTTCGCCGCGCCGGGCTACGGCGCGGCGACGCTCGTGGAGATGTTCATCTTCCTCGGCTTCCTGGCCGTCGGTCTGCTGTACGCATACAAGAAGGGCGTCCTCACATGGACGTGACCCCCACGGCCGCCTCGACCCCGTCGACGTCCTCGGCCGCCCCGGCCCCGTCGGCCCCGTCGGCTCCCGAGCCGGTGCTGCTGCCTGAGCCGAAGCGGCTGGGCGCGCTCGCCCGGCTGGCCCCCGAGCCGATGAAGGTGGTCCTGAACTGGGGCCGCCGCTACTCGCTCTGGGTCTTCAACTTCGGACTCGCCTGCTGCGCGATCGAGTTCATCGCGGCGTCGATGGCCCGTCACGACTTCATCCGCCTCGGTGTCATCCCGTTCGCACCGGGCCCGCGCCAGGCCGACCTGATGGTGGTCTCCGGCACGGTCACCGACAAGATGGCCCCGGCCGTGAAGCGCCTGTACGAGCAGATGCCCGAGCCGAAGTACGTCATCTCCTTCGGCGCCTGCTCGAACTGCGGCGGCCCGTACTGGGACTCGTACTCCGTCACGAAGGGCGTCGACCAGATCATCCCCGTCGACGTGTACGTACCGGGCTGCCCGCCCCGCCCGGAGGCGCTGCTCCAGGGCATCCTCAAGCTCCAGGAGAAGATCGCCCGCGAGTCCCTGGGGGAGCGGTACGCGTCCTCCGGCGCCGGCCGCCCCTCCGTGGCCGCGCTGCAGAGCGGCCTCGTACAGCCGCCGGCCGCGGCGCCCACATCGGCTCCGGCCGAGACGACGACCACGGCTTCGGCCGAGGCGACGGCAACGGCTTCGGCCGCGGGGCCGACCACGGCTTCGGCCGCGGAGGACGCCCGATGACCGGGGCGACCGGGGCGACCGGGTGGCTCCCCGCTCCCGTGACGGAGCTCTTCGGCCCGGACGCCACGGCCGAGGAGTCGTACGAACTGCTGACGGTCGACGTGCCCCCGGCCGCCTGGCTCGCCTCCCTGCGGAGCGCGCGTGACGCCCTGGGCTGCACCTACTTCGACTGGCTGAGCGCCGTCGACGAACCCGGCACGGAACCGGGCGCCGGCTTCCGCGTCTCGGCCCACGTCGTGGCGCTGGCCCCCGTACGCCGTCTCCTCGTCCGCACGACGGTCCCGCACTCCTCACCCGTCCTCCCCTCCGCCGTCGAGGTCTACGCGGGCGCCGCCTGGCACGAACGCGAGACCCACGAGATGTTCGGCGTCACCTTCGAGGGCCATCCCGGCCTGGACCCGCTCCTGCTGCCCGAGGGCTTCGAGGGCCACCCCCTGCGCAAGGACTTCGTCCTGGCGGCCCGCGTGGCGAAGGCCTGGCCGGGCGCGAAGGAGCCGGGGGAGTCGGAGCACGGCGGCCCGAAACGCCGCCAGATGCTCCCGCCGGGAGTCCCCGACCCGAACGAATGGGGCCCCCTCAAGGGCCAACTCCCCCCGGCCCCCGCCCGCCCGGCCCGAGGCGCGGGCCGCGCGGCGGGTGCGAGGGGAGCGGCGGGCGCGCCCGGCGCGACCGGCGAACGCCCGCCGCGACGGACCCGCACGGCGGCCGGCGGCTCGGCGAGCCAGACGCCGACGCCACCGTCGCCGCCACCGCCTGCCACGGCTTCGGCCGCACCTGAGCCTGCGCCCGCACCCACGGCGCCGACCGAACCGATCGCTCCGACCGAGCCGAAAGCGTCCGCCGAGTCAAAGGCACCCGAGCCAAACGCCTCCGCCGAGCCGAAGGCGCCCGCAGCGCCGCGCGGTTCGGATGCCCCGTGGCACCAGGCCCGCCCGGCTTTCGACGAGCCCGCAGCACCGACGGAGCCACGGTCCGGCAAGCCTTCGCCAGACCCGGACGCCCCCGACGCCTCCGACGCACCTGACTCTCCTGGCGACACCGACAACAACCCCGACGATCCCGACGATTCCGAAAGCCCCACAGGAGGCGCGCAGTGAACGACGCGCTCGACGTCGCCCTGCGACTCCTCGTCGTCTTCGTCGTGTTCCTGACGTTCCCCCTGATCGTGGGTCAGGCCGAGCACAAGGTGATGGCCCATATGCAGGGCCGCCTCGGCCCCATGTACGCGGGCGGCTTCCACGGCTGGGCCCAACTCGTCGCGGACGGCGTGAAGTTCGCCCAGAAGGAAGACGTGGTCCCGGCCGGCGCGGACCGCCGCGTCTTCCAGCTCGCCCCCGCCGTGGCCCTCCTCCCGTACCTCATGGTCCTCCTCGTCATCCCGATCGGCCCGGGCGAGGGCGCGGTCGGCGAGGTCGTCGACGCGGGCGTCTTCTTCGTCCTCGCCGTGATGGGCGTCAGCGTCCTCGGCTCGCTCATGGCGGGCTGGGCCTCGGCCAACAAGTTCTCCCTCCTCGGCGGTCTGCGCACCGCCGCCCAGCTCCTCGCGTACGAACTCCCCATGCTGCTGACCGCCGCCTCGGTCGCCATGGCGGCCGGCACGGTCTCCCTGCCCGGCATCGTCGACGCCTTCGAGTGGTGGTGGCTGCCCTGGCAGATCGTCGGCGCGATCGTCTTCTTCGTGGCGGGCCTCGCCGAACTCCAGCGCCCGCCCTTCGACATGCCGGTCGCCGACTCGGAGATCATCTTCGGCGCGTACACCGAGTACACCGGTCTGCGCTTCGCCCTGTTCCTCCTCGCCGAGTACGCCGGGATCGTCGTCCTGTGCGGCCTGACCACCGTGCTCTTCCTGGGCGGCTGGCACGGCCCGTGGGGCGCCGACGGCCTCGGCTGGGTCTGGACCCTGCTGAAGGCGGCCGTCCTCGCCTTCGTCGTCATCTGGCTGCGCGTCACCTACCCCCGCTTGCGCGAGGACCAGCTCCAGAAACTCGCCTGGACCCTCCTCGTCCCCCTCTCCCTCGCCCAGATCGCCCTCACCGGCATCGTCAAGGTGGTGATCGCGTAACCATGTCCCCCTTTCCCGGCTCCGGCCTGGCCAAGGGCCTGGCCGTCACCCTGCGCACGATGACGAAGAAGACCGTCACCGCGCAGTACCCCGACGCCCAGCCCGAACTCCCGCCCCGCACCCGCGGAGTCATCGGGCTCTTCGAGGAGAACTGCACGGTCTGCATGCTGTGCGCCCGCGAGTGCCCGGACTGGTGCATCTACATCGACTCCCACAAGGAGACGGTCCCGGCCGCCGCCCCCGGTGGCCGCGAGCGCAGCCGCAACGTCCTCGACCGCTTCGCCATCGACTTCTCCCTCTGCATGTACTGCGGTATCTGCATCGAGGTCTGCCCGTTCGACGCCCTCTTCTGGTCCCCCGAGTTCGAGTACGCCGAGACCGACATCCACGAACTCACCCACGAACGCGACAAGCTCCGCGACTGGATGTGGACCGTCCCGGCCCCGCCGGCCCTCGACCCCGGCGCCGAGGAACCCAAGGAGATCGCCGCCGCCCGCAAGACCGCCGAGAAACTCGCCACGGCCCAGGCGCAGGCCGAGGCCCAGGCGCAGGCGCAGGCCGAGGCAGCAGCCCAGGCCGAGGCAGCGCCCCAGGAAACGCCCCAGGCACAGCCGCAGGCCGAGCCCACCGACCCCACCGACCCGCCGCAGGGAGGCGCATCGTGACTCCCGCCGCGGCCACCGTCTCGGCGGCACGGGCCACGACCACCGCCGCCGAGGCGCACGGCTTCCTCTCCCCGACCGGCGTCGAGATCGCCTTCCTCCTCGTCGGCCTGGTCACCTTCGGCGCCGCCGTGGTCACGGTCACCACGAAGCAACTGGTGCACGCCGCCCTGTGGCTGGTCGTCGCCCTCGGCGGCCTCGCCGTCGAATACCTCCTCCTCACGGCCGAGTTCATCGCCTGGGTGCAGGTCCTCATCTACGTCGGTTCCGTCGTCGTCCTCCTCCTCTTCGGTCTGATGCTCACCAGGGCGCCCATCGGCCGCTCCCCGGACGCCGACTCCGGCAACCGCTGGGCCGCCCTCGCCGTCGCGCTCGCCGCGGCCGCCGCCCTCGTCTGGGTGGTCGTCGACGCCTTCCGGACGACCTGGATCGACCTGGACGGCGCCGCCGCCGGCTCCACCGCGGTCACCGGCGCGAGCATCTTCCAGAGCTGGGTGCTCCCCTTCGAGGCCCTCTCGGTCCTGCTGCTCGCCGCACTGGTCGGCGCGATCGTCCTCTCCCGCAAGGCGAAGGCGAAGGCGCAGGAGACGGCCCGGGGAGCGACCGCCGCGAGCCCCCCGCGTCCTGCGAGCCCGCGAACCGGCGCCACCCGGAGCGCCGCCACCCGGAGCGACAGCGACAAGGAAGGCGCCCGCTGATGCACCTCGCCTACCCGGCCGTACTCTCCGCCCTCCTCTTCTGCACCGGCCTCTACGGAGTCCTCGCCCGCCGCAACGCGATCCTGGTCCTGATGTCCGTCGAGCTGATGCTCAACGCCGTCAACCTCAACCTCGTCGCCTTCGACGTCTGGCTCAGCAAGACCGCCCGGGACACACTGCACTCCGGCCAGGCCCTGACCCTGTTCACCATCGCCATCGCCGCCGCCGAGATCGGCATCGGCCTCGCGATCGTCCTCGCCGTCCACCGCAACCGCGGCACCGCGGACATCGACAGGCTCCGCGACACCGCCGAGCCCGGCGATGACGACGACCCCGACGACGACTCCGACCACTCCGAGTCCGCCCGGAGCGAACCGGCCGAGAAGGCTGAGGCCACCGCGTGACCACGACCACCCTCGCCGTCCTCGTCCCCCTCCTCCCGTTCCTGGGCGCCGTGGCCGGCCTGCTCCTGGGCCGCACGGCCCCCGGCTTCGCCCGCCCCCTCGCCGTCCTGACCTCCGTCGCCGCCCTCGCACTCGCCGCGGTCGTCGCCGTGCGCCAGGGCGGCGGACAGGCCGTGGACGCGGCGACCGAGCTCACCCCCACCGGCTCGGTCCCCGTCGAACTCGCCCTGCACATCGACGGCTTCGCCGCCCTCGTCGCGATCCTCGTCGGCCTGGTCGCGACCTGCGTGCAGATCTACTCCACGGGCTACCTGCGCCACGACCCGCGCTACTCCTCGTACGCCGCTCTCGTCTCCCTCTTCACCTCCGCCATGCTGCTCGTCGTCTACTCCGGCGACCTGATGGTGCTGCTGGTCGGCTGGGAGATCATGGGCATCTGCTCGTACTTCCTCGTCGGCCACTACTGGGAGACCCCGGAGGCACGCGCCGCCTCCATCAAGGCCTTCCTCGTCACCAAGCTCGGGGACGTCCCCTTCCTGATCGGCCTGTTCGCGCTCGCCGCCGACACCGGTTCGTTCCGCATCACGAAGATCCTCGGCAACGTCGCGAGCGGCGGACTCGACCACCCCACGCTGATCGCCCTGCTGCTCCTCGCCGGAGTGGCGGGCAAGTCGGCGCAGTTCCCGCTCCACACCTGGCTCCCCGACGCGATGGCGGGCCCCACGCCCGTCTCCGCGCTGATCCACGCCGCGACGATGGTCGCCGCCGGTGTCTACTTCATCGCCCGGCTCCTCCCGGTCTTCGCCGCCTCCGCGGCCGCACTGGTCGTCCTCGCCGTGATGGCCGCCGTGACGATGGCCGGCTCGGCCCTCGCCGCGCTCGCCCAGGACGACATCAAGCGGGTCCTCGCCTACTCGACGATCGGCCAGCTCGGCTACATGACCGGCGCCCTCGCCGTCGGCGACCGCGGTGCCGCCGTCTTCCACCTCCTCGCCCACGGCGCCTTCAAGGCGCTGCTGTTCCTCGCGGCCGGCGTGATCATCCACGCCGCCGGCACCAACTCGCTGGCCGCCATGTCCCGGATGAAGGACCTGCGCGCCCGCGTCCCCGACGCCTACTGGACGATGAGCGTGGCGCTCCTCGCGCTCGCCGCGATCCCGCCCTTCAGCGGCTTCTTCTCCAAGGAGTCCGTCCTCGGAGCCGCCGAGCACGCCGCCGTCGGCCACGCCGAGAGCGTCCCCGGAGCCGCAGGCTGGATCGTCCTCGTCTCCGCCCTGGTGACGGCCCTGCTCACCGCCGCCTACGCGATGCGCCTGTGGCTGCTCGCCTTCCACGGCCACGGCACCGAGGCCCCCGACCACGGCAAGCAGCCCGTCGCCATGAACTCCGTGCTGTGGCTGCTCGCCCTCCCGTCACTGGCTTTCGGACTCGCCACCGGCGTGCTCCCCGACTGGTTCGACGGCCGGGACCTCACCCCGACCCTCACCACCGCCGTCCTCGGCACGGGTGTCGCCCTGGTCGGCGGCATCGTCACGTACGGCGCGTGGCGGCACACCACCGCCATGGCCGGCCGTGTCCCGCTGGGCGCGGTCGCCGCCCACCCGGACGCCGACGGCGGCCTGGTCGAGGCCGAGGCCATCGCCAGCCACGAACCCGCGTACGGCGACGTGGCCTCCGCACCCGACCCGTCGGACCCCGGCCGCCTGCTGCTCGGCCCGCTGCACCGCCACGCGGCCGTCGGCTTCCACCTCGACGCGGTGTACGCGGCGCTCTTCGTCCGCCCGGTCCAGGCCGCGGCCGCACTCGTCCGGTTCCTCGACCGCGAGGTCGTCGACACCTACGTGCGCGGCGCGGGCGCCCTGCCCCGCTGGCTCGGCGCCGCCGTCCGGCGCGCCCAGACCGGCAATCTGCAGACCTATGTGAGCGCGCTGCTCGCCGGCACCGTCGTCCTGGTGGTCGCCGCCCTCCTCGTCGCCACCGCGGGAGCGTGAGCAGGCGTGATCGATATCAACGAGTCCGTGATGCAGTTTCTTCTGGCGTTCATCGTCGTCGCTCCGCTCATCGGGGCCGCCGCAGCTCTCCTGCCGGCCCCGCCCGGGCTGAAGGGGAAGTCGCCCGAGCAGGCCGTGCTGCGGCACGGCACGACCGTCACCGGCGCCGTACTCATCGCCGCGATCGTCCTCACGCTCGGCTTCGACCACGACCATCCGTCGAAGATGCAGGCCACGACGGACATCAGCTGGATCCCCGCACTCGACGTGCGGATCCACCTCGGCATCGACGGCATCTCCCTCCCCCTCCTCGTGCTGACCGCGCTGCTGACCTTCCTGTGCGCGCTGTACTCCTACTTCAAAATGCCGTCGGGCCCGTCCCCGAAGGCATTCGTGGCGCTCGTCCTCGTGCTGGAGTCCGGCACCCTCGCGACCTTCGCCGTCCTCGACCTGCTGCTGTTCTTCCTCGCGTTCGAGATGGTGCTCATCCCGATGTACTTCCTCATCGCCCGCTGGGGCGGTGAGCAACGGCAGGCCGCCGCCTGGAAGTTCATCCTCTACACACTGCTCGGTTCCGTGATCATGCTGCTGGGCCTGCTCCTGATCGGAATCAAGGCGGGCACTTTCGACATGGTGGCACTCGCCACTGACAATCACCCCGCGCTGACCACATCGGTGCAGGTCATCGCCGTTCTGGCGGTCGGGATCGGGCTCGCGGTCAAGACGCCGATGTGGCCGCTCCACAGCTGGCTGCCGGACGCGCACACCGCCGCCCCGACCGTCGGCTCGGTCCTGCTGGCCGGAGTCCTGCTGAAGATGGGCACGTACGGGTTCGTCCGGATCCTGCTGCCGATCACGCCGGACGGCATGAGCACCTTCGCCCCGTATCTCGCGGCCTTCGCGGTCGTCGGGATCGTCTACGGTTCGCTGGCCTGCCTGGCGCTCGCCAAGCAGGGCGCGAAGGGCGACCTCAAACGCCTCATCGCGTACTCCTCGGTCGGCCACATGGGCTTCGTGCTCCTCGGCATCGCGTCGATGACCCCGACCGGCGTGAACGGCGCGCTGTTCGCGAACATCGCCCACGGCCTCATCACCGGCCTGCTCTTCTTCCTCGTCGGCGCGCTCAAGGACCGCACGGGCACGACCGACCTCGACACCCTGGCGCGGACGACCGGGGCCGCGCTCTACGGCAGGGCCCCGCGCCTCGGCGGGCTGCTCGCCTTCGCCGCCGTCGCCTCGCTCGGACTGCCGGGCCTCGCCGGGTTCTGGGGCGAGATGCTCGCGCTGTTCGGCGCGTTCGACCCGGCGGACGGTCTCAGCAGGCCCGCGTTCCTGACGTTCATGGCGATCGCCGCGTTCGGCACCCTGCTCACGGCCGCGTACATGCTCGTCGTGGTCCGCCGGGTCTGCATGGGCGACACCTCGCAGCACTCGGAGCACTCCGGGTACTCGGAGCAGGGGAGCCCGAAGCTCCCCGACGTCCGGACGTACGAGTTCGCCGCCTGGACCCCGCTCGTCGTCCTCACCGTCGTCGCCGGGCTCTGGCCCAAGGCACTCCTCGGCCTGACCGACCCGGCCGTGCAGCAGCTCCTCTCAGGAGGCACCCGATGAGCCCCCAGGCTCAGGACCAGGCAGCGTCCCTGGTGCAGTCCGTCGACTGGCTCGCGATCGCCCCGCCCACCATCGCGGCGGTCGTCGCACTCGCGGTGCTCGTGGCCGACCTCTTCGTGGACGGCAGAAAGAAGGCCCTGCTCGGCTGGGTCTCCGTCGCGGGGCTCGCCCTCGCCGCGCTGGCTCTGCTGCCCCTCCTGGACGGCGACCGTTCCACGTTCTGCCTGACGGGCGACGCGGACGTGTGCAGCTACACGGCAGACCGGTTCACGCTGGTCGTCCAGTTCCTCGTCCTCGGCGGCGCGCTCCTCGCGGCACTCCTGTCGATGACCACCCTGAAGGACGCGGGCAAGGACGCCGGTGGAGGCGCTGACGCCGGTGGAGACGCCGACAAGGCCTTCCCCGAAGGGGAGTTCTGGTTCCTGCTGCTCTCCTCGGCCGCCGGCGCAGCCCTGCTGCCCGCCTCGCGCGATCTGGCCACGCTGATCGTCGCCCTGGAGGTCGCCTCCCTGCCCGCCTTCGCCCTCGTCGGCATCAAGCACGGCGACCGGAAGTCCTCCGAAGCGGCCCTCAAGTTCTTCCTGTCCTCGGTCACCGCGACCGCCGTGAGCCTCATGGGCGTCAGCTTCGTCTACGCGTCGACCGGCACCCTGTACCTCACGGAGATCGCCACCAGGATCGAGGAAGTCGACCCGCAACTGCACACGCTCGCCCAGGCGGGCGTCGTCCTGACCCTCGTCGGCTTCGCCTTCAAGACGGCCGCCGTGCCCTTCCACTTCTGGGTGCCCGACACCTACGTAGGAGCCCCTCTCCCGGTCGCCGCCTACCTGTCGGTCGTCGGCAAGGCGGTCGGCTTCTCCGGCCTGATCCTCGTCACCGTGATCGCCCTGCCGTCGTACGCGGACGTCTGGGGCCCGGCACTCGCCGCCCTGGCCGCCCTCACCATGACGATCGGCAACGTCGGCGCCCTGCGGCAAGTGGCCACGCGCGCGTACAGCGCGGTACGGCTTCTCGCCTGGTCCTCCGTGGGACAGGCCGGCTACCTCCTGGTGCCGATCGCCGCCGCCGCGTACTCCGATGACGCCCAGAAGGCCATCGGCTCCACCGTCGCGTACGCCCTCATGTACGCCGCCGTGAACCTCGGAGCGTTCGCGGTGGCCGCCCTGGTGGCCCGTACGAAGCCGCTGAACCGGATCAGCGACTACCGCGGCCTGTACGCCTCCCGCCCCCTCGCCGCGCTCGTCCTCGGCTTCTTCCTGCTCTGCCTGGCCGGTCTGCCGCCGGGCATCATCGGTCTCTTCGCGAAGGTCACCGTCTTCTCGGCGGCCGTCGAGGCGGGACTCGGCTGGCTCGCCGTGGTCATGGCCGTCAACGTCGTGATCGCGCTCTTCTACTACCTCCAGTGGACGACCCTGCTGTTCCGCGCACCCGAGGGCGAACCCGAGTCGCACCGCGTCCCGGCCCCCCTCACCGCGGCGATCGCCCTGACCGCCGTCCTCGGTGTCGCGCTCTCCGGGGCGCCTCAGCTCATCCTGCGCTTCTCGGACACCGGTCTCTTCTGACACCGGTCTCTTCTGGCACCGGTCTTTTCTGACCCCGTCCCCGCGGCCCTCACGCGCGCGTGAAGGCCGCCAGCCCCGCACAGACACGCGTGCGGGGCTGTGCGTCCATCACCCGGACAGCCGACGCGCGAGCCCGTGCGCACAAGGGAACTAGAGCTCCCCGCCTGGCGTTGACCAGTGAGGGAGGGTCCACTGGACCGTGGAGTCACGGAACCAGTGACGTCAGAGATCGACAAGCAAGGGTTCCCCTGCCGCACGATTTGGAGGGCGTACCGTGCACCGCCGGCACAACGGGCTCAGGACCGCCGTACTCCTCGGGGGACTGTCCGCACTCATCATCGTCATCGGCAGTTTCTTCGGGCGTACGGGTCTCGTCGTCGCACTGGTCATCGCGATCGGCACGAACGCATACGCGTACTGGAACAGCGACAAACTGGCTCTACGCGCGATGCGCGCGCGCCCGGTGAGCGAATTCGAGGCCCCGGCGCTCTACAGAATGGTCCGCGAGCTCTCCACACAGGCCCGCCAGCCCATGCCCCGCCTGTACATCTCCCCGACGGAAGCACCGAACGCGTTCGCGACGGGCCGCAACCCCCGCAACGCCGCGGTGTGCTGCACCGAGGGCATCCTGCGCATCCTGAACGAGCGGGAGCTGCGCGGCGTCATCGGCCACGAACTGAGCCACGTCTACAACCGCGACATCCTCATCTCGTCCGTCGCCGGCGCCCTGGCCTCCGTGATCATGTTCCTGGTCAACTTCGCCTGGCTGATCCCGATCGGACGCTCCAACGACGACGACGGCCCCGGCCTCCTCGGCATGCTGATGATCATGATCCTCGGCCCGCTCGCCGCGTCCGTCATCCAGCTCGCCATCAGCCGCTCCAGGGAGTACGAGGCGGACGCGTCCGGCGCGCAGCTCACCGGCGACCCGCTGGCCCTCGCGAGCGCCCTGCGCAAGCTGGAGGCGGGCACGAAGCAACTGCCGCTGCCTCCGGAGCCGCGCATCGAGACCGCGAGCCACATGATGATCGCCAACCCCTTCCGTCCGGGCCGGGGACTCTCCAAAATGTTCTCAACGCACCCGCCCATGGCGGAGCGCATCGCCCGGCTCGAACAGATGGCAGGTCGCCAGCAGTGAAGACAATCCTCAACATCATCTGGCTCGTCCTGAGCGGCTTCTGGCTGTTCCTCGGCTACCTGCTCGCGGGCGTGCTGCTGTGCATCACGATCATCGGGATCCCGTTCGGCGTCGCCGCTTTCCGCATCGGCACCTACGCGCTGTGGCCGTTCGGCCGGACGACGGTCGAGCGCCGTGACGCGGGGGCGCCGTCCTTCATCGTCAACATCCTCTGGCTGATCCTCGCCGGCTGGTGGCTGGCCCTCGCCCACATCGTCACGGGCCTCATCCAGTGCGTCACGATCATCGGCATCCCCCTGGGCATCGCCAACTTCAAGCTGATCCCGGTCTCGCTGTTCCCCCTGGGACGCGAGATCGTGCGTACGGACCAGCCGTTCACGTCGTCGGTCCGATAGGGCGGCGCCAGGGGTGCGGAGGCCGAAGTACGCCCTGACGGCGTACGACGCCGACGCCGAGGACGACGAGGTCTGGGCGCTGTGCGCGGACGCCGAGAACCTCTTCTGCGATCCGCCGGCTCCCGCGCGCGGCACGTACGAACTGCTCGGCTGCGTCCCCGAGGGAGAGCTGGGCAAAGCCCTCCTGCGCGCGCGTGCCGACGGATCGGCGCCTCTGGGCACCCTCGTCCTGGAGATCCTCGACAAGGACGGCGAGCGGGTCGAAGCGTGGTCCCTGGAGGACGTACGCGTCCTCGGTGACCGCCCGTGCGCGCGCGACCTGGCGCTGCGCGACATCACCGTGAGAGCGCGCGAGTCCCCGCACAACCCCTTCGACTATCCCCAGTGCCCGCCGCTCTCCCCGGGCTACCGGCTGCTGGGCGCGCAGGACGACCCCTGGGGCGGCTGCCGGGACCTGGCGCACGTCACGCACAGCCGGCCGGACCTCGTCGAACCACCCGTGCGACTGCTCGGCTGCTCCCCGCGCGGAGCCCTCCGCACGGCCCTGGACGCGGGCGAGGAGGACCTCGGACACGCCAAGCTGACACGCGTCGACACGGCGGGCCGCCCCATTCAGTCGGCCGTCGAGGGCGAACTCGTCGCCTGGATCCCCTCGGCGCGCGGCCCCGGCCTGGTGGACCTGACGCTGGAACCCTGGTCGGACCGGCCGCCGACCGCGGCCGAGGAGGTCTGGGAACTGTGGGACACCGGCCGGCCCACCGAGCCCGGCCTCTGGGCCCGGTGCGGCGCGGAAGGCCGCCGGCACTGGCTGACCACGGCGCTGGCCCGCCACGACGCATGCAAGCCCGACGCGGAACCGGGCCGTACCCATCACCTCGACGGCCGCCACATCATCGACGAACCGGGCTTCTTCTGCGCGCTCGGCGAGGCGGTCAACGGACCGGGCGGCTACTTCGGCCGGGGCCTGGACGCCCTCGACGACTGCCTCCGCGGCCGCTGGGGCACCCGACGGCCCTTCACCCTGGTCTGGCACGACGCGGAGGTCGCCCGCCGCTGCCTGGGCCTTGTCCCGCGCACCGACCACCGCCCGTGGACGTTCGAGGAACTCCTCGCGTTCCTCGTGGACGAGGGCATCGACGTCCGTCTCGACTGAGAGCCGCTCGTCCGAGGGTTATCCACAGGCCCGCCCGATTGTCAGAGGCGCGCTGCATCATGAATGCATGACCGAGATCGAGCAGTTGCTGGTACGTGTCCTCGCCGAGGCACACAACTCGCGGCCGTGGGGCTGGCCTTCGCTCCCCGACCCCGTGGACGCCGCCACGCTCGCCCGCGCCGAGTCCGCCCTCGGCTTCTCCGTCCCACCGCTGCTCGCCGCGCTCTATCTGCGGATAGGGGACGGAGGGTTCGGCCCGGAGCACGGTCTGCTGCCCCTGCTCGACAGCCCGCCCTCGGGAGAACCGGCGGTCGTCGCGCAGTACCTCGCCCACCGCGAGAGCGGCCGCCAGGACCCCGACTGGCCCTGGCCGGAAGGCATCCTGCCGATATCCCACTGGGGCTGCGGAATGTACGCGTGCGTGGACTGCCGTACGCCGGACGCCCCGGTGCTCCTGTTCGAGCCGAACGCCGACGACGCCGACCACGCCTGGTACGTGGACGCGCCCACCCTCACGGCCTGGCTCGACACCTGGCTCCAAGGCACCGGCTGGTACGACGAACTGAACGACGACACGGACCTGCCCCCCTGGACCGACTTCCGCACCCGCACGGAACCGACCCGAACGTCGTAACACCCGCCCGCCCCGTCAAGGGGCGCGCGAGGAACGGCGCGAACGACCCACGACAACCCGCACGATGGCCACCGGCCCCAGCCCTAGCAGGGGGCGCGGGGAACGGCGCGAGCAACCCACGACAACCCGCACGATGGCCACCGGCCCAAGCTCCGTCAAGGGGCGCGGGGAACTGCGCACCCAGCCCCCACCTACCCGCACGCACCCACGCCCCCCCCAGCCCCCGGCACCCCACACCAACGAAGCCAGCCGCAGGCACAAGCGCAGGCGATCAACGCGCGCGAAACCGCCACCGCACCCCGTACACACCCGCTCCCACCGCCAGCACACCCACCCCCACCGCCACGGACATCCGCGGCAGGGCGAAAGCCAGCGTCAGGCACCCCGCGAGACCCACCGCGGGCAGGACCCGCGACACGGCCGCCGAACCCAGCGTCCACGCCGAGGCGTTGGCGATCGCGTAGTACACCAGCACCCCGAAGGAGGAGAAGCCGATCGCACCCCGCACATCCACCGTCGCGGCCAGCACCGCGACCACCGCCCCGACGGCGAGCTCCGCCCGATGGGGCACCCGGAAGCGCGGATGCACGGCGGCCAGCCCACTCGGCAGATGCCGGTCGCGGGCCATGGCCAGCGTCGTCCGCGACACCCCCAGGATCAGTGCGAGAAGGGAGCCGAGCGCCGCCACCGCGGCACCCACCCGTACGACCGGGACGAGCCCCGGTGCCCCGGCGGCGCGCACCGCGTCGGCGAGCGGCGCCGTCGCCTGCCCGAGCCCCGTCGGCCCCAGCACGGAGAGGACAGCCACCGCCACGGCCGCGTACACGACCAGTGCGATACCCAGAGCGAGCGGGATCGCGCGCGGAATGGTGCGCGCCGGATCCCGTACCTCCTCGCCGAGGGTCGCGATCCGCGCGTACCCGGCGAAGGCGAAGAACAGCAGTCCGGCCGCCTGGAGCACTCCGGAGGCACCCCCGGAGACGCCCGCGCCGAGCCGCCCGGCATCGGAGTCCCCCGAGGTCAGACAGACGACCACGACGGAAGCGAGGACCGCGAGGACGACCGCGACGATCACCCGCGTCAGCCACGCGGATTTCTGCACACCGCCGTAGTTCACCGCGGTCAGGGCCACCACCGCCCCGACGGCCACCGCGTGCGCCTGTCCCGGCCACACGTACGTGCCCACGGTGAGCGCCATCGCCGCGCACGAGGAGGTCTTGCCCACGACGAACGACCAGCCCGCCAGATATCCCCAGAACTCGCCGAGCCGCTCGCGGCCGTACACGTACGTTCCGCCCGACGCGGGATATCGGGCGGCGAGGCGTGCCGAAGCGGTCGCGTTGCAGTAGGCGACGACGGCGGCGACGCCCAGCGCGAGGAGCAGCCCGGATCCCGCGGCCCGTGCCGCGGGCCCCAGCGCGGCGAAGATCCCCGCACCGACCATCGAGCCGAGGCCGATGACCACGGCGTCCCCGACGCCGAGCGTCCGCCGCAACTCCGCCGCGCCGTTCGCGGATCCAGCCCCGGATCCAGCACCGGACGTGGACGCGGACCCGGACGCGGACGCGGACCCGGATTCGGACGAACCCGGACGGGCCGGCTCGGACTGTGTCATGAACCGCACCCTACTGATCAGTGCAACCGGCCACCGTCGCGCAGACGTCCTCCTCAGCAACAAGGAACGAACAGAAGAGCGAAACGCAGAACGGCAAGAAACAGCCGAGAGCGGTATGACCACAGCCTTGTGCGAGCAAGATCACAGCACAGGTACAGCACGAAGGGGCAGGTTCACGGCATGGGCATCATCAGCTGGATCATTCTGGGGCTGCTGGCCGGAGCCATCGCCAAATTCCTGCTGCCGGGACGCGACCCCGGCGGCTTCATCGGCACGACACTGATCGGCGTCGCGGGCGCCTTCATCGGCGGGTGGATATCCGCCCGCTGGCTGGACCACCCGATCTCCAAGGACTTCTACGACGGAGCCACCTGGGCCGCCGCGATCGGCGGCGCGCTGGTTCTGCTGATCGGCTACCGCATCCTGTTCGGCAACTCGCGCGACTGAGTGCGCGCCCCCGAGGCCGCAGCCGGCAGGCGAGAAGGGTGGGCACCCGAGGTGCCCACCCTTTCTCGTACGCGCGGCCGGCGTCCGTGGAACGACCGGCACGTCACCGGTAGTTGACGAACTGCAGCGCGAAGTCGAAGTCCTTGCCCTTGAGCAGGGCCTGCACGGCCTGCAGGTCGTCACGGCTCTTCGAGCTGACCCGCAGCTCGTCGCCCTGCACCTGAGCCTTCACGCCCTTCGGGCCCTCGTCGCGAATGATCTTCGCGACCTTCTTCGCGTTGTCCTGGGAGATGCCTTCCTCGATCGAGGCGAAGATCTTGTACTCCTTGCCGGAGAGCTGCGGCTCACCGGCGTCCAGCGCCTTCAGCGAGATACCGCGCTTGACCAGCTTGGTCTCGAACACGTCGAGGATGGCCTTCACCCGCTCCTCGGAGTTCGCCTCCATGAGGATCTTCTCGCCGGACCAGGAGATGGAGGCGCCCACGTTCTTGAAGTCGTAGCGCTGCGAGATCTCCTTGCCGGCCTGGTTGAGGGCGTTGTCGACCTCCTGCCGCTCGACCTTCGAGACGATGTCGAAACTGGAGTCGGCCATGTCCTGTGGCTCCTTGTATCGGGGTGCGTAGTGGCGGCCGCCGAACCCGCTTCGGTCCCGGGCCGCATCCGCATAAGCCTAGCCACCCCCTCCCCTCCGAGCACCGATCAATCGAGTGGCGAAGCACCCCCGGGCATCGGGTATCGTTTACGTCGTTGCCACGGAGCGCCGCCGAAAGACGGTTCGAACGGCAGCAACCCCGGCGGTGTGCCCGAGCGGCCAAAGGGAGCAGACTGTAAATCTGCCGGCTCAGCCTTCCCAGGTTCGAATCCTGGCGCCGCCACGCTGAGAGAAGAAACCCTCTCTGAAATGCGAGTACGCATTTCAGAGAGGGTTTCTTCGTGTTCGGGCGGCTCCGGGCCCGGTGGCCGGTGGCGCGGCCGTCACAGGGTCCCGGACCACGGGAGCGCGGAGCGCCCCGCAGCCGCGCCCCGCGTTCTCTCCGTACCCTGACCCCATGTCCTCACGTCGCCGGATCTGCCCCGAGTGCCGTCGCGAGATCGCCGTCGTCGCCGGGCGGTTCGCCCGGCACGACCCGGCGGGGGCGCGGGGGAGCGGGGAACTCGTGTCCTGCCCGGGGTCGCGCAGGCAGGCGGAGCTCGGGGCCTCTCAGCCGGCGCTGGACGGGTACGTCGTCGCGGACTTCCCCGGCCAGCTTCCGCTCTTCTGACGCCCGCGGCCTTGCGGGCCGACGGCTTCCGGACGGCCTTGACTCTCGGGGCCGGCCTTCACCGGCGCCCTCCCGCCCACCTGCCCGTCAGTTGCCCGCCACCGACTTGACCGCCACCGACACCGGTGTGGAACCGCTGATCAGCTCCAGGGTCAGGCCCGCGGTCGCCGGGGTGTCCACCAGTTCCGCGAGGACCGCGGCGACGTCGTCGCGCGGGACCGGTCCGCGGCCCGTGGCGGCCTCCAGACGGACGAGGCCCTTGCCCGCGTCGTTCGTCAGCATGCCGGGGCGCAGGATCGTCCAGTCCAGGCCGCGGTGGGCGCGTACGTACGCGTCGGCCTCGCCCTTGGCACGCTGGTACGCGTCGAAGACCTCGTCCCCGGGGTGCTCCGGATCCGCGCCCATGGAGGACACGACCACATGGCGTCGTACCCCCGCCCGGGCCGCCGCGTCCGCGAAGAGCACCGCGGCTCCCCGGTCCACGGTCTCCTTGCGGGCCGCCCCGCTGTCCGGGCCCGCGCCCGCCGCGAAGATCGCGGCGTCCGCGCCCCGCAGATGCGCGGAGACCTCCTCCTCCGAAGCCGACTCCAGATCGCACAGCACCGGCTCGGCGCCGGCCGCCCGCAGATCGTCGCCCTGCTCGGCCCGGCGGATGATCCCCGCGACCTCGTCACCGCGCGCGGCGAGCAGCCGCTCAAGCCGCAACGCGATCTGACCATGACCTCCAGCGATAACAATGCGCATGTTTCCGACCGTACGCCCGGATGGAGACACTCGCCGCACAACCCTGTGGATAACTCGTGAGTCTCTTGAGAGATCACGTTGTACGAGGGGAACGCCGTCAGGCGTCATAAGGAGACCGTCATCACCGCCACACGCATGAGCCCCGCCACCCGCAAGAGCCCTGTCATACGCAGGACCCTCACCGCGGTCGGCTGCACCACCGCCCTGCTCTCCGCAGTGGCCGCCTGCGGCACGGTGGAGAACCTCACCGCCGGCCAGAAGGTGGACCGGGCCGTCGAGGGGCTCGGCGAAAAGAAGTCGCTCGCCTTCGAGTTGGGGCTCGACGCCAAGCCCTCGGCACTCGTGAAGCTGGCCGGGGAGGAGGAGCCCGGCGAGGAGATGCCGCCGGAACTCGCGAAACTGTTCGCCGGAGTACGGGTCAAGGTGTCCGTCGAGTCGCGCAAGCCGCTCGCCGAGTCGGGTGAGAAGGATCTCGTCGGTACGGCCATGTCGGTCTCCGGGCCCGACGGCGTCCTCGCCGAGTACCGCCTCGTCGGCGACTACACGTACTACCGCGCCGACATGAAGGCGTTCGGCGAGGCGATGGGCTTCCCCCTGCCGACCGCCGACGAGCTCCCCGAGAGCGAGAAGGAGCTCAGGCCGGTCCTTGAGGGCAAGTGGGTCAAGATCGACAACCGCGAACTCGAACGCGCCGCGAAGGACGCCACCGGCGAGGACGGCAACGGCAAGGGTGGCGAGGCCGACCCGGCCGACGAGATCGACAGCAAGACCCAGCAGAAGATCCTGAAGGCCGTGCGCTCGGTCGTCGCCCGCGAGGTCACCTTCAGCGACAAGGGAGGCAGCGACGGCGTCGAACGGGTCGTCGCCAAGGCCTCGTTCCGCGACCTGCTCACCGGCATCATCGACAAGCTGCGGCCGCTGGCGGGCGAACTCCCGGCGGGCGCCGAACTGCCCACCGACAAGGACCTGAAGGATGCCCCGGACAAGAAGGTGGCCGTCGACTTCTCACTGAAGAACGGCGATCTGACCCGCGTCTCCATCGACCTCGCCACCTTGGCGGACGACCCGAAGGGCGCGAAGGTCCCGCTCGTCCTCAAGTTCGGCGAGGCCGGGGACATCAGTGCCCCGTCCGGCGCCACGAAGCTGCCCGCGGGAGGGTTCGGCGGCCCGGGCAACCCGTTCACCAGCGGTCTGCTGGGCGGCTTCTGACCCTCAGTTCGCCGGCAACCGCATTCGTCGGCAGGCGTGTTCACCACACAGCACACACGCACGCACGGACACACCGCACAGACGGCAGACGAACGCACGCGCGCGTAGAGAGGTCGACGGCCTCCACGCGCGCGTGCCGCGCATCTCACCGCGACCGGCGACCCGCGGCCCGCGGCCACGATCGGCCACCCGCAACCCACGGCTCACAGCTCACGGCTCACGCCTGCCCCGTACGTCCCTGACGCGGCAGGTCCATCGCCACGGCCGCCGCCGAGTTGCAGTACTCCCGCACCGCGCTCGTCCGCGCCACCACGCGCCCCCGGTGCACCACGATCCGGCTGTACGCCAGCGACAGGGCGGCGTCGAGCCGGTCCCCGCGCACCGCGAGCAGCTCCGCCGGGAAGCCGGCCTCCACGCGCACCTCGGGCAGCCCCAGCACCGCCCGCGCCGACGAACTCACCGCGTCGTACGCGTCGGTGGACCGCAGCCCGTACCGCGAGGCCAGCAGATACGCCGCCTCCATGGGGTCCCCGCGGCCCACGGGGTTCGACAGGTCCCGCAGAGCGCCGCTCCCGGCCGCGACCCGTACCCCGGCCGCCCTCAGCAGCCGTACCGGAGCCGTGTCGCGGCGGTCCACGCCCGAACAGCCGCCCTGGGGCAGGCAGACGACGGTCACGCCGGCCGCGGCGAGCTGGTCGGCCGATCGCGAGGCCACCTCCGAGGGCAGCCGGCTCAGCCCTCCGCAGGGGCCGAGCGTCACCCCGGGCCGCAACCCGCCCGCCATCGCCGCGAGGCGCGCGAGCCGGGCCGGATCGTCACCGTCCGTATGCAGATCGACCGGGCAGCCCTGTTCCGAGGCCACCTCCAGGACCGCCTCCACGTATCCCGTCGGATCCGGGTCCAGATCCGGACAACCGCCCACTACGGAGGCGCCCATCTTCACCGCGTCCCGAAGCATCGCCAGCCCGTCGGCCCCGGCGAGTCCGGTGAGTACCCGGGGCATCGCCACGACCGTCAGCTCGACCAGCCCGCGCAGCGCGCGCCGCGCCTGGAGCACCGCCGCCATCGAGCCCAGCCCCTGAACGTCGCCCACGCGCACGTGCGAGCGGACGGCGGTCGCCCCGTGCCCGAGCTGCAGGAGAGCGGCCTCGGTCGTCCGGCGCTGGACCTCCCGGCCCTCGTACGAGACCGGGCCCTCGCCGTCGGCCGACAGGGCCGTGTCGCCGTGGGCGTGGGGCTCGGCCGGGGCCGGCAGGAGCAGATGGCCGGTGAGGTCCACGCGCGCGGTGTGCGCGGTGAGACTGCCCGCCGTGCCGACCGCCTCGATGCGTCCGCCGGCCAGCCGTACGTCCACGAGCCTGCCGTCGGTGAGCCGCGCACCGCAGAGCAGCAGGTCGGACCCGTTGTCCCGGCCGGACGGACCGGAGGCGCCCGAGGAGCCCGACGAGGACGAGGAGCTCGACGAGGAGTGGTGCGGCTGCGGCTGGCTGTCTGGCATCGCGCTCCCGGGGCTCGGCGGCTGCGCGGGAGGGGCACAAGATCACGCAGCGTGAGTCGAGCCTAGGGTGACGATCGGCGCACATCGAGGAGGAGCGGAATAGTCGTACCGGTGTGGTCCGTCGGGCCGCGGAGGCGGGTGGAACAGCCGGTGAGGACCCGGGAACGGGCCGGGGCAGGTGCCTCGAAACGGATTTGGGCGATCGGCTGCCGAGCGTGTAATGTCTTCATCGCTCGCCCCAATAGCTCAGTCGGTAGAGCGTCTCCATGGTAAGGAGAAGGTCTACGGTTCGATTCCGTATTGGGGCTCTGGTGTGGGAAGTTCCCGTCGAAAGACGGGAACTGATCACATCAAAGCGGTGTAGCTCAGTCGGTAGAGCAAGCGGCTCATAATCGCTGTGTCACCGGTTCAAGTCCGGTCACCGCTACTGACGGTAGCCGATTGCGGGGTCGGTCCTTCGATCGGTTACTCTTCTATGCGTTAATCCATGTCCCATCCGTCCGTCAAGGAGCACTCACGTGGCTGCCACCGACGTCCGCCCGAAGATCACGCTGGCCTGCGTGGAGTGCAAGGAGCGGAACTACATCACCAAGAAGAACCGGCGTAACAACCCGGATCGCATGGAGATGAAGAAGCACTGCCCGCGTTGCAACTCGCACACCGCGCACCGCGAAACGCGATAAAAAAGGCTCGTTCACGAGGCCGTCCCCTGTAATCGGGGGGCGGCCTCGCGTCGTTGAACACCAGCTGCGAACCAGTGCGAACCAGGAGGTGCCGAGCCGATGGCGCTCGACCAGTCCTTCGTAGGGCGGTCCTACCCGCCCACCGACCCGTACGAGGTCGGCCGGGAGAAGATCCGTGAATTCGCGGAAGCGGTGGGAGATCCCAATCCCGCGTACACGGACCCGGACGCGGCCAAGGCCCTCGGCCACCCCGATGTGATCGCGCCGCCGACTTTCGTGTTCGCGATCACTTTCAAGGCCGCGGGACAGGTCGTCCAGGACCCGCAACTGGGTCTCGACTACAGCCGGGTCGTGCACGGCGACCAGAAGTTCGTCCACCGGCGCCCGGTGCGCGCGGGGGACCGGCTGACGGTCACGTCCACCATCGAGGCGATCAAGTCGATGGCGGGCAACGACATCCTGGACATCCGCGGCGAGGTCCGCGACGAGGCCGGTGAGCACGTGGTGACCGCCTGGACCAAGCTCGTGTCCCGTGCGGCCGAGGAGGCGTGAACCGATGACCGCGAAGATCGCGTACCTCGACGTCGAGGTCGGCACCGAGCTGCCGGCCCAGACCTTCGGAGTGACCCGCGCCACGCTCGTGCAGTACGCGGGTGCCTCGGGGGACTTCAACCCGATCCACTGGAACGAGAAGTTCGCCAAGGAGGTGGGCCTCCCGGACGTCATCGCGCACGGCATGTTCACCATGGCCGAGGCGATCCGGGTCGTCACCGACTGGACCGGCGACCCGGGCGCGGTCGTCGAGTACGGCGTCCGCTTCACCAAGCCCGTCGTCGTCCCGAACGACGACGAGGGCGCCACGATCGAGGTCAGCGGCAAGGTCGCCGTCAAGCTCGACGACAACACCGTCCGCGTCGACCTCGTGGCGATGAGCGCGGGCCAGAAGGTGCTGGGCATGTCCCGGGCCGTCGTCCGGCTGGCCTGACGGACCGCAGGGGTACGAGTAAGGGGCGCCCGCCATTGCGGGCGCCCCTTACTCGTACCCTCTCCCCGGTCTCTCCGGAGCACCCTCTTGACTTGGTTAGTGATTGAGTACTAACTTCGTCGTATGGTCAGGATGAGCGCAGAGGAACGGCGTGAGAGCGTCATTCGCGCGGCGATGAGCGAGTTCGCCCGGGGCGGCTACTACGGCACGTCCACCGAGGCGATCGCCAAGCGCGTGGGGGTCTCGCAGCCGTACCTCTTCCGGCTCTTCTCCGGCAAGAAGGCGATCTTCCTCGCGGCCGCCGAACGCTGTCTGGAGGACACCGTTCGCGCGTTCGAGGCGGCCTCCGAGGGGCTGCACGGCGAAGAGGCCCTGCACTCCATGGCGGACGCGTACACGAGGGTCATCGCCGAGGAGCCGGAGCGGCTGCTCATGCAGATGCAGATGTACGTCGCGGTGGCGGCGGCCGAGCAGGCCGGGGATCACGAGCTCGGCGAGGCGGTGCGGGCCGGCTGGATGCGGCTGTGGGAGACCGTCCATCTGCCGCTCGGCGCCGACATCGACGAGACGACCGACTTCCTGGCCTACGGGATGCTCATCAACTGCCTGGTGGCCATGGGCTTCCCGGCCGAGCACCGGGTGTGGGAAGGGCTCTACCCGTCGGCCCGGGTCAAGGGCCGGCTCGAACACTGAAGCGGCACGACGGAGCAGGACGCGCAACGGAACACCGGAGCGAAGGCGGCGGAAATCGGCGCCTTTTCATGACCTAAAAAGTTAGTCAGCAATAACTAACCGAAACTGGCGATCACCCGCTGGGGGAGCGATGTCACAGCAGACGCCCGAACAGACGCCACAACCGACCGAACGTCGCGGGGGAGCCGTCTGGGCCCTCGTCATCACCAGCGTCGCCGGATTCATGGCGGCCCTCGACAACCTCGTCGTCACCACCGCTCTGCCCTCGATCCGCGAGGACTTCGGGGGAGCGCTCGACGATCTGGAATGGACCGTGAGCGCGTACACGCTCACCTTCGCCGTGCTGCTGATGTTCGGCGCGGCCCTCGGCGACCGGTTCGGCCGCCGCCGGCTCTTCCTCGTCGGCATCACCGTCTTCACCGGCGCGTCCGCCGCGGCGGCCATGGCGCCCGGCATCGACTCGCTGATCGCCGCCCGCGCGGTCCAGGGCGTCGGCGCGGCCATCATGATGCCGCTGACCCTGACCCTGCTGACGGCCGCCGTCCCGGCCGCCAAACGCGGGATGGCGTACGGGATATGGGGCGCCGTCAACGGTCTCGCGGTCGCCTCGGGGCCGCTCATCGGAGGCAGCCTCACCGAACACCTGTCCTGGCAGTGGATCTTCTGGCTGAACGTTCCGCTGGGCCTCGCCCTGCTGCCGCTCGTCCGGCTGCGCCTGACGGAGTCGTTCGGCTCCGGCGCCCCGCTCGACATCCGCGGCACCCTGCTCGCCAGCGGCGGCCTCTTCGGCATCGTCTACGGGCTGGTCCGCGCGCCTGTCGTCGGCTGGAGCGACGGTGTCGTGCTGCTCGCCCTCTTCGCGGGTACGGCCCTGCTCACCGGCTTCGTCTTCCACGGCATGCGGGCCGAGAACCCGATGCTGCCGATGCGCCTCTTCCGCAGTCGCGCCTTCGCCGGGATCAACGCGGCGAGTCTGCTGATGTTCCTCGGGATGTTCGGCTCGATCTTCCTGCTCAGCCAGTACATGCAGGGCGTGCTCGGCTACTCGCCCACCGAGGCGGGGCTGCGCATGCTGCCGTGGACCGGTATGCCGATGCTCGTCGCGCCGCTCGCCGGCTATCTGTCGGACCGTGTCGGTGGCCGTCCGGTCGTCGCGGCGGGTCTGTTCCTCCAGGCCGTCGGGCTCGGGTGGTTCGCCGCCGTGGTCGAGGCGGACACGTCGTACGCCGCGCAGCTGCCCGCGCTGATCATCAGCGGCATCGGGATGTCGCTCTTCTTCGCCCCCGCCTCCAGCCTGGTCATGTCCAGCGTCCGGGCGCAGGAGCAGGGGATCGCGTCCGGCGCCAACAACGCGCTGCGCGAGGTCGGCGGGGCGCTCGGTATCGCGGTGATGGCCTCGATCTTCTCAGCGCAGGGCGGCTACGAGAGCGCGCGGACCTTCGTGGACGGGATCCGGCCCGCGCTGTGGGTGGGCTCGGCGGCGGTGGCCCTGGCGGGGGTCGGGGCGCTGTACATCCCGCGCCGGCGGCCTGCGACCGGGCCTGCGGCCGGGGCTCAGGAGGTCACGGAGGCGGCCGTGCCTGTGCCTGTGCCTGTGCCGGAGACTGCGTCGCGTTGAGTTGAGTCCGCAGGCCGGTGGGGGCGGGTCGCGCAGTTCCCCGCGCCCCTCGGGAGCGGGGCTGCGCCCCGGCTCCCGCCCCACCGGCCCGCAGACTCAGTGCGACCTCAGGTGCCCGCACTCTTGAGAACGGCCCCGCCGGAACCGGCGGGGCCGTTCTCGTACTCTGGGGACGTGCAGGAACTCCACGACACCGCCCTCGCCCCGCTGACCACCTTCCGGCTCGGTGGTCCTGCCGACCGGCTGATCACCGCGACCACCGACGACGAGGTCATCGCCGCCGTCCGCGAGGCCGACGACTCCGGTACGCCGCTGCTGCTGATCGGCGGCGGATCCAACCTGGTCATCGGCGACAAGGGCTTCGCGGGCACCGCCCTGCGCATCGCCACCCGCGGCTTCGACCTGGACGGTACGAAGCTGGAGCTGGCCGCCGGCGAGGTGTGGACCGACGCGGTCGCCCGGACCGTCGAGGCCCGTCTCGCGGGCATCGAGTGCCTCGCCGGAATCCCGGGCTCCGCCGGTGCGACACCGATCCAGAACGTGGGCGCGTACGGGCAGGAAGTGTCGTCGACGATCACCGAAGTGGTCGCCTACGACCGCGAGAGCCGCGAGACGGTCACCATGTCCAACGCCGAGTGCGCCTTCTCGTACCGGCACAGCCGGTTCAAGGGCGATCCCGAGCGGTTCGTCGTGCTGCGGGTCCGTTTCGAGCTGGAGGACGCGGCGGGGCTGTCCGCGCCGCTGAGGTACGCCGAGACGGCTCGCATGCTCGGTGTCGACCCCGGCGACCGCGTGCCCGTGGACGCGGCCCGCGAGACCGTCCTGAAGCTGCGCTCCGGGAAGGGCATGGTCCTCGACCCCGAGGACCACGACACCTGGTCGGCCGGCTCGTTCTTCACCAACCCGATCCTCACGCGTGAGGAGTTCGCCGCGTTCCACGCGCGCGTGGCCGAGCGCCTGGGCGACGGAGTGGTCCCGCCCGCTTACCCCGCGGACGACGAGCACACCAAGACCTCCGCGGCCTGGCTGATCGACAAGTCGGGCTTCACCAAGGGGTACGGCACCGGCCCGGCCCGTATCTCCACCAAGCACACCCTGGCCCTCACCAACCGCGGCGGGGCCACCACGGAGGACCTGCTCGCGCTCGCCCGCGAGGTCGTCGCGGGCGTCCACGACGCCTTCGGGATCACGCTCGTCAACGAACCGGTGACGGTGGGCGTCAGCCTCTGAGACGGTATTCCGCTTGTCGGCGGCCGTGAGAGGCGGTCACCCTGGGGCCATGAGAGAACTCCCGTGCGGCTGAGGGTCACCGAGTTCGCGCCGCGAGCCGGCCGGTACGCGTTCCGGGTCGTCCAGCCGAGCCCCGCCCTGCGGCACACCACACTCAGCGACCCCCTACGGGAGTGGGGATATCTGGTCGGGGACCACGACGGGCTCTCCCGCCTCGCCGCGCTGTTCTCGTTCGCCGCGCACTCCCCGCACACGGTCGTCCACGTCCCGCTGCGCGACGGCGTCCCCCGGCAGTACGCGCCCGGGGTGCCGGTGGACCTGGTCCTCGTCCACCGGACCCTGGGCCTGCGGCCGTCCGTCTGGCCCGCGCTGCGCCGCGGGTTGACCCGGGGCACCCCGGGCACCGTCCGCACCGACGAACAGCGGACCGCCCGTCACGCCGCCGCCTGGCAGGCGCGCTGGGACCGGCGCTGGGACCGGCTGGCCCCGGTCGACAGGATCCGTCCCGCGACGCACGCCCGGACGCTGTTCCTCTTCGGCGCCCGGGACACCTTCGCCTCGGCGTCCGTCCACCTGGAACTGGCGGCAGGGTTCGGCCCGCTCGGCAAGAGGGCGGCCAAGGGACACGACGTGCTGGTCACCACGCTCACCCCGCATCTGCCGCTGACCCGGGGGCGGGGGCCGGAGCTCGACATCGGCTTCCAGGCGTACCCGCCCCTCTCCCACTTCAGGCGGCCGGGGCGCTCAGCCAGTCGTCGACCCCGGACAGCAGCTTCTCCCTGATGTCGGGCGGCGCCGCCGAGGCGCGTACCGACTGCCGTGCCAGTTCGGCCAGTTCGGCGTCCGTGAAGCCGTGGTGGCGGCGCGCGATGTCGTACTGGGCGGCCAGCCGGGAGCCGAACAGCAGCGGGTCGTCCGCACCGAGCGCCATGGGCACGCCCGCCTCGAAGAGCGTGCGCAGGGGGACGTCCTCCGGCTTCTCGTAGACCCCCAGGGCGACGTTCGAGGCCGGGCAGACCTCGCAGGTGATGCCGCGGTCCGCGAGCCGCTTCAGCAGCCGCGGGTCCTCGGCGGCCCGCACCCCGTGCCCGATCCGCGAGGCGTGCAGATCGTCCAGGCAGTCGCGGACGGACGCGGGGCCCGTCAGCTCGCCGCCGTGCGGCGCGGCCAGCAGCCCGCCCTCCCGGGCGATCGCGAAGGCCCGGTCGAAGTCCCGCGCCATGCCCCGCCGCTCGTCGTTGGAGAGCCCGAACCCGACGATGCCGCGGTCCGCGTACCGCACGGCCAGCCGGGCCAGCGTGCGGGCGTCCAGCGGGTGCTTCATCCGGTTCGCGGCGACCAGGACCCGCATACCGAGCCCGGTCTCGCGCGAGGCCGTGTCCACCGCGTCCAGGATGATCTCCAGGGCGGGGATCAGACCGCCCAGACGAGGGGCGTACGACGTGGGGTCGACCTGGATCTCCAGCCACCCCGAGCCGTCCCTCAGGTCCTCCTCGGCGGCCTCGCGCACGAGCCGCTGGATGTCCTCGGGATCTCTGAGGCATGAGCGCGCCGCGTCGTACAGACGCTGGAAGCGGAACCAGCCGCGCTCGTCCGTCGCCCGCAGCTTGGGCGGCTCGCCGCTCGTCAGCGCCTCGGGCAGATGGATTCCGTGCTTGTCGGCCAGTTCCAGCAGGGTGGTGTGCCGCATCGAACCGGTGAAATGCAGGTGCAGATGAGCCTTGGGCAGCTCAGAGACCTTACGTACGTGCTCCATTCAAGGATCCTGCCGCACGCCGGCGCCGTATCGGTAGCGCTTTCCCTGAACGTGGTCTTGCTCGCACGAAGAAACGAGCCGCCTCCCCGGAGGGAAGCGGCTCGCCCCACCCGCTGACGTGAGCGGATTCAGTACTTACTGTCGTGCGCGGGTTCAGGCCTTGGCCTCCGCCAGGAGCTTCTGGATCCGCGAGACGCCCTCGACGAGGTCCTCGTCACCCAGCGCGTACGACAGCCGCAGATAGCCCGGCGTGCCGAAGGCCTCGCCCGGGACGACCGCGACCTCGGCCTCCTCCAGGATCAGCGCGGCCAGCTCGACGGAGGTCTGCGGGCGCTTGCCGCGGATCTCCTTGCCGAGGAGCGCCTTCACCGAGGGGTACGCGTAGAACGCGCCCTCGGGCTCCGGGCAGAGCACGCCGTCGATCTCGTTGAGCATGCGCACGATCGTCCTGCGGCGGCGGTCGAAGGCCTCGCGCATCTCGGCGACGGCCGTCAGGTCGCCCGAGACGGCGGCGATCGCGGCGGCCTGGGCCACGTTCGACACGTTCGACGTGGCATGGGACTGCAGGTTGGTCGCGGCCTTCACCACGTCCTTGGGGCCGATGACCCACCCGACCCGCCAGCCGGTCATCGCGTACGTCTTCGCCACGCCGTTGACCACGATGCACTTGTCGCGCAGCTCGGGAAGTACCGCCGGCAGCGAGGTGAACTTCGCGTCCCCGTAGACCAGGTGCTCGTAGATCTCGTCCGTCATCACCCACAGGCCGTGCTCGACGGCCCAGCGGCCGATGGCCTCGGTGTCCTCGGCGCTGTAGACGGCGCCGGTCGGGTTGGAGGGCGACACGAAGAGGACGACCTTGGTCTTCTCCGTACGGGCCGCCTCCAGCTGCTCGACCGAGACGCGGTAGCCGGTCGTCTCGTCCGCGACGACGTCCACCGGGACACCGCCGGCGAGACGGATCGACTCGGGGTACGTCGTCCAGTAGGGGGCCGGGACGATGACCTCGTCGCCCGGGTCGAGGATCGCGGCGAACGCCTCGTAGATGGCCTGCTTGCCGCCGTTGGTCACCAGGACCTGGGAGGCGTCCACCTCGTAGTGGGAGTCACGCAGCGTCTTGGCGACGATCGCCGCCTTCAGCTCAGGAAGGCCGCCGGCCGGCGTGTAGCGGTGGTACTTCGGGTTCTTGCATGCCTCGATGGCGGCCTCGACGACGTAGTCCGGGGTCGGGAAGTCGGGCTCACCGGCGCCGAAGCCGATCACCGGACGTCCGGCGGCCTTGAGGGCCTTGGCCTTGGCGTCCACGGCGAGGGTGGCGGACTCGGAGATCGCGCCGACTCGGGCGGAGACCCGGCGCTCGGTGGGAGGGATTGCAGCGCTCATGGGACCCATCGTTTCAGACCGGAAACGTCCCCGGCACACTGGTTTCACAGACTGGGCAGCGCCGGACGGACCCGGGGCCGGGTACGCACAAAGTCCGTACGGACACTTTCTGTTCGACGACCGGCCGCCGACCACGTACACTCTCACCTCGTTGGCCTTCACCGGCCGCACTCTTCCGGTGCACTCCGAGCACCCGGGCGGATGCGGTACGTTGTGGGGGAAGCAAAGGGTCGTAGCTCAATTGGTAGAGCACTGGTCTCCAAAACCAGCGGTTGGGGGTTCAAGTCCCTCCGGCCCTGCTACACACTCCTTTCACCAGGATGTGTGCGCATGTACGTACTGCATTGCACCGCCGTGCGGCTCACACCGGGCGCGGCACGGCCACGACCCGGAATCAGGTGAGGACGAGTGACGGACGCCGTGGGCTCCATCGACATGCCTGATGCCCAGGATGAGGCGCCGGAGTCCCAGAAGAAGGGCCGCAAGGGTGGCAAGCGTGCCAAGAAGGGCCCGCTGAAGCGCCTCGCCCTCTTCTACCGCCAGATCGTCGCGGAGCTCCGCAAGGTTGTCTGGCCGACCCGCAATCAGCTGACGACGTACACCACAGTGGTGATTGTGTTCGTTGTCATCATGATCGGTCTGGTGACTGTGATTGACTTCGGACTCGACAAGGCCGCCAAGTACGTCTTCGGCTAGGCCAAGCGCGAAGGGCGCCGTACCCGGCGCCCGCTTTCGCGTGTTCCACCCCCATGATCCAGGAAGAAGCAGCCACCGTGTCTGACCCGAACCTGAACGATGCCGTCGAGTCGGTCGAGTCCCGTGACGACGAACTCGACATCGTCGAGGGCGCGGACGTCGAGGACGAGGTCGAGGCTGCCGACGCCGCGGCGGGCAAGCCCGCCGAAGAGGCCGCGCTGCAGGTCGAGGACGAGTCCGGCGAGGACGCCGAGGGCGAGTCCGCCGACGCCGCGGCCGACGAGGACGCCACCGACGAGGAGGAGGCGGAGGAGGCCGAGCCGGTCGACCCCGTCACCGCCCTGCGTGAGGAACTCCGTTCGCTGCCCGGCGAGTGGTACGTCATCCACACGTACGCCGGTTACGAGAACCGCGTGAAGACCAACCTCGAACAGCGTGCCGTCTCGCTGAACGTCGAGGACTTCATCTTCGCGGCCGAGGTGCCGCAAGAAGAGGTCGCGCAGATCAAGAACGGCGAGCGCAAGACCATCAAGCAGAACAAGCTCCCCGGCTACGTGCTGGTGCGCATGGATCTGACGAACGAGTCCTGGGGTGTCGTCCGCAACACCCCCGGCGTCACCGGCTTCGTGGGCAACGCCTACGACCCGTACCCGCTGACGCTGGACGAGATCGTCAAGATGCTCGCCCCCGAGGCCGAGGAGAAGGCCGCCCGCGAGGCCGCCGAGGCCGAGGGCAAGCCGGCGCCGTCCCGCAAGCTTGAGGTCCAGGTGCTGGACTTCGAGGTGGGCGACTCGGTCACCGTCACCGACGGCCCGTTCGCGACGCTGCAGGCGACCATCAACGAGATCAACGCCGACTCGAAGAAGGTCAAGGGCCTCGTCGAGATCTTCGGCCGCGAGACTCCGGTGGAGCTCAGCTTCGACCAGATCCAGAAGAACTGACGTTCTTTCGGACCGTACGCTTCCGACCAGGTCAGACAGGCTCTCGCAGCCCGTCTGACCTGCTCGGTTTCAGGCTGCGCACCGATACCCGTTATCGTTGTGCGGTATGCCTCCATCCGGATGATCCGGATGGATGGCCGGAAACTCTCACTAGGACCCGGAGAGAGCAATGCCTCCCAAGAAGAAGAAGGTCACGGGGCTCATCAAGCTCCAGATCCAGGCCGGTGCGGCCAACCCGGCGCCGCCGGTCGGCCCCGCACTGGGCCAGCACGGCGTCAACATCATGGAGTTCTGCAAGGCCTACAACGCGGCGACCGAGTCGCAGCGCGGCTGGGTCATCCCGGTGGAGATCACGGTCTACGAAGACCGCTCCTTCACCTTCATCACCAAGACCCCGCCGGCCGCGAAGATGATCCTCAAGGCCGCCGGTGTCGAGAAGGGCTCGGGCGAGCCGCACAAGACCAAGGTCGCCAAGATCACGCAGGCCCAGGTCCGCGAGATCGCCACGACCAAGCTGGCCGACCTGAACGCCAACGACCTGGACGCCGCGTCGAAGATCATCGCCGGCACCGCCCGTTCCATGGGCATCACGGTCGAGGGCTGATCCCCACCCTTGTAGAACACCGTGGCAGGGCCTGCTCGGCCCCTACCACGACTCCTCAGAGCACACAGGAGCAGTAGTGAGCAAGCGCAGCAAGTCTCTCCGCGCTGCGGACGCCAAGATCGACCGGGAGAAGCTGTACGCCCCGCTCGAAGCCGTCCGTCTCGCCAAGGAGACCTCCACCTCCAAGTTCGACGGCACCGTCGAGGTCGCCTTCCGTCTGGGTGTCGACCCGCGCAAGGCCGACCAGATGGTCCGCGGCACCGTGAACCTCCCGCACGGCACCGGCAAGACCGCCCGGGTCCTGGTCTTCGCGACCGGTGACCGTGCCGAGGCCGCGACTGCCGCCGGCGCCGACATCGTCGGCTCCGACGAACTCATCGACGAGGTCGCGAAGGGGCGTCTGGACTTCGACGCCGTCGTCGCCACCCCGGACCTCATGGGCAAGGTCGGCCGCCTGGGCCGTGTCCTCGGCCCGCGTGGTCTGATGCCGAACCCGAAGACGGGCACCGTGACCCCGGACGTGGCCAAGGCCGTGACCGAGATCAAGGGCGGCAAGATCGAGTTCCGCGTCGACAAGCACTCGAACCTGCACTTCATCATCGGCAAGGCGTCGTTCGACGACACGCAGCTGGTGGAGAACTACGGCGCCGCGCTCGACGAGATCCTTCGTCTGAAGCCGTCGGCCGCCAAGGGTCGCTACATCAAGAAGGCCACGATCAGCACCACGATCGGCCCCGGCATCACTGTCGACTCGAACCGCACCCGCAACCTCCTCGTCGAGGAGGACCCGGCCGCCGTCTGAGCCTGACGCTCACCGGTAGCCGCGTCGCAGACGCGATTTCAGGACGGGCCCCGCAACCTTTCGAGGTGCGGGGCCCGTCTTTGTGTCCGGCGCCCGGTGACCGTTCCCGGGTCGGATGTCGGTGGCCTGCGCTAGCGTGCGGGGCACAGGAATCGCATAGGGGGACGAATGATGAGCTCGATCGTGCGCCGGGTGGCCGTCTCGATAGCGGTGGCCGCCGCCCTGACCGGAGCCGCGGCCTGTAGCGGCTCCGACTCCGACGGGGACTCCGGAGGGGACAGCGAGGGTTCGGCGGGCGCGGGCAAGGGCGCCGGCGAGGCCAGGACCCGTACGGACGCGATCGTGGCCCTTCGTTCCGTGGAGAAGAGCACCGACGGCGCGGACTCCGCCAAGGTCGAGTCCACCACGACCATGGGCACGATGATGTCGATGGAGGCGGACGGCGCCCTCGGCTGGGCCGACGGACTCACCGGCAAGCTGACGATCACGTACACCGGCGGCACGATGGCCGACCAGATGCGCCAGCTGGGAACCACCTCCATGGAGGCCCGGTATCTGCCGGACGCCTACTACGCGAAGATGGGCGACAAGTTCGCCGCGCAGTCCGGCGGCAAGCACTGGATCAAGTACGACTACGACGACCTGGCGAAGCTCGCCGGCGGATCGGGCGCGTACATGAAGGACCAGATGCAGAACACCACGCCGAACCAGTCGGTGAAGCTGCTGCTGGCCTCCGGGGACGTCGAGAAGGTCGGCGAGGAGAAGGTGCGCGGCGAGGACACCACGCACTACTCGGGCACGGTCGACGTCGCGGATCTCGCGGGCCGGAACTCCTCCCTCTCCGCGAGCCAACTGGCCGATCTCAAGAGCCAGTTGGAGCAGGCCGGGGTGACCACCGAGACCATCGACATCTGGGTGAACGACAAGGACCTGCTGGTCAAGAAGGCCGAGAAGGGCGAGCTGGCGACCGGCTCGATGTCCTCGACGGCGTACTACAGCGACTACGGCGTCGAGGTCGCGGCCGAGGAGCCCGCGGCGGGCGACACCGCGGACTTCAAGGACCTGATGCGGAGCCAGCCGGCGGGCTGAAGCCGGTCGGCGGGCTGAAGCCGCCCGGACACTCCCTCCGGCCTCCGGTTCCACCCTCTCCTGGAAGTCACAGGCGTCACAGGCGTCACACAGGGCACGTGAGAACTCAGAGGACTGCCTGAACCACGCTGGGATACGCTCGCGGCTTGTCTGTGAGTCGCTCATTTGTTCCTTGGGGGGAACCATGAAGCTTTCTGTGCGCACGTCTGCACGCAACAGGGCGACGGGCGCGGTCGTCGCCGCGCTCGTCCTCGGTGGGGGTGCCGTCGGCTGTTCCAAGGGGGACGAGGAGTCCCCCGAGATGACTCCCGCCGCGGCCGTCGCCAAGGCGGCGAAGAAGACGGAGGACATCACCTCCCTCAGCTACCGGATGACGGGCAGGACCCCGGAGGAGGGGCGCATCAAGGCCGAGGCCCAGATGCGCATGAAGCCCGACCTCGCCATGAGCATGAAGATGACCGCCCTGGACCAGGGGAAGGACGGCAACGCCGAGATCCGTCTGGTCGACAAGGCGATGTACATCGGCGGGGGCGCCGCGGCGGCCAAGGAGATGGACGGCAAGAGCTGGATCAAGTTCGACATGTCCACGCTGGGTGACGACGCACTGGGCGGCGGCGGGGCCCCGGGCGCCGGGACGGCCGACAAGAACCCGGCGCAGGAGTCCACCTTCCTCACCGGCTCCAAGGACGTGAAGAAGGTCGGCACCGAGAAGGTCGAGGGCGTCGAGACCACCCACTACAAGGGCACGGTCACCCTCGACGAGTTCCGCAAGTCCCTCAAGACCGAGAGCAAGGCCACCCGCGAGAAGCGGGAGAAGAGCCTTGAGCAGTACGAGAAGCTGGGCCTGGACGCGCTCACGATGGACATGTGGGTCGACGGCGAGGACCACACCAAGCAGTTCCGCATGCAGGGCGACGCCGACAAGGGCAAGCTCGACATGACCATCACCTTCCTCGACTACAACAAGCCCGTGACCGTCGAGGCCCCGCCGGCCAAGGACGTCATGGACCTGGCCGAGATGATGGGCGACCTGGAGGGCTGACGGCCCCGGAGGGCGCGATTTGCTTGACAGCGCCCCGTTCACGTAACCTTCCACAGAAGCCAAAGACCGCTGGTCGTTGCTGTGCTCTCGTCAGAGGACGCGGTGACCGAAGGATCCGCTGAATTGCGGACGACCCGCGCAGGTGACTGTGGATGAGCTCCCGGACAGTCCCGTACTTCGTACGGATTCCGTCTGGTAGAGCCACGCCCCGTGCGCCTGCGCCGGGGCGTTTCGTTTTCCCAGTCTCCTTCTGAGCGGTCCTCATCACCCGGAAGGAGGCCACGCTTATGGCAAGGCCCGACAAGGCTGCCGCGGTAGCCGAGCTCGCGGACCAGTTCCGCAGCTCGAACGCCGCTGTGCTGACCGAGTACCGGGGTCTCACCGTGGCGCAGCTCAAGACGCTGCGTCGTTCGCTCGGTGAAGACGCCCAGTACGCCGTGGTGAAGAACACGCTGACCAAGATCGCGGCCAACGAGGCCGGGATCTCCACGCTCGACGACCTGTTCAACGGTCCGACGGCGGTTGCCTTCATCTCCGGTGACCCGGTGACGTCGGCGAAGGGTCTTCGTGACTTCGCCAAGGACAACCCGAACCTCGTCATCAAGGGCGGTGTCCTTGACGGTAAGGCGCTGTCCGCCGACGAGATCAAGAAGCTTGCGGACCTTGAGTCCCGCGAGGTTCTGCTCGCCAAGCTGGCGGGTGCCATGAAGGGCAAGCAGTCCCAGGCTGCCACCCTCTTCCAGGCGCTCCCGTCGAAGTTCGTCCGCACCGCGGAGGCGCTTCGCGTCAAGCTCGAAGAGCAGGGCGGTGCCGAGTAACTCGGCTCGCGCAATGACCGCCGCCTGAGGCGACGGTCGCAGCGGGCCGAACGTACGCCCGCCTCACCAGTACATCCCGGCACCTGCCGAATGAGTGGAAGGACGCCATCATGGCGAAGCTGTCCCAGGAAGAGCTGCTCGCGCAGTTCGAGAACCTCACCCTCATCGAGCTCTCCGAGTTCGTGAAGGCCTTCGAGGAGAAGTTCGACGTCACCGCCGCCGCCGCGGTCGCCGCCGGCCCCGCCGCCGCTGCCGCCCCGGCCGAGGCCGAGGCCGAGCAGGACGAGTTCGACGTCATCCTCACGGGTGCCGGCGAGAAGAAGATCCAGGTCATCAAGGTCGTGCGTGAGCTCACCTCGCTGGGTCTGAAGGAGGCCAAGGACCTCGTCGACGGCGCTCCGAAGCCCGTCCTGGAGAAGGTCGACAAGGCTGCCGCCGAGAAGGCTGCCGAGTCCCTCAAGGGCGCCGGCGCCTCCGTCGAGGTCAAGTGACCCGACGAGTCCGCCAGGACTCCTGCGAGCCGCGTAGAGCCGCTTTCGTAGCGGTGTAACGCTGACGCACCGAAGAGCGATCACCCAACTGGGTGGTCGCTCTTCGGCGTTCGAGGGGGCCGTGCGGCGACTGCCTTGCGCTGTAGGTCGCGACGAGTATGGTGATCTTCGTTCGTGCCTCCAGCCGCCCGTGACGGGCTGCAAGACAGGTTGCAAGTGACGGTGGCAGCACCCGGTTCGGGCTTGGGGGGCCTTGACGAACCGCACGCAGCGCGCAATTCTCAGGACGCGTCGTCACAACGATCCGGATCCGAGGCATGGATCGGCGGCGAAGAGGGCAGTATCGATGTGCATCGAGGGCGTGGCTTGCAGCAGGGGTTGAGAACAACGAGGGTCTTCAAAAACCCGCACTGGACATCAGTGGGCCTAGTGGCTACACTGACCCTTTGCGCTGCCTGTTAGCTGCCTCCTGCCCGTCACCAGGGGCATACCCTCGCTTGAGCATCGTGGATGGAACCGACTCCGACCTGGTCGTATTCGACTAGATCGGGAGACGTTCTTCCTGGTGCCCCGCTTGGGACCGGTACGCGCGTAGTGAGTCCGAGCCCTCGGAAGGACCCCCTCTTGGCCGCCTCGCGCACTGCCTCGACCGCGAATACGAACAACGGCGCCAGCACCGCCCCGCTGCGCATCTCCTTTGCAAAGATCAAGGAGCCCCTTGAGGTTCCGAACCTTCTTGCGCTGCAGACCGAAAGCTTTGACTGGCTGCTCGGCAACGACGCGTGGAAGGCTCGTGTCGAGGCGGCTCTGGACAGTGGACAGGACGTCCCCACGAAGTCCGGTCTGGAGGAGATCTTCGAGGAGATCTCCCCGATCGAGGACTTCTCAGGGTCGATGTCCCTGACGTTCCGCGACCACCGCTTCGAGCCTCCCAAGAACTCGATCGACGAGTGCAAGGAGCGCGACTTCACGTTCGCCGCGCCGCTCTTCGTCACCGCCGAGTTCACCAACAACGAGACCGGCGAGATCAAGTCCCAGACCGTCTTCATGGGTGATTTCCCGCTCATGACGAACAAGGGCACCTTCGTCATCAACGGCACCGAGCGTGTCGTGGTGTCGCAGCTGGTCCGTTCGCCGGGTGTCTACTTCGACTCCTCCATCGACAAGACGTCCGACAAGGACATCTTCTCCGCGAAGGTCATCCCGTCCCGGGGTGCCTGGCTGGAGATGGAGATCGACAAGCGCGACATGGTCGGTGTCCGCATCGACCGCAAGCGCAAGCAGTCCGTCACCGTCCTGCTCAAGGCTCTCGGTTGGACGACCGAGCAGATCCTTGAGGAGTTCGGCGAGTACGAATCCATGCGCGCCACCCTGGAGAAGGACCACACCCAGGGCCAGGACGACGCGCTGCTCGACATCTACCGCAAGCTGCGTCCGGGCGAGCCGCCGACCCGTGAGGCCGCGCAGACGCTGCTGGAGAACCTCTACTTCAACCCCAAGCGCTACGACCTCGCGAAGGTCGGCCGCTACAAGGTCAACAAGAAGCTGGGCGGCGAAGCCCCGCTCGACGCCGGGATCCTGACCGTCGAGGACATCATCTCGTCGATCAAGTACCTGGTGAAGCTGCACGCCGGTGAGACCGAGACCGTCGGGAACAACGGCACCTCGATCGTCGTCGAGACCGACGACATCGACCACTTCGGCAACCGCCGTCTGCGCAACGTGGGCGAGCTCATCCAGAACCAGGTCCGTACGGGTCTGGCGCGTATGGAGCGAGTCGTCCGCGAGCGCATGACGACCCAGGACGTCGAGGCGATCACGCCGCAGACCCTGATCAACATCCGGCCGGTCGTCGCCTCCATCAAGGAGTTCTTCGGCACCAGCCAGCTGTCGCAGTTCATGGACCAGAACAACCCGCTGTCGGGTCTCACCCACAAGCGCCGTCTGTCGGCTCTTGGCCCGGGTGGTCTCTCCCGTGAGCGGGCCGGCTTCGAGGTCCGTGACGTGCACCCCTCGCACTACGGCCGCATGTGTCCGATCGAGACCCCCGAAGGCCCGAACATCGGCCTGATCGGCTCGCTCGCCTCCTACGGCCGGGTCAACGCGTTCGGCTTCGTCGAGACGCCCTACCGCCGGGTCACCGACGGTGTCGTCACCGACGAGGTCGACTACCTGACCGCCGACGAGGAGGACCGCTTCGTCATCGCGCAGGCCAACGCCGTGCTCAACGACGACATGCGGTTCAACGAGGCCCGTGTCCTGGTCCGCCGCCGTGGCGGAGAGGTCGACTACGTCCCCGGTGACGACGTCGACTACATGGACGTCTCGCCGCGCCAGATGGTGTCCGTCGCGACCGCGATGATCCCGTTCCTGGAGCACGACGACGCCAACCGTGCCCTCATGGGCGCGAACATGATGCGCCAGGCCGTGCCGCTCATCACCGCCGAGGCCCCCCTCGTCGGTACGGGCATGGAGTACCGCTGCGCCGTCGACGCCGGTGACGTCATCAAGGCCGAGAAGTCGGGTGTGGTCCAGGAGGTCTCCGCGGACTACGTCACGGTGGCCAACGACGACGGCACCTACACCACCTACCGGGTGGCCAAGTTCTCCCGCTCCAACCAGGGGACCTCGGTCAACCAGAAGGTCGTCGTCAACGAGGGCGACCGGGTCATCGAGCACCAGGTGCTCGCCGACGGCCCGGCCACCCAGGAAGGCGAGATGGCGCTGGGCAAGAACCTGCTCGTCGCCTTCATGCCGTGGGAGGGTCACAACTACGAGGACGCGATCATCCTGTCGCAGCGCCTCGTGCAGGACGACGTCCTCTCCTCGATCCACATCGAGGAGCACGAGGTCGACGCCCGTGACACCAAGCTCGGCCCCGAGGAGATCACCCGGGACATCCCGAACGTCTCCGAGGAGGTCCTCGCCGACCTCGACGAGCGCGGCATCATCCGCATCGGTGCCGAGGTCGTCGCCGGTGACATCCTGGTCGGCAAGGTCACGCCCAAGGGTGAGACCGAGCTGACCCCGGAGGAGCGCCTGCTCCGCGCGATCTTCGGCGAGAAGGCGCGCGAGGTGCGCGACACCTCGCTGAAGGTGCCGCACGGCGAGATCGGCAAGGTCATCGGCGTCCGCGTCTTCGACCGTGAAGAGGGCGACGAGCTGCCGCCGGGCGTGAACCAGCTGGTTCGTGTCTACGTGGCGCAGAAGCGCAAGATCACGGACGGCGACAAGCTCGCCGGCCGGCACGGCAACAAGGGTGTCATCTCCAAGATCCTTCCGATCGAGGACATGCCCTTCCTTGAGGACGGCACGCCGGTCGACATCATCCTCAACCCGCTGGGTGTCCCGTCCCGAATGAACCCGGGACAGGTCCTGGAGATCCACCTCGGCTGGCTCGCCAGCCGCGGCTGGGACGTCTCCGGGCTCGGCGAGGAGTGGGCGCAGCGCCTCCAGGCCATCGAGGCCGACAAGGTGGAGCCCGGTACCAACGTCGCCACCCCCGTCTTCGACGGTGCGCGTGAGGACGAGCTGGCCGGTCTGCTGCAGCACACGATCCCGAACCGCGACGGCTCACGCATGGTGCTCCCGACCGGTAAGGCGCCGCTGTTCGACGGCCGCTCCGGCGAGCCGTTCCCGGAGCCGGTCTCGGTCGGCTACATGTACATCCTCAAGCTCCACCACCTGGTCGACGACAAGCTGCACGCCCGCTCGACCGGTCCGTACTCGATGATCACCCAGCAGCCGCTGGGTGGTAAGGCCCAGTTCGGTGGCCAGCGATTCGGTGAGATGGAGGTGTGGGCGCTGGAGGCTTACGGCGCCGCCTACGCCCTCCAGGAACTGCTGACCATCAAGTCCGACGACGTGACCGGCCGCGTGAAGGTCTACGAGGCCATCGTCAAGGGCGAGAACATTCCTGAGCCCGGCATTCCCGAGTCCTTCAAGGTGCTCATCAAGGAAATGCAGTCGCTCTGCCTCAACGTGGAGGTGCTGTCCTCGGACGGCATGTCCATCGAGATGCGCGACACGGACGAGGACGTCTTCCGCGCCGCGGAGGAGCTCGGTATCGACCTGTCCCGGCGCGAGCCGAGCAGCGTCGAAGAGGTCTGACGGGTCTGGCCGGGGCTCGCTGAACACGAGCCCCGGCTAACCAACCCCGGACCCCAGTCAGACCAGTGAAGAATCGACCCCGAAAGAGGGATTGACGACAAGTGCTCGACGTCAACTTCTTCGACGAGCTGCGGATCGGCCTTGCCACCGCTGACGACATCCGTCAGTGGTCCCACGGTGAGGTCAAGAAGCCGGAGACCATCAACTACCGCACCCTCAAGCCCGAAAAGGACGGACTCTTCTGCGAGAAGATCTTCGGTCCGACCCGGGACTGGGAGTGCTACTGCGGTAAGTACAAGCGCGTCCGCTTCAAGGGCATCATCTGCGAGCGCTGCGGCGTCGAGGTCACTCGCGCCAAGGTGCGTCGTGAGCGGATGGGCCACATCGAGCTGGCCGCTCCCGTCACCCACATCTGGTACTTCAAGGGCGTTCCGTCGCGGCTGGGCTACCTGCTCGACCTCGCCCCGAAGGACCTCGAAAAGGTCATCTACTTCGCCGCGTACATGATCACGTACGTCGACGACGAGCGTCGTACGCGTGACCTGCCCTCGCTGGAGGCGCACGTCTCCGTCGAGCGTCAGCAGGTCGAGAACCGTCGCGACTCCGACCTCGAAGCCCGCGCCAAGAAGCTTGAGACCGACCTGGCCGAGCTTGAGGCCGAGGGTGCCAAGGCCGATGTGCGCCGCAAGGTGCGCGAAGGCGCCGAGCGCGAGATGAAGCAGCTGCGCGACCGTGCGCAGCGCGAGATCGACCGTCTCGACGAGGTGTGGACCCGCTTCAAGAACCTCAAGGTCCAGGACCTCGAAGGTGACGAGCTGCTCTACCGCGAACTGCGCGACCGCTTCGGCACGTACTTCGACGGATCGATGGGTGCCGCGGCGCTGCAGAAGCGCCTGGAGTCCTTCGACCTCGACGAAGAGGCCGAGCGCCTGCGCGAGATCATCCGTACCGGCAAGGGCCAGAAGAAGACCCGTGCGCTCAAGCGCCTCAAGGTCGTCTCCGCGTTCCTGCAGACCAGCAACAGCCCCAAGGGCATGGTGCTCGACTGCGTGCCGGTCATCCCGCCGGACCTCCGCCCGATGGTGCAGCTGGACGGTGGCCGCTTCGCGACCTCCGACCTGAACGACCTGTACCGCCGTGTGATCAACCGCAACAACCGTCTGAAGCGGCTTCTCGACCTCGGCGCGCCCGAGATCATCGTGAACAACGAGAAGCGCATGCTCCAGGAGGCCGTGGACGCCCTCTTCGACAACGGTCGTCGTGGTCGCCCGGTCACCGGTCCCGGCAACCGCCCGCTGAAGTCCCTGAGCGACATGCTCAAGGGCAAGCAGGGTCGTTTCCGTCAGAACCTCCTCGGCAAGCGCGTGGACTACTCCGCGCGTTCCGTGATCGTCGTCGGTCCGCAGCTCAAGCTGCACCAGTGCGGTCTGCCGAAGGCGATGGCGCTGGAGCTCTTCAAGCCGTTCGTGATGAAGCGCCTGGTGGACCTCAACCACGCGCAGAACATCAAGTCGGCGAAGCGCATGGTGGAGCGCGGCCGCACGGTCGTGTACGACGTCCTCGAAGAGGTCATCGCCGAGCACCCGGTTCTGCTGAACCGTGCGCCCACCCTGCACCGCCTCGGCATCCAGGCCTTCGAGCCGCAGCTGGTCGAGGGCAAGGCCATCCAGATCCACCCGCTCGTCTGCACCGCGTTCAACGCGGACTTCGACGGTGACCAGATGGCCGTGCACCTGCCGCTCTCCGCGGAGGCGCAGGCCGAGGCCCGCATCCTGATGCTGTCCTCGAACAACATCCTCAAGCCCGCCGACGGCCGTCCGGTGACGATGCCGACCCAGGACATGGTCCTCGGTCTGTTCTTCCTCACCACCGACGGCGAGCTGCGCAACGTCAAGGGCGAGGGCCGGTCCTTCGGCTCCTCGGCCGAGGCGACCATGGCGTTCGACGCCGGCGAGCTCTCGCTGCAGTCGCGCGTGGACATCCGCTTCCCGGTGGGCACCATCCCGCCGCGCGGCTGGACCCCGCCGGCGCGCGAGGAGGGCGAGCCGGAGTGGCAGCAGGGTGACACCTTCCGCCTGAACACCACCCTGGGCCGCGCGCTCTTCAACGAGCTGCTGCCCGAGGACTACCCGTTCGTCGACTACGAGGTCGGCAAGAAGCAGCTCTCCGAGATCGTCAACGACCTCGCCGAGCGCTACCCCAAGGTCATCGTGGCGGCGACGCTCGACAACCTGAAGGCGGCCGGCTTCTTCTGGGCGACCCGTTCCGGCGTCACCGTGGCCATTTCCGACATCGTCGTTCCCGACGCGAAGCGCGCGATCGTCAAGGGCTACGAGGACCAGGACGAGAAGGTCCAGAAGCAGTACGAGCGCGGTCTGATCACCAAGGACGAGCGCACGCAGGAGCTCATCGCGATCTGGACCAAGGCGACCAACGAGGTCGCCGAGGCGATGAACGCGAACTTCCCGAAGACCAACCCGGTCTCGATGATGGTGAACTCCGGTGCTCGCGGAAACATGATGCAGATGCGTCAGATCGCGGGTATGCGTGGTCTGGTGTCGAACGCCAAGAACGAGACGATCCCCCGTCCCATCAAGGCGTCCTTCCGTGAGGGCCTGTCCGTGCTGGAGTACTTCATCTCCACGCACGGTGCCCGTAAGGGTCTGGCGGACACCGCCCTGCGTACCGCCGACTCGGGTTACCTCACCCGTCGTCTGGTGGACGTCTCGCAGGACGTCATCATCCGCGAGGAGGACTGCGGCACCGACCGCGGTCTGCGCCTGGAGATCGCCGAGGTGGGCGCCGACGGCGTGCTGCGCAAGGCGGAGAACGTCGAGACCAGCGTGTACGCACGTGCGCTGGCCGAGGACATCACCGTCGACGGGCGGGTGCTGGCCCCGGCCAACACCGACCTCGGCGACGTCCTCATCGACGAACTCGTCAAGCACGGCATCAAGGAGGTCAAGACCCGCTCGGTCCTGACCTGCGAGTCCGCCGTGGGTACCTGCGCCATGTGCTACGGCCGTTCGCTGGCCACCGGCAAGCTGGTCGACATCGGTGAGGCGGTCGGCATCATCGCCGCCCAGTCCATCGGTGAGCCCGGCACGCAGCTGACGATGCGTACCTTCCACACCGGTGGTGTGGCCGGTGACGACATCACCCAGGGTCTGCCCCGTGTCGTCGAGCTCTTCGAGGCTCGTACGCCGAAGGGTGTCGCCCCGATCTCCGAGGCCTCCGGCCGCGTGCGGATCGAGGAGACCGAGAAGACCAAGAAGCTCGTCGTCACCCCGGACGACGGCAGCGACGAGACGGCGTTCCCGATCTCGAAGCGTGCCCGACTCCTGGTCAGCGAGGGCGAGCACGTCGAGGTGGGCCAGAAGCTCACCGTGGGTGCCACCAACCCGCACGACGTGCTGCGCATCCTGGGTCAGCGTGCCGTCCAGGTCCACCTGGTCGGAGAGGTCCAGCGGGTCTACAACTCGCAGGGCGTGTCGATCCACGACAAGCACATCGAGATCATCATCCGGCAGATGCTGCGCCGTGTGACGATCATCGAGTCGGGCGACGCGGAGCTGCTGCCCGGCGAGCTCGTCGAGCGGTCGAAGTTCGAGACCGAGAACCGTCGTGTGGTGCAGGAAGGCGGCCACCCGGCCTCCGGCCGTCCGCAGCTGATGGGTATCACCAAGGCCTCGCTCGCCACCGAGTCGTGGCTGTCGGCGGCGTCCTTCCAGGAGACGACCAGGGTTCTGACGGACGCGGCGATCAACGCCAAGTCCGACTCCCTGATCGGCCTCAAGGAGAACGTCATCATCGGTAAGCTCATCCCGGCCGGTACGGGCCTGTCCCGCTACCGCAACATCCGGGTCGAGCCGACCGAGGAGGCCAAGGCCGCGATGTACTCGGCCGTCGGCTACGACGACATCGACTACTCGCCGTTCGGCACGGGCTCCGGCCAGGCCGTTCCGCTGGAGGACTACGACTACGGTCCGTACAACCAGTAGGCGGGTCGCCTGAACAGGGCGCCTGATCGAGTCAGAGGGCGGTCACCTTCCGGGGTGGCCGCCCTTCGGCGTTCCCGGGCCGGCCGCCCCCTCTTCGCGCCGTCGGGAATTCCTGACATGAGTGGTGCGGGAACCTGTGCCCGTATTGCCGCGTTGGAGCATGATGGAGATCCGTGGAGACCCAGTCGTCGGGGGAGGTGCTCCCGTGTCGTATCCGTCGCCGTGGCAGCCGGGGCAGGGGCAGGGGTGGAATCAGCCGCGTCCCTGGCATGAGCAGCAGGCCGCCGGCCACTCGATGCTCGCGTCCACCGCCGACCGGGAGCGGGCCGTGGACGTCCTCAGAGCGGGGTTCGGCGAGGGGCGGATGCAGCAGCCCGAGTTCGAGAAGCGGGTGGCGCGGGCCTACGCGGCCCGTACGGTGGGTGAGCTGGCCCTGCTGGTGTCCGACCTTCCGCAGGGGCCCGTACCGCTTCCGGCGGTCTCTGGGCCCGTGCCACGGACGTTCCTGCCCGTCTCCGTGCCGCCGAAGACGAACGAGAAGGCCGTCGGGTCGGCGATCTGCGGGGTGCTCTGTCTGGTGACCGTCGGGCTCACCGGGATTCCGGCGGTGATCCTGGGCCACAGCGCCCGCTCCGAGATGCGGCACACGGGCGAGGGTGGTGAAGGTCTCGCGCTCACGGGACTGGTCTTCGGGTGGCTGTCCACCGTGGGCTGGGCGCTGCTGGTGACCTTGCTGTTCGTCGCCGTGGTGACGTCCTGACCAAGATCGTGAAGAGGGCCGGGTCTTGGCATGGTCCGCTCAGGGATGCTAGTGCGGTCCATTTGTTTTGACCGCAGCCTATGAGGTAGGTACGCTCAGACCTTGTGCCTGGGGTGTGCCCTGGCTTCCGTGCGTGCCTTCAACCGCACTAGGGGAGCCATCACCGGCCACCGCAATCTGCGCCCCTCCCGCTTCGCGGCGGGAATCTGCAGTGTTCGACACACCCGACCGCGTGGGTCGGCGGTGTTCCAGGTTAGCTTCACCATTCGGCACACAGAAACCGGAGAAGTAGTGCCTACGATCCAGCAGCTGGTCCGGAAGGGCCGGCAGGACAAGGTCGAGAAGAACAAGACGCCCGCACTTGAGGGTTCGCCCCAGCGTCGCGGCGTCTGCACGCGTGTGTTCACGACCACCCCGAAGAAGCCGAACTCGGCCCTGCGTAAGGTCGCGCGTGTGCGTCTGACCAGCGGGATCGAGGTCACTGCTTACATTCCGGGTGAGGGACACAACCTGCAGGAGCACTCGATCGTGCTCGTGCGCGGCGGCCGTGTGAAGGACCTGCCCGGTGTTCGTTACAAGATCATCCGTGGTTCTCTCGACACCCAGGGTGTCAAGAACCGCAAGCAGGCCCGCAGCCGCTACGGCGCCAAGAAGGAGAAGTAGAAATGCCTCGTAAGGGCCCCGCCCCGAAGCGCCCGGTCATCATCGACCCGGTCTACGGTTCCCCTCTGGTGACCTCCCTGATCAACAAGGTGCTGCTGAACGGCAAGCGCTCCACCGCCGAGCGCATCGTCTACGGCGCCATGGAGGGCCTGCGCGAGAAGACCGGCAACGACCCGGTCATCACGCTCAAGCGCGCTCTGGAGAACATCAAGCCGACCCTTGAGGTCAAGTCCCGCCGAGTCGGCGGTGCGACGTACCAGGTCCCGATCGAGGTCAAGCCCGGTCGCGCCAGCACGCTCGCGCTGCGCTGGCTCGTCGGTTACTCCCGCGCCCGTCGCGAGAAGACCATGACCGAGCGGCTGCTCAACGAGCTTCTCGACGCCTCCAACGGCCTTGGTGCCGCTGTGAAGAAGCGCGAGGACACCCACAAGATGGCCGAGTCCAACAAGGCCTTCGCGCACTACCGCTGGTAGTCGCTACCCCCATCGAGACCGAGAGAAGACCGAAGCCTTATGGCTACCACTTCACTTGACCTGGCCAGGGTCCGCAACATCGGGATCATGGCCCACATCGACGCGGGCAAGACGACCACCACCGAGCGGATCCTCTTCTACACCGGCGTCAGCTACAAGATCGGTGAGGTCCACGACGGCGCCGCGACCATGGACTGGATGGAGCAGGAGCAGGAGCGTGGCATCACGATCACCTCTGCTGCGACCACCTGTCACTGGCCGCTCGACGACAACGACTACACCATCAACATCATCGACACCCCGGGTCACGTGGACTTCACGGTCGAGGTGGAGCGTTCGCTCCGCGTCCTCGACGGTGCCGTCACCGTGTTCGACGGTGTCGCGGGCGTTGAGCCGCAGTCCGAGACGGTGTGGCGTCAGGCCGACCGCTACGGCGTGCCGCGCATCTGCTTCGTCAACAAGCTCGACCGGACCGGCGCGGAGTTCCACCGCTGCGTCGACATGATCTCGGACCGCCTCGGGGCGCAGCCGCTGGTCATGCAGCTTCCGATCGGCGCCGAGGCCGACTTCAAGGGTGTCGTCGACCTCGTCACCATGAAGGCGTTCGTCTGGTCCGCCGAGGCCGCCAAGGGCGAGATGTACGACGTCGTCGACATCCCGGCCACGCACGCCGAGGCTGCCGAGGAGTACCGCGGCAAGCTGATCGAGGCCGTCGCGGAGAACGACGAAGAGATCATGGAGCTGTACCTGGAGGGCGAAGAGCCCACCGAGGAGCAGCTGTACGCCGCGATCCGTCGCATCACCATCGCGTCCGGCAAGTCCAGCGACACCACGGTCACCCCGGTGTTCTGTGGCACCGCGTTCAAGAACAAGGGCGTCCAGCCCCTGCTCGACGCGGTCGTGCGCTACCTCCCGACCCCGCTTGACGTCGAGGCCATCGAGGGCCACGACGTGAAGGACCCCGAGGTCGTCGTGAAGCGCAAGCCGTCCGTGGACGAGCCGCTGTCGGCCCTCGCGTTCAAGATCATGAGCGACCCGCACCTGGGCAAGCTCACCTTCGTCCGGGTCTACTCGGGCCGCCTGGAGTCCGGCACCGCCGTGCTGAACTCCGTCAAGGGCAAGAAGGAGCGCATCGGCAAGATCTACCGCATGCACGCGAACAAGCGTGAGGAGATCGAGGCGGTGGGCGCCGGCGACATCGTCGCCGTGATGGGCCTGAAGCAGACCACCACCGGTGAGACGCTCTCCGACGACAAGCAGCCGGTCATCCTGGAGTCCATGGACTTCCCGGCGCCGGTCATCCAGGTCGCCATCGAGCCCAAGTCCAAGGGTGACCAGGAGAAGCTGGGTGTAGCCATCCAGCGTCTCGCGGAGGAGGACCCCTCCTTCCAGGTTCACTCGGACGAGGAGACCGGCCAGACCATCATCGGTGGTATGGGCGAGCTGCACCTTGAGGTGCTGGTCGACCGTATGCGCCGTGAGTTCAAGGTCGAGGCCAACGTCGGTAAGCCGCAGGTCGCCTACCGTGAGACGATCCGCAAGGCCGTCGAGCGCGTGGACTACACCCACAAGAAGCAGACCGGTGGTACCGGTCAGTTCGCCAAGGTGCAGATCGCGATCGAGCCCATCACCGAGGCCGACGGCCCGGCGTACGAGTTCGTGAACAAGGTGACCGGTGGCCGTATCCCGCGGGAGTACATCCCGTCGGTGGACGCCGGTGCGCAGGAGGCCATGCAGTTCGGCATCCTCGCCGGGTACGAGATGACGGGTGTCCGCATCACGCTTCTCGACGGTGCCTACCACGAGGTCGACTCCTCCGAGCTGGCGTTCAAGATCGCCGGTTCGCAGGCCTTCAAGGAGGCTGCCCGCAAGGCCAGCCCCGTGCTCCTTGAGCCGATGATGGCCGTCGAGGTCACCACGCCCGAGGACTACATGGGCGAGGTCATCGGCGACATCAACTCCCGCCGTGGCCAGATCCAGGCCATGGAGGAGCGTGCCGGTGCCCGTGTCGTGAAGGGCCTCGTGCCCCTCTCGGAGATGTTCGGCTACGTCGGCGACCTCCGCAGCAAGACCTCGGGTCGCGCAAGCTACTCGATGCAGTTCGACTCCTACGCCGAGGTTCCCCGGAACGTCGCCGAGGAGATCATCGCGAAGGCCAAGGGCGAGTAACACACACCGTTTACACGCTTTAGGCTTGACACCGACCGCCCGGGTCGCGAACCGGCAAGGGACGAGAAATCGCCCTGTACCGGCGAGGACCTCGGCGGGCGGCATCCCAGCAAAGATCACCCTGGCGCCGATGAGTAAGGCGTACCAGAACCACTCCGCAGGAGGATTCAGTGGCGAAGGCAAAGTTCGAGCGGACTAAGCCGCACGTCAACATCGGCACCATCGGTCACATCGACCACGGTAAGACGACCCTCACGGCCGCCATTACCAAGGTGCTGCACGACGCGTACCCGGACCTGAACGAGGCCTCGGCCTTCGACCAGATCGACAAGGCTCCCGAAGAGCGCCAGCGCGGTATCACGATCTCGATCGCGCACGTCGAGTACCAGACCGAGACGCGTCACTACGCCCACGTCGACTGCCCCGGTCACGCGGACTACATCAAGAACATGATCACGGGTGCGGCGCAGATGGACGGCGCCATCCTCGTCGTCGCCGCCACGGACGGCCCGATGCCGCAGACCAAGGAGCACGTGCTCCTGGCCCGCCAGGTCGGCGTTCCGTACATCGTCGTCGCCCTGAACAAGGCCGACATGGTGGACGACGAGGAGATCCTGGAGCTCGTCGAGCTTGAGGTCCGTGAGCTCCTCTCCGAGTACGAGTTCCCGGGCGACGACCTGCCGGTCGTCAAGGTCTCGGCGCTCAAGGCTCTTGAGGGCGACGCCGAGTGGGGCAAGTCCGTCCTCGACCTGATGAAGGCCGTCGACGAGTCGATCCCGCAGCCCGAGCGTGACGTCGACAAGCCGTTCCTGATGCCGATCGAGGACGTCTTCACGATCACCGGTCGTGGCACCGTCGTCACCGGTCGTATCGAGCGTGGTGTCCTCAAGGTCAACGAGACCGTCGACATCGTCGGTATCAAGACCGAGAAGACCACCACCACGGTCACCGGCATCGAGATGTTCCGCAAGCTGCTCGACGAGGGCCAGGCCGGTGAGAACGTCGGTCTGCTCCTCCGTGGCATCAAGCGCGAGGACGTCGAGCGCGGCCAGGTCATCATCAAGCCGGGCTCGGTCACGCCCCACACCTCGTTCGAGGCGCAGGCGTACATCCTGTCCAAGGACGAGGGCGGCCGTCACACGCCGTTCTTCAACAACTACCGTCCCCAGTTCTACTTCCGCACGACGGACGTGACTGGCGTGGTGACCCTCCCCGAGGGCACCGAGATGGTCATGCCGGGCGACAACACTGAGATGACCGTTGAGCTCATCCAGCCCGTCGCCATGGAGGAGGGCCTCAAGTTCGCCATCCGTGAGGGTGGCCGGACCGTCGGCGCCGGCCAGGTCACCAAGATCAACAAGTAGTCTCGGCTGCTGGTTGGGCTTGAACGCCTGGTAGCTCCGCACTGAACGCAGAGCTCCTGAAGGGGCCCGTACGACTTCGGTCGTGCGGGCCCCTTTGCTGTGTCCGGGAGTCCGGGCGGGGTTTGGGGCGGGCGTCGAAATGATTCGTCACGAAAGTGTTCGGCGGTGACGACCCGTTCCCCTCAGGTGTCACTCCCGTCACCGTTTGTCATGCCGACATTCGATACGGGGACGGTCGAGGGGTGACGCATGTCCGGAGGGGTCAGTCGTAGAGCCGTGCTCGGGGCCGGGGCGGGGGCCGGGTTGCTGGGGTTGTCGGGGGCCGGGACCGCGTGGGCGGAGGGTGTGCCGCAGGCCGCTGCCGATACCGCTTCGGACCCGGGCGCGTACATCTCCTTCTCCCCGGAGCCCGGAGCCTTCCGGCTCGTCGGCGCCCCGGTCGTCGTCAGCGCGGACGATCACCCCGGAGTCGTACGGGTGGCCGGTGACCTGCGGGACGACATCGAGCGGGTCACGGGGGTGCGGCCGGGGGACTCGGTCGCGCGCGAGGTGGTCCTGGTGGGGACGGTCGGGCGCAGTGCGCTGATCGACGGGCTGGTCGCGGCCGGGAAGCTCGACGTCGACGGGATCCGCGGCCGGTGGGAGACCTCGTTGCAGACCGTGGTCGAACGCCCGATGCCCGGGGTGGAGCGGGCGTTCGTGATCGCCGGCAGCGACCAGCGCGGCACGATCTTCGGGGCGTACGACGTCTCGTACGGGATCGGGGTCTCGCCCTGGTACTGGTGGGACGACGTGCGGCCGGTGCGGCGGAGCGAGGTGTACGTGCGGCGGGGGCGCTTCAGCCAGGGCACGCCGGCCGTGAAGTACCGGGGTGTCTTCATCAACGACGAGAATCCGGCGCTGGGGACCTGGGCGCCCGGGTACTTCGGGCCGGGGAAGGCTCCCGGTCACCCCGGCGGCTTCACCGCGGACTTCTACGCGAAGGTCTTCGAGGTCCTGCTGCGGCTGAAGGCGAACTATCTGTGGCCGGCGGTGTGGGGGCGGGCGTTCGCGGAGGACGACCCGGAGAACCACGCGCGGGCGACGGCGTACGGGATTGTCATGGGCACGTCTCATGAGGCGCCGATGATGCGGGGTATCGAGGAGTGGAACCGGCATGCCGTGCCGGCCGTGCGCGACAGCGCGGGGAACATCGTGACGCCGGGGCGGGACCCGTACGGCGGCACCGGCGAGTGGTCGTTCCGGCGGAACGCGGAGGCCGTCAAGGCGTACTGGCGTGACGGCATCCGGCGGATGGCCGACCAGGGCTTCGAGGGGGTCGTCACCCTCGGTATGCGGGGCAACGGCGACACCAGCCTGCCGGACGGCGACGGCATCGAGCTGATGCGGGAGATCATCGCGACGCAGCGGTCGATCATCGAGGACGTCACCGGCCGGGCCGCCGCCGAGACCCCGCAGGTCTGGACGCTCTACAAGGAGGTCCAGCGGTACTGGGACCGCGGGCTGCGGGCGCCGGACGACGTGACCGTCGTGCTGACGGACGACAACTGGGGCAACATCCGCAAGCATCCCGATCAGGGGGAGGGGGAGGGGGAGGGGGAGGAGGGCACAGGGAAGGGGGTGCGGGGTGGGGGTTACGGCCTGTATTACCACTTCGACTACGTGGGCGTTGGCCGCAACTACAAGTGGGTGGACACCGCCTCGCTGCCGAACCTGTGGGATCAGCTCCACCAGGCCGCCGCGTACGGGAACCGGGAGCTGTGGGTCACGAACGTCGGCGATCTGAAGGGCAACGAGCTGCCGACGGAGTTCTTCCTCGACTACGCGTGGGACCCGGGGCGATGGCCGCTGGAGCGGCTGGGGGAGTGGGAGCGGCGGTACGCGCGGCAGAACTTCGGTGACGCGCACGGGCAGGCGGCGGCGATCGCGTCCGTGCTCGCGGCGTACGGGCGGCTCCAGTCGCGGCGCAAGCCCGAGCTGCTGAACCGCCGGATCACGCTGGTGGACGGGCGGGTCGTGTACGACGACCAGGAGACGCCGTTCCACTTCGGCCACCGTGAACTGGAGCGGGTCACCGAGGAGTGGCAACGGCTCGGCGAGGAGGCGGCGCGGATCGGCCGACGGCTGCCGGCCGCGGACCAGGACGCGTGGTTCGAGCTGGTCGGGTACGAGGTGGCGGCGACGGCCAACCTGTACGGGCTGCGGGCGGCCGAGTTCACGAACCTGTTGTACGCCGGGCAGGGGCGGGCCGCGACGAACGGCCTCGCGGCCGAGGCGGAGGCGGGGCTCGCCCGGGATCTCGCGCTCGCCGAACGCTTCAACGCGCGGGTGGCGGGCGGCAAATGGCGGGGCTTCCAGACCCAGCCGCACATCGGGTACGGGGATGTGGAGCGCTACGGCCCGAACGCGCCCTGGCAGCAGCCCGAGCGGGACAACGTGGCACTGCCGGACGAGATCTTCCCGGCGGTGCGGCGGATCGAGGTGCCGGCGGGGGCGGAGCTGGGGGTGGCGGTGGACGGGGTGGAGGGGTGGTGGCCGGGGGGAGGAGGCCCGGGCGCGGCTTCGGATTCGGGTTCGGGTGCGTGTTCGGGTGCGGGTTCGGGTGCGGGTTCGGCTGTGTTGCCGGTGTTCAGTCCGTATCAGACGCGGCCCGATCAGTACATCGAGGTGTTCAACCGGGGGCGTACGGCCTTCGACTACCGGATCACGTCGTCCGTGCCGTGGCTCGTGGTCGACCGGCCGCGCGGGCGGGTCCAGGAGCAGGTACGGGCGGTGCTGACGGTGGACTGGGCGAAGGCTCCGCGGGGGCGGACGGAGGCGTCGGTGACCGTGGCGGGGGCGGGGGAGTCGGTGCAGGTCGGGGTGATCGCGGAGCAGCCGTCGGTACGGGTGGCGCGCGGGCTGCGGGGGTTCGTGGAGGCGGGCGGTTACGTCGCCGTCGACGCCGAGCACTTCACGCGCTCGGTGGGGGCGTGGCGGCGTATCGACGGGATCGGGCGTACGGGGGCGGGCGTGACGCCGTGGCCGGTGACGGCTCCCGGATGGACACCGGTTCTGGGAGGTTCGTCACCGCGGCTTGAGTACGAGGTGAGTCTGCTGTCGGAAGGGGCGGTCACCGTGTGGGTGTACTTGTCGCCGCGGAATCCGGCGTTGGCCACGGGTGCCGGGCTGCGGTACGGGGTCTCGTTCGACGGGGACGCGCCGCAGATCGTCGACATCCACGCGGCGACCGGGGCCGACGACGGGCTGATGAATATGGAGTGGGCCCGCAACACATCGGACAACGTCAATCGCACGTCTACGCGCCACACGATCGGGGCCGGGGCCGAGGTCGGGGCTGCGGGGGTGCACCGGCTCGTGTTCTGGGCGGTCGATCCGACGGTGGTGGTGCAGCGGCTGGTGATCGACACGGGTGGGTTGACGGCGACGTATCTGGGGCCGCGGGAGAGTTGGCGCGTGCGCTGAGCCCGGACTCGTCGATCAGTCCTGGCCGCCGTGGTCCTTGATCGACTGTTCGATGGTGTACGCGGTCGTGGTGAATGCCTCGATCTGCTCCGCTGTCAGTTCTCGGACGGAGATCTCCTCCAGGGTTCGCCACATCTCGGTGATGGGGGCGCGCAGGGCGCGGCCGGCGTCGGTCAGGCGGACGACCAGGACGCGTCGGTCGTGGGCGGACGGTTCCCGGGTGAGGAGCCCGGCCTCCTGCATGCGGCGCAGCGACTTGGAGACGGTGGAGTGGTCGAGGCCGACGCCCTCCAGGAGTTCGGACTGGGTCTGCTCGTCGCGGTCGAAGAGCTGCATCAGGAGCAGTTCCTGACCGGGATGCAGGTTCATGGCGCGGAGCATGGCTGCGGCGTGGCCGCGGTGGGTGCGGGCGAGTACGAAGATCGCGTAGCTGAGGTGGCCGTCGCGGGCCGTGGTCGGGGGGGTGGGGTTGATCATTGTTGTTCCTTGGGTGCGGGTTCAGTGGGGGGTGGCCTACAGGATTGCGCAGTTCCCCGCGCCCCTAGGGGGTGGGGCTGGCCCCGATGTTCTGCTGCGGGTCCGGTGGGGGTGGGCCGCGCAGTTCCCCGCGCCCCTTACGGGGCCTGGGGCGAGGCTTCACCGACCTGCAGCCAAACTTCGTACCCCCGCCCCCTACCCCCTAGGGGCGCGGGGAACTGCGCGACCAGCCCCCACCGGACCCGCACCCGAAACCCAAGGGCGCAAGGAACGGCGCAATCTCTTAGGGGTGCGGGCGCGGGGCACAACCCGTGTGCGTCGCCCTCATGGGGGTCGCTGTACGGGCGGGTCAGGCGACTGTGAGGACGAGCTTTCCGCGGCCGTGGCCCGCGTCGCTCGTCTGCTGGGCCTTGGCCGCGTCGGCGAGCGGGTAGGTCGTGCCGACCGTGACGGTCAGGTCGCCGTCGGCGGCCATGCGGGCGAGTTCGGCGAGGCGGGTGGCCGAGCGGCGCTGCGGGCCCTCGGCGAAGACGATGCCCAGTTCGCGGGCCCGGAAGTCGGCCGTGGTGACGATGCGGTCGGTGCCGCCGCGCAGGGTGATGGAGTCCTCCAGCGCGCCCTTGCCCGCGGCGTCGAAGACGGCGTCCACGCTGTTGGGAGCGACTGCGCGGACTCTTTCGACCAGGTTGTCTCCGTAGGTGAGGGCCGTGGCGCCGAGTGAGCGCACGTAGTCCTGGTTGGTGGGGCCGGCGGTGCCGATGACGTGGGCGCCGCGGGCGACAGCGAGCTGCACGGCGATGGTGCCGAGCGCGCCGGACGCGCCGTGGATCAGCAGCGTCTCGCCGGCCTTGATGTCGAGGAGGTCCAGGACCCGCTCGGCGCCGTCGCTCGCCACGGGCAGTGCGGCTGCCTGCGTCCAGTCCAGGGCAGCCGGCTTGGGGGCGAGGACGGTCGCGTCGGCCAGTGCGTACTGGGCGTAGGAGCCGGTGTCGGACCAGCCGAGCACCTCGTCGCCGACCTTGAACTGGTCGACAGCCTCACCCACGGCGTCGACGACTCCGGCGATCTCGCCGCCGGGGATGGCGGGCAGCGTGGTGGGGAAGATGGCTTCCATGATCCCGGAGCGGATCTTTCCGTCCACCGGGTTGACGCCCACGGCCTTGACCTGGACGCGGACCTGGCCGGGCCCCGGCTGGGGCACCTCGACCTCGGTCTCGTGCAGGACCTCGGTGCCGCCGAACGCGTCGAAAACGATGGCCTTCATGACTGCTGTCTCCTTCGGTGAGCTGGTCCTGCGACCACCGACCACATTTGTGTGGCCAGCCACATAAAAAGTAGCACCGATTGTGTGGCTAGCCAAGTAGTTGGCGGAGGGGCGCTCTGGAGTCGGGGATGTTCCGGTGCTGCTGTCAGTCCGTGGCGGGGTATCGCGGCAGGTCGGCCGTCGAGATGGTCCACTCGGCGATCGTGACGTCCTCGCCGTAGAGGAAGTCCTTGCGGGTCGCGTAGCGGGGGCCGTCGGGGGTGGGGTGGATGTCGGAGAGGACGGCGCCCGTGCCGCTACGGGGGTCGAAGATCGCGTAGATGGGGATTCCGACCAGCGGGTAATCGCGTCCGTCAGTGTCCTGATGTCGACGCGGGCACCGGTGGGCAGCGACTGGATGTGGACGCCGAGCCCGATCGCGAGCCCTGACAGCTGCGGGTGCTGGGCGAGGTGGTTGCCGATCACCGTGAAGCGGGCGGTGTGGCGGACTTTGACGTGTGTGACGCCTCGCGGATGCTGCTGCGCAAACTGCTGCGGAATCCGGGGCCGGGCGCACGGGGGCGCGCTAGGGTGCTGAGTATCCATGGGGAAGCGTCTTCTTCCTCGGTGGTCAGGCCCTCGATCGGGAGTCCAGTCCCGGCCGGGGGCCGTCGCATGTTCTGGGGTCTGTTCGGGCGAGCATATGACCGACAACCAGTCAGAAATCCAGCTGAGTTGGGGATTGTCACCCTTGTGGGCGAGGCGGGTTCGCGGTGCTGACGAGAGGCCGACCTGGGTCAGGTGAGAGCCGGGTGGGGCTGGGTTTGGTGGGTTCTCTCCCTGAGTTCTTGAAAAGCATTTGATGCCGGGCGGTACCGGTCGGTCGTTTACCGGGACGGTGGAATCCGGGGACCGGTGGGGGCTGGTGCCGAGCCGGCGGGCTTCAGCGCCGGCGTCAGTGCTGATGACGGTGCCGGATGCGGTACGAAGTTGAGCTCGGCCCAGACCGTCTTGCGCGGGGGTCTGCCGGGCGTGACGCCCCAACGGTCGGAAAGCGCCTCCACGATGACGAGTCCGCGCCCCGACTCGTCGGCGGGGCCCGGGTGTTGCGGGCCGAGGGTCCGCCGGTCGCCGCGGGTGTCGGTCACCTCGATGCGGAGGGTGCCGCCGATCACGTACAGCGTGAGGCGGAAGTCGCGGCCGGGGACGCGGCCGTGCGTGACGGCGTTGGCGGCCAGCTCGGCCACGATGTGCTCCGCGCGGTCGGGGTCCAACGGCAGCTCCCAGGCGCGGACTTGCTCGGTCGTGAACCGCCGGGCGAGACGGGCGCCGCGGGGTGTCGCTGACAGGAGCAGGCTGAAGCTGCGGACGGTTTCTTGATTCACGTCACACAGCGTGGCCAATCGTGTCTACTTTGAACTGGGGTTACGACTGTGCGTATCGGAACTGTCGCGCTGTGGTCCCGGTCTGTCTTGGCTGTCTCGGGTGTCGTACGGGTGCGGGCGGGAGTTGGAGGTGGGTGGCGATGAGCAGCGGTGAGGGTGTGGATGAGGCGGGCTGGGACCTCGAACCGGGGGACGAGAGCGCGCCGCTGGTGGAGGCCGTCGGGCGGCTGCTCAGGCTCTGCCGCGAGGCGGCCGGGCTGCGGGTCGCCGACGTCGGTGAAGCCCTCGGATACGGCGAGGACATGATCCGCAAGATCGAGCGTGGGGCGCGGATTCCCCGGCCGGAGTTCCTGGACCGGGCGGACGAGGTGCTGAACGCGAGCGGGCACCTCAAGGCGTTCAAGGGGGATGTGGAGAGGGCCCGGTATCCGAAGAAGGTGCGGGAGCTGAAGGAGTTGGAGGACCGGGCTGTCGAGTTGCTGCAGTACAGCAACCACAACATCCAGGGGTTGTTGCAGACGCCGGAGTATGCGCGGGCGTTGTTCGAGATGGTGCTGCCTGCGTACTCGCCGGATGAGGTGGAGCGAGGCATTGCCGCTCGTATGGCGCGGAAGGCAATTTTCGAGAGCGATTCCCCTCCGACGGTCAGTTTTGTCCAGGAGCAGGTGACGCTGGAGCGCCCGCTAGGTGGGAAAATGGTGCTGCGGCGGCAGCTTGAGTACCTGCTGGAGGTTGCGCAGATGCGACACGTCACGCTTCAGGTCATGCCGACTCAGTGTGAGGAGCACGGTGGAGTACACGGCTTGATCCAGGTGCTGAAGTTCGCCGATGGCACGGCCGTGGGTCGCTGCCCAGGCGCGTTCAACGGCCGCCCGGTCTCCGACCCCCGGGCCCTTCGTATCCTGGAACTCCGCTACGGCATGATCCGGGCGCAGGCTCTCACCCCGAGGGAGTCGCTGGCCTTTATCGAACGAACGCGAGGAGAGCTATGAGCACCACGGAACTCCGCTGGTTCAAGAGCAGTTACAGCAGCGGTCCTGAGGTTGATGACTGCGTCGAGGCTGCCCTGGAGTGGTTCAAGAGCAGCTATAGCGACAGCGGCGATATCAATGACTGCGTCGAAATAGCGAAGGCGCCTGCCGCCGTCCACGTTCGCGACTCCAAGAACCCCGCCGGGGCGCGGCTCACCCTCAGCCCCGCCGCCTGGGCGTCGTTCGTGGCACCCATGGCGCCAGGCCACTAGCTGGGATTGGGGGCCGGGTCACTGCATGTTCTGCACATGCGGATGGCCGGGCGCGACCGTACACACGTACAGCTGCAAGTTGTAGCTGCGGCCGATGTTCAGCTGGGTCGCGCAGGACGGGCCGCGGTAGTGCAGGCCCGTATAGCCGGCGTCCTCCACAGGACGCCAACTCCCGTTGCCGCCGTCCCATTCGCTGCCGTCGATGGTGAGCAGGGGCCGCACGGCCGAGCCGCATTCGGGGCATGCCATGGGGAACGGATCGCTGAAGCTCCAGGGGGCGTGGCCGCCGAGCTTGCAGCCCGGGGCGACGCTGAGGTCGTACTGATAGCCGATGACGGCGGCGTCATCCAGCTCATCCCCGTCCTCAGGCTCTTCCGGGGTCTGCTCCTCCTCCCAGGCCTCGATGCGGTCCGCCAGGTCCTCGGGCAGTTCGTGCGGGGCAGGGTACTCGGTGACCGTCTCCGGGTGGAGTACGCAGGGCTCGGGGAGGTAGTCGTCGTTGCCGATCACCGAGGGCTGCGGGGCGGCGGTGAGGGGGTCGGTCACGTCGGTGGAGGCGCGCCAGCGGAGCGTGACCGCGGGGAGGTAGTCGGCGGCGTGGTCGAAGGGGCACCACAGGACCTGGAGCAGATCGGTACCGGCCGGGCAGGGCAGCGCGGGGACGTCGGCGGCGTACAGCTGGACCACGGGGATCATGGGGGCCGGGCCGTCCTGGGGTATCCGGGTGCGGCCGGAGATCGAGGCGCGGTCGACGATGACGCGCTCCTCGGGGGTGAGGAGGTCGGCGCCCTCGGCGCGTGGCCGGTCCCAGGCCTCGTCGAGGATGCGTCGCCCCAGCCGTACGTCGTCGAGGGCGACACCGCGGTGCGAGGGGCCGGCGTGATCCGGGCAGGTGGGCCACGGTTCGTGGGCAGGCCAGAGGAGCGGCCCGCCGATCGAACTGTCGGCGGCGGTCGGCGCACCGGCACGCGGGTGCAGTCGTACGGCGGTACGGGCCATCGGCGCCAACTCGGGGAAGAGGGCGGCGATGTCGAGGGGGCGGGGTGGAGTGGTGCGGGGCATGGGGAGAGGCTATGGGTGCACGCAGGCGCTAGGTGAAGGTGGGGCACGCACGATGGCCGATGGCCGATGGGGCGCGGGCGGTGGCGTACACCTGGTCCACCGAGGGGGATAGGGGGATGCAAACGCCGTGACCGCGGAATTCCATATGAAGCTGGACGAGGGAATGCTCGGCTATTTCCGCGAGATAGCGGACGAAATGGTGGGGCGGTTCGGTATCTCCCGTGCGGAGGCGGTGGCGAGGATCAATGAGAGGTACGGCGGAACGGAGATGTCTCCGTACCCCGATCTCATGTGTCATGAGCTTCCGGAGTTCTGGGCCTACGGCCCGTACTACTACCCCGACGACGCCGGACGTCTTCCGACGGGGGACGCGAGCGCGGACGTGGGCATCGACGTGACGCGACTGCGGATCCGCCCCCGGCCGCCCGAGGATTCGCCCGCGTGGACTCTCCGCGGGGACGTTCAGGGCGGGGGAGAGGGATGAGCAGCACTGTCGAGTACCGGCTCCGGGGCACCCGCTCGCAGGGCGGCCTGGCCGCGGACTTGACGGCGGAGTATCGCCTCCCAGGCACTGGTGCGGTGGGCTGCCTGCAGATCTACCGCAACGTATCGCTGGCGCTTCCGAAGGGCACCCATTGGCGCGACGCCGCATGGCTCGCCTTCGGGCTCTCGGTGCACTCCGCCGACCTGTCCTCCGCGCGTCCCGACGGCCTCCTCGTCGAGGTCGCCGCGCTCACCTTCCCCCTCGCCCATTACCGGTCCGAGGTGGCGGCGCTGGCGATGGACGCCTGGCTGCGCAACGAATTCGCCCTCCCCGATCAAGGACTGCGCGCTGCTCCCGACGAGGAGAACGGGGCATGGCGATTCCAGTGGGGAGGGCACTCTGATCCCTTTTCGGACGGACGCTGACCGGTCGGTGGTGGAGGGGAGGCGGGCTGACGTGGCCGCGGAGGACGCCCTGATGCGGCGAGTGGATTCGCTCATCGGCTCGGGATATGTGGGGCGAGAGAAAGCCGTAGAAGTCGAGGACGCGTTTCCGGAGGCGCGCGCCCGTGTTCTGGGCTGGCTGCGGCTCTCGTCCGAAGCGGGGGACTGGCGCAGGTTCGAACGGCAGGCGGGTGTCGCGGTTCACCTCCACCCCGAGGGGCTCGCCGCGATCCTGGCGCCCGTACTCGCGTCGCGCGCGCCAGGCGTGAACTCGGAGGATCTGGTCGACATGCTCGGCGAGCTGCGGGCTCCCGAGGGCGTGGAGCCGATCAGCGCTCTCGTGCGGGAGCGCAAGGACACGGACGGGCCCTTCTACGCTCTGTGCATCAAGGGCGTGCAGGCGCTGGCCGGGATCGGTACTCCGGAAGCGCTGCGTTTTCTGGAAGGCATCGCCAGAAGCGCCGCGGGGGAGTGGCCGGACCCGCTGAGATGGCATGCGGCGGAGGAACTGGGCATCGAGGACGAGCTCGGCTTCGACGAGGACGCGATGGTGGGCGGGGCATAGCCCGGAGGCCGGGGATGGACGGCGGGTCTTGTGTCGGCACGGTCGGCACGGCGGGTTCTGTGCCGACATCGTCGGCATCGGGAGGAGGGGACATGGCGACGGGCGGGTGGGACTGGGGCGGTGACGAGAGCCCGCTTCGCTTCGACGATCCCGTCGAGTGGGACGCGGCGTACGAACGCGGAGAGGACTCACTGGGCTCCGCCGCGATCGGGCTGGCCTTCAACTGCTCGCTGGCCGAGGCGTCACCTCGGATCGTCAGGGCGATGCAGCTGCCGGACATCGGCCAACGCGGCTTCGCCTTCACCGCGGCGGGCACCGCGGCCCGGCTCAACGGCGAACTGACACCAGAGCTGTACGCCGCGCTGCGGGCGGAGGGCCACGGCCGCAGGAGCATGGCGGAGAACGCCATCGACGACACCCTCGACTACGTGCCGTTCCGGCAACTCCCGCCCTGGTTCAAGTGGCAGATGGTCCGGATGACCGTGCAGAACAAGCTGGAGTACTGGTGGATGCTGACCACGGACGCGGTCGGCGATGCGCGGCGGGCCCTGCGAGGTCGCCGCTCCTGAGGACAAGGGGCGCGATGACGCGGTCGGCGGGGGGCGTGGCAACAACTGAGTGTTCGGGCGGTGGTGCAAGTGGCGGATGACCGGACGCGACGGGGCTGGTCCCCGCAGACCGAGGACGTGCTGCGCCGTGCGGGCTGGCGTCCCGGACGGTCGGTGCCGACGTCGACCTGGGAAGCGGTCCTGAGCGAGCGCGGGGCCTTCGTGGCTCATGACGCCGCGCGTCGGCTCCTCGCCGAGTTCGGCGGTCTGGTGACGTACGGCTGGCCCGCCGATTCGATCAGCACATCGTCGGCCGTCCGCTTCGACCCCCTCGCGGCCGCGTGGCAGGACGAGCGGTTCGCGCGGGCGAGCCGGGAAGCAGGGGCGCCGCTCTACCCAGTGGGCACGGCGGACGAAGGCGCCGGCTTCCTGGGGATCACCGAAGAGGGAGCACTGCACCTGCTCCGGGACCGGGCGGAACCGCTGGCGACGACCATCGACCAGGCGCTGGACCGCTTGGTCACGCTGCAAGGGGCGCAGGCAGCCCTGTGGACACCCGACGTGCCGGCGGACCCCTCTCCGTTCTGGCGGAGGTTCGACATGGCGGAGGCCGGCGAGGACGCCGGGCTGCGCTGGTCGGCGGAGACGGACCGGGTGCTGCGCGCAGGGGGCTGGCGTCCGGGCCGGGCCATTCCCACGGACACCTGGGAAAGCGCCCTTACGCAGAGCGGTGAGTACGAGATCCACGAGGCCGCGCGCCGGTTTCTGGCGGAGTTCGGTGCGGTGGGTGTGCCCTACCGCGATTCACTGGACGCCACGTCGTGGATGGAGTTCCGGCTCGATCCGCTGCCGGCGTTCTGGGACGCGGAGATCATCGAGGATCTGGCCGAACAGGCGGGTGTCGACAGCCTCTACCCCGTCGGCATGCGTGACCGCGGGAACCAGTACCTGGCCATGGCCGCGGACGGGGCTGTCTACGCCGGCATGGACAGCGTCTGGCTGCTGGCGCCCACGCCCGACGAGGCGGTGCAGCGGCTCACGCGGCGGCTGGGCGACCACTGACAGGCTGGTCGGCCGATCTTCACGCCGAACGACTGTGCCTAGTAACTTCACTTGTGCGTACGTGTGGTTGACGGGCTTGGTGCGACGGGGGTTGCGGCGTGGCGGGGTATCGGCCGACGGACTGGCATGTGCTGGACCTGGAGAAGGATCCGACGCCGGGCGATCCGGTCCGGGTGAAGTCGTTGGCCAAGAGTCTGCATGACTTCGCTGATGACGTGCAGGATGCGTTGCGGCTGGTGAATGGGATGGCGGGCGAGGATGCCGTCCTGACGATGGTCGGTAAGACGGCCGAGGTGTTCCGGGACGAGTTTTCCGGGGTGCCGAAGAATCTCAAGAAGCTGAAGAAGTCGTACGACCTGGCCGGCGATGCGCTGGCGGCGTACTGGCCCGAGCTTGAGCGCGCCCAGACCCTCGCCGACAAGGCCCTCGCCAAGGGGCGGGACGCGCAGGCCGACCTTTCGTCCGCCAAGTCCAAGCTGTCGTCGGCTGATTCGTGGGTGACGCGGGCGAACAAGGAAGCGGACAAGTACAAGGACGATCCCGGGTCGGCGGGCAAGGACGTGCCGAAGCCGGATGAGGCGAAGGTTCGGGCCGCGACTCGTGACGCGCAGAGTGCCAAGGACGCGCACACCGCCGCCCAATCCGACGTGACCTCCGCGCAGAGTGCGCTGGACGCGGCGAAGAAGATGGCCGCGGACGCCCGTCAGATGCGTGAGGACGCGGCGGGGGAGGCGAAGCGCAAGCTGGACGATGCTTCCGACGCGGGGATTCAGAACCGTAAGTGGTACGAGGAGGTCGGTGACTGGTTCGTCGACAACTGGGACACCATCGTCGCCGTCTGCAAGGTCGTCGTCGCCGTACTCGGCATTATCGCCCTCATCATCGGGGGGCCGATCCTCGGTGCGATCGTGCTGATCGCCGCGCTCGTCGTTCTCGCCGACACCCTCAATAAATATATGAAGGGGCAGGCCTCTCTTTGGGATGTGGCGTTCGCCGCCCTTGACTGCATCCCCGGCATGAAGGGGCTCACCACCCTCGGCGGGCTCGCCAAGGGGCTCAAGGGCCTTCGCACCATGAACGGGCTCAAGGCCGGCTTGAAGGGCATGGCTGCCGGGGTCCGTGGCCTGGGCAAGTCGGCCCGGAGCGCCCTCGCGGACGGAGCCAAAGGCGCGTACAACCGGCTCAAGAACCTGGTGCGTTCCAAGGGCAGCGACCCGATCGACATGGCCACCGGTGCGATGTTCCTGCCGGAGACCGACGTCACCCTGGCCGGCACTCTGCCGCTCGCCTTCACCCGCCGGGCCGCCTCCAACCACCGCACCGGCTGGTGGTTCGGCCCCACCTGGTCCTCCACCATCGACGAGCGTCTGGAGACCGACGAGCACGGGGTCGTATGGGTCACGGAGGACGGGCTGCTCCTCGCCTACGCACACCCCACCGGTCCGCACGGCCCGGTGTTTCCCGAGGCCGGGCCCCGTCTCCCCCTGACCCGTCTCGACAACGGCGGCTACCGGATCGAGGACCGGCTCACCGGGATCACCCGCCGCTTCGCCTGCCCGGTCGACGGGATCGCTCTGCTGGAGCGCATATCCGACCGCAACGGCGACACGATCGACTTCGACTACTCCGAGGACGGGACCCCGCTCGCCATCCGGCACTCCGGTGGCTACCGCCTGGGGCTCACGGTCACCGACGGCCGCGTGACCGCCCTGCACCTGTCCGGGGCCGGTGAGAACGGCGCGGACCTCGTATTGCGCACCTACGGTTACGCCGACGACTGCCTGACCACGGTCGGCAACGCCGCAGGCCGGGCGATGCAGTTCGGTTACGACGACCGGCACCGGATCACCTCGTGGACCGATCGCAACGGTCGCAGCTACTTCTACACCTACGACACCGCGGACCGCTGCGTGGCGGAGGGCGGCGAGGCCGGGCACATCAGCCTCGTACTGGACTACGACGGAACCGACGCGGCCTGGCCCGATGCCCGGATCACCACGGTCACCACCGCTGAGGGCGCGGTCAGCAGGTTCGTCGTCAACGGCAACAGCCAGATCGTCGCCGAGATCGATCCGCTCGGCGGCACGATCCGTACCGCCTGGGACGAACACCACCACCTGACGTCCTGGACGGACCAGCTCGGCCACACCACGAGCCGGGCCTACGACGACCTGGGCCGGCTCCTCGTCCTCACCCGTCCCGACGGCGCGAGCGTCCAGGTCGGCTACGACGCCGAGGGCAACCCGCACACGATCACCCGCCCCGACGGGCACGTCGAACGCAGGGAATTCGACGCCCGGGGCAACTGCGTCACGATCGCCAGACCAGGCGGCACCACGACCCGTTACGCCTACGACGACGCCGGGCACCTGTCCTCCGTCACCGACCCCACAGGACTCGTCACCCGGGTACGGTGCGACGCCGCCGGTCTTGCCGAGCACGTCACCGACCCCCTGGGCGGGGTCACGCGGTACGCGCACGACGCTTTCGGGCGGGTGGCGACCGTCACCGACCCCTTGGGCAACACGAGCCGCATGCAGTGGGGAGCGGACGGCGAACTGCTCCGGCGTACCGCTGCGGACGGACAGACCGAGGTCTGGACCTACGACGCCGAGGGCAACAGGGTCCGTCATACCGACGCCCTCGGAGCCGAGACGCGGTTCGAGTACACCCACTTCAACCTGCTCGCGGCGCGGACCGGGCCCGACGGCGTACGCCATTCCTTCGCGTACGACCCCTCGCTGCGCCTGCTCGGAGTGAGCCGCCCGGACGGACGGAGCTGGAGCTACCGCTACGACGCCGCGGGCCGGCTCCTTTCGGAGACCGACTTCGACGGCCGCACCCGGTCGTACGGTCATGACGCCAGGGGCCAGGTGATCCAGCGCACGAACGCCGCCGGTCAGACGGTGCGCATCGCACGGGACGCCTTCGGACGCATGGTCGCCAAGGACGCGGACGGCGCGGCGGGCGCGTACAGGTACACCTACGCGTACGACCTGAGCGGCCGTCTCCGCGCGGCTGAGGGCCCCGACGCCGTCGTGACGCTGGGGCGCGATCCGCAAGGACGTCTCGTCCGCGAGACCGTCAACGGCAGAAGCATCACCTTCACCCACGACGCCGCCGGGCGAACGCTGAGCCGCACCACCCCCACCGGTGCGACCAGCACATGGAGCTACGACGGCCGGGGTGACCTCACGCGGATACACACCGCCGGCCGCACTCTCGACTTCGACCACGACGCGGCAGGACGGCTCCTCTCCCTGGGGGTGGGCGACGCCCTTTCACTGACGAGCGAGTACGACGGCGTGGGGAGGGTCACCTCGCAGGCGGTCGCCGTCGACGACGGGCGAACCGTGCACGCCCGCTCCTACCGCTACCGCGCGGACGGCCACCTCATCGGTATCGAAGGACCGAACGGCGAGAGCCGGACCTTCGACCTGGACGCAGCCGGTCGTACGACAGCCGTCCGGGCGGAGAACTGGACGGAGTCCTACGCGTACGACGACGACGGCGCGCAGACGACCGCTGCCTGGCCGAGTCGTCACCCCGGCCAGACGTCAGTGGGCACACGAGACTACGAGGGTGCCCGGCTGACCCGGGCCGGCGGCACCCGCTACCGCTACGACGACCAGGGCCGCCTGGTGCACCGGCATCGCACCCGCCTCTCGCGCAAGGCGGAGACCTGGGCGTACACCTGGGACGCCGAGGACCGGCTGGCGTCGGTCCGTACTCCCGACGGGACGGTGTGGCGGTACCGCTACGACCCGATGGGGCGCCGCATCGCCAAGCAGCGCATGGGCGCGGACGGCACAACCGTGGTGGAGCAGACCGACTTCACCTGGGACGGCACCACTCTCTGCGAGCAGCTCACCACCGACGCCGCGCAGGCGCACACCGTCGCACTGTCCTGGGAGCACGACGGGCTGCGGCCCGTGGCCCAGACCGAGCGTCTCCTCACGGCTTCGAACGAGGAGATCGACGCACGGTTCTTCGCCATGGCCACCGACCTGGTGGGCTCGCCCACCGAACTGCTACACGAGGACGGCCGTGTCGCCTGGCAGGGCCGGAGCACGCTGTGGGGTCTCACGGCCTGGAAGAGCGAGAACAGTGCTTACACTCCCCTGCGTTTTCCCGGGCAGTACTACGACCCGGAGACGGGTCTGCACTACAACGTCCACCGCTACTACGACCCGGAAACGGCCCGCTACGCCAGCCCTGATCCGCTCGGCCTGGGCCCTTCCCCCAACCCGTTCCTCTACGTCCTCGACCCTCTTCTCTCGGCCGACCCGCTGGGGCTCTACGAGATCGGCAAACCGGACCCGGCCAGCCAGGTGGGCAACCTGCCCATGCTCGCCGACAAGATCGCCGCGCACGGTGACATCAAGAACCGCGGAATCCCGGGCATCGACGACCTCGACGTACCGGAACACCTGGAAGACCTGATGACCAACTCGCCCGGCATCCGTATGCGCAGTACGCCGTCGGGCAACGCCCGTTTCGCCTGGTGGGACGACGCGACCGGAACGATGCTGATCCGCGAGGGGGACAATGGAACCTTCATGCAGCCCGATGACGGCTACGAGTACTTCCTGAAGCAGTTGAAGGAGTGAGGGCGTTGGCCGGCGAGGCGGAACGCGGCCGGACTCGGCGAGGCAGGATACGGCCTCCGTACGACGTGTTCCGGGCCGCACCGGAGAGCAAGGCCGTGTGGGACGAACTGCCGGAGGCGGTCCGCACGGCGATCGCCGGATGTGACGCGGAGCGGCTGGCGGTGGAACGGTCGCGGGTGGCGCCGGAGCTGCGGGAGAAGATCACGGCTCCCGTGTACTCGGTGGCGGAGCGGTTCGCCTCCTGGGAACGCGTGGTGCGCCGGATGGAGCCCGGCTGGTCGAGCGAGGACTTCTATCCGGTCAGCGCGTACAGCAACGACCTGGACTCCCGTGACTCGTTGGACGAGGCCATGCGGGGGCTGCCCGAGGAGGCGCGTGCGGGTGCGCTCGGCCGGCTGCTGGAGCGGCTGGACGCACGGTTCCGGGCCGCGAGCGTGCCGGATCCGGACGGTTCCCTGCGGCCCTGGGTGCGTCCGACGAAGGAGAGGCCCGAGGCCGAACTCGCGGAGTGGTGGAAACGCAGGCCCGAGCGTGAGCCCTGGGACTGATCTCCGGCAACGCCCTCAGGGACTCTTCGCGCCGAACGCCTGTGCCTAGTAAATTCGCTGCTGCGTACGTGTGGTTGACGGGGTTGGTGCGACGGGGGTTGTGCGATGGCGGGGTATCGGCCGACGGACTGGCATGTGCTGGACCTGGAGAAGGATCCGACACCGGGCGATCCGGTCCGGGTGAAGTCGTTGGCCAAGAGCCTCCACGACTTCGCCGATGACGTGCAGGATGCGCTGCGGCTCGTCAAGGGCATGGCGGAGGAAGACGCCGTCCTGACGATGGTGGGCAAGACGGCCGAGGTGTTCCGGGACGAGTTCTCGGGTGTGCCGAAGAACTTGAAGAAGCTGAAGAAGTCGTACGACCTGGCCGGCGATGCGCTCGCGGCGTACTGGCCCGAGCTTGAGCGCGCCCAGACCCTCGCCGACAAGGCCCTCGCCAAGGGGCGGGACGCGCAGGCCGATCTGTCCTCGGCCAAGTCCAAGTTGTCGTCGGCTGATTCGTGGGTGACGCGGGCGAACAAGGAAGCGGACAAGTACAAGGACGATCCCGGGTCGGCGGGCAAGGATGTCGAGAAGCCTGATGAGGCGAAGGTGCGGGCCGCCACCCGGGACGCGCAGAGTGCCAAGGACGCGCACACCGCCGCGCAATCCGACGTGACCTCCGCGCAGAGTGCCCTCGATGCGGCGAAGAAGATGGCCGCCGACGCGCGTCAGATGCGTGAGGACGCCGCGGGGGAAGCCAAACGCAAGCTGGACGACGCTTCCGACGCGGGGATTCAGAACCGTAAGTGGTACGAAGAAGTCGGGGACTGGTTCGTCGACAACTGGGACACCATCGTCGCCGTCTGCAAGGTCGTCGTCGCGGTGCTGGGCATTATCGCGATGATTATCGGGGGGCCGATTCTCGGTGCGATCGTGCTGATCGCGGCGCTTGTCGTTCTCGCGGACACCCTCAATAAATATATGAAGGGGCAGGCGTCTCTTTGGGATGTGGCGTTCGCCGCCCTTGACTGCATTCCGGGGATGAAGGGGCTGACCACTCTCGGCGGGCTCGCCAAGGGGCTCAAGGGGCTCCGGAGCTTGAACGGGATCAAGGCCGGGATGAAGGGCATGGCCGAGGGCGTGCGCGGCATGAGCGGCGTCTTCAAGGGCGCAGCCCGCATGCCGGGTGGCCAGATCCCCTACCGGGCGCTGTCCCCGAAGGCCAGGCAGCTCACCCGGGCGCTGGAGAACGGCCACATACCCATCCGGCCCGGCGAGGTGAACGTCTCCCATCTCTCCGAACTCCAGAGCTTCCACGGGGTCGAGCACGCCATCATCCAGAACCCGGCGGGGGATCTGCGTCTCTTCCGGGGGACGGAGCGGACCAGCTCCATCCCGCGGGACCTCAGGGGCCAGGATTACGACTTCATCGCCCATACGCACCCGGAAGACCGAATTCCCGGACCGCCCAACCGAATAGAACAGGCGCAGGGAATGCCCAACAGTATGTCGCGGGACCTGGAGTACAAAGCGTCGGATCATATGGAAGTGGTCGTCAGCCGGGACGGAAACCTGCGGTTCTTCGACGGTGACGGGATCCGTGAACTGCCGCAGGGAACGTACCCTGAGGGTGGTCCGGTGAATCCTTTGGGGTTCATCGTTCCCGTGCAAATGGGATGACCGATGTGCATACGTTGGCATGAACCGCGCCGCGGAAAGGGAAAGCCGTAATGAGTAGTGAATACGCCTCGTGTGTCTTCTGCGGGGAATTCGTCCTGCACATCCCCGGGTGGGCCAGCGATGTTCCCTCGTACCGGCTCATGCGGGCGACCTGGCAGGAGGAGCACGCGTTCGTGGTCGGGTCGCTCCACTTCTCCTGCCTGCGGGCGTCGCCCGCCCGGGAGGAGTTCGCCGCCGAGTTCGCGGGGATCGCGACAGGGCACGGGAGGGAGATCACGTTCCAGGCGGCCGGCGGGACCCAGACCCTGGTCCAGCCCGGTCTCGGGTACGTCGAGGAGATCTTCCGGGGCGACGAATGCGCCGTCCACCGCAGCGACACCCGGGACAGCTGGCTCGTACAGGAGCACGCCGGGCCCTGGTACGTGCTGGACCGGCCCCAGATGGAGGCCATCGCGCAGGGGAAGCCACCTCGTCTCGACCCCGGTGTGGAGCGGATCGTGCTCCCGGGCGAGCCGATGGCGGACCTCGCCGACGCCACGCTCACCGAACTCCTGGACGGCCTCGGCGTCACGGACCGGTATCCGGGCCTCGCGGCGGGGGAGCCGGAGTACGAGTTCTGGAAGTACTTCGCCCCCAAGCGCGTACTGGAGTACGCCGTGATCGCCACCCCGCCCCTGCCGACGGAGGCGGCCGCGTTCCTGCGCGACTACGCCCCGGGGTACCAGCCGATCGACTTCGACGCGCTCGAAGGTGACGAACTGCGGGGCTGAGAATGTGGGGCGTCGATGCCTTGAAGGCCCTCCGTCGGCATCGCCGACAGGGCGTGGGCGCCCGAAGAGTTTGACGCGCGTCCCCCCGGGGGTATCCTCTCCGGCTCGATTCGCCAGCTCCGTGCCCCGTATGGCAGACTGTCGGGGTTGCTCGGTTGAGTGCCGATGCTGCGCGCCTCCCGCCGGGAGGACCGGAAGCGAGTCCCACAGTACTCGTCGCCCCAACTGCCCCAGGGCAGCGCTGGGGCGGACGTACGGGAATCTTCCGGGAAGTGTCAGCGGGGTGCAGACCAGGCACCCGGTGGGTGTTTTGCCCCCGGTCCTGCGGTCGTCTTTGGGATGGGCCGTGTCCCTGGTAGGGAAATCCGCTTGTGGATATCTCTGCGGCAAGGACGCGACACACCCGACCGCGTGGGTCGGAGACAGGACGCGAACCCGCGGGTTGCAGAGCGTTTCACTAGACAAAGGACTACTGAGTAGCCATGGCGGGACAGAAGATCCGCATCCGGCTCAAGGCCTACGACCACGAGGTCATCGACTCCTCGGCGAAGAAGATCGTCGAGACGGTGACGCGCACTGGTGCGTCGGTCGCGGGCCCGGTGCCGCTGCCCACTGAGAAGAACGTGTACTGCGTCATCAAGTCGCCGCACAAGTACAAGGACTCGCGCGAGCACTTCGAGATGCGCACGCACAAGCGCCTGATCGACATTCTCGACCCGACCCCCAAGACCGTTGACTCTTTGATGCGACTCGACCTCCCGGCCGGTGTCGACATCGAGATCAAGCTCTAAGGGATGTGGTCTGAGAATGGCTAAGCAGATCAAGGGCATCCTGGGCGAGAAGCTCGGCATGACGCAGGTGTGGGACGAGAACAACCGTGTTGTTCCGGTCACCGTCGTCAAGGCCAGCCCCAACGTCGTGACCCAGGTCCGTACGAATGACGTCGACGGCTACGAGTCGGTCCAGATCGCCTTCGGCGAGATCGACCCGCGCAAGGTGAACAAGCCCCTCAAGGGCCACTTCGCCAAGGCCGACGTCACTCCCCGCCGTCACCTCGTCGAGATCCGTACCGCTGACGCCAGCGAGTACGTCCTCGGCCAGGAGATCACCGCTGAGACCTTCGAGTCCGGCATCAAGGTGGACGTGACCGGTACGAGCAAGGGCAAGGGCTTCGCCGGTGTCATGAAGCGTCACAACTTCAAGGGACTCGGCGCCGGTCACGGCACCCAGCGCAAGCACCGCTCTCCCGGTTCCATCGGTGGCTGCGCCACCCCGGGCCGTGTGTTCAAGGGCCTCCGCATGGCGGGTCGCATGGGCAACGAGCGCGTCACCACCCAGAACCTGACCGTCCACGCCGTTGACGCGGAGAAGGGTCTGCTGCTCATCAAGGGCGCGGTCCCCGGTCCGAACGGCGGCCTCGTCCTGGTCCGCACCGCGGCCAAGGGGGCCTGAGGTACCGATGAGCACTGTTGACATCATTTCGCCGGCAGGCGACAAGACCGGGACGGTCGAGCTCCCCGCGGAGATCTTCGACGTCGAGAAGATCAGCATCCCGCTGCTTCACCAGGTCGTAGTCGCCCAGCTGGCCGCTGCCCGCCAGGGCACGCACAAGACCAAGACCCGCGGCGAGGTTCGTGGTGGCGGTAAGAAGCCTTACCGTCAGAAGGGCACCGGCCGCGCGCGCCAGGGCTCGACCCGCGCCCCGCAGTTCGCCGGTGGTGGCGTCGTCCACGGCCCGCAGCCGCGTGACTACTCGCAGCGGACCCCGAAGAAGATGAAGGCCGCGGCCCTGCGCCACGCCCTCACCGACCGGGCCCGCAACGCTCGCATCCACGTCGTCTCCGGCGTGATCGAGGGCGACAACCCCTCCACCAAGGCCGCGAAGGTCCTGCTCGGCAAGATCTCGGAGCGCAAGAACCTGCTCCTGGTCATCGACCGTGCCGACGAGGCCGCGCTGCTCTCCGCGCGCAACCTGCCCCAGGTCCACATCCTGGAGCCGGGCCAGCTGAACACGTACGACGTTCTCGTCTCGGACGACGTGGTCTTCACCCAGGCCGCTTTCGAGTCCTTCGTGTCTGGCCCCCAGGCCGCTGACACCGAAGGGAGCGAAGCCTGATGGCTACGCGTCACCCGAGCATTGCCCCCAAGGCGGCCAAGGCCGCCAAGGCCGCGCGCATCGCCAAGGCGAAGCGCCACGAGGCCGAGGGCAAGAACACCGTTGAGACGCCGCTGAGCAAGAGCTTCACGGATCCCCGTGACGTCCTCATCAAGCCGGTCGTCTCCGAGAAGAGCTACGCGCTGCTCGACGAGGGCAAGTACACCTTCGTCGTCGCGCCGGGCGCCAACAAGACCCAGATCAAGCAGGCCGTCCAGGCGGTCTTCTCGGTCAAGGTCACCGGGGTCAACACGATCAACCGCCAGGGGAAGCGCAAGCGGACCAAGAGCGGCTTCGGCAAGCGTGCTGACACCAAGCGCGCCATCGTGACCCTCGCTGAGGGCGACCGTATCGACATCTTCGGCCAGGCCTCCTAACGGAGCGCCCTGGTCCGAATATCGGACGAGGACTGAGAAATGGGAATCCGCAAGTACAAGCCGACTACGCCGGGGCGTCGTGGCTCCAGCGTCGCCGACTTCGTCGAGGTCACGCGGTCCACGCCGGAGAAGTCGCTGGTCCGCCCCCTGCACAGCAAGGGCGGCCGTAACAACGCCGGTCGTGTGACCGTTCGCCACCAGGGTGGCGGACACAAGCGCGCCTACCGCGTCATCGACTTCCGTCGGCACGACAAGGACGGCGTGCCGGCGAAGGTCGCGCACATCGAGTACGACCCCAACCGCACCGCGCGCATCGCGCTGCTTCACTACGCGGACGGCGAGAAGCGCTACATCCTCGCCCCCCGCAACCTGTCGCAGGGCGACCGTGTCGAGAACGGTCCCGGGGCCGACATCAAGCCGGGCAACAACCTGGCCCTCCGCAACATCCCGGTCGGTACCACGATCCACGCGATCGAGCTCCGTCCCGGTGGCGGTGCCAAGTTCGCCCGCTCCGCCGGTGCCTCCGTGCAGCTGCTCGCGAAGGAGGGCCAGATGGCCCACCTGCGCATGCCGTCCGGAGAGATCCGCCTGGTCGACGTGCGCTGCCGCGCCACCGTCGGCGAGGTCGGCAACGCCGAGCAGTCGAACATCAACTGGGGCAAGGCCGGCCGCAAGCGCTGGCTGGGCGTCCGCCCGACCGTTCGCGGTGTGGCGATGAACCCGGTTGACCACCCGCACGGTGGTGGTGAAGGCAAGACCTCCGGTGGTCGTCACCCGGTCTCGCCGTGGGGTCAGAAGGAGGGTCGTACTCGTTCGCCGAAGAAGGCTTCGAACAAGTACATCGTCCGCCGCCGCAAGACGAACAAGAAGCGCTAGGAGCGGGTTTAGATGCCGCGCAGTCTCAAGAAGGGACCCTTCGTCGACGACCACCTGATCAAGAAGGTGGACGCACAGAACGAAGCTGGTTCCAAGAACGTCATCAAGACCTGGTCCCGTCGCTCGATGATCATCCCGGCCATGCTCGGCCACACGATCGCGGTGCACAACGGCAAGACCCACATTCCGGTGTTTGTCACCGAGTCGATGGTCGGCCACAAGCTCGGCGAGTTCTCGCCGACGCGCACCTTCCGGGGTCACGTCAAGGACGACCGGAAGTCGAAGCGCCGCTAACGCGGGGTGGAATCGACCATGACAGACACTGGAAGGACAACCATGGAAGCCAGGGCCCAGGCGCGGTACATCCGCGTCACGCCCATGAAGGCCCGCCGCGTGGTGGACCTTATCCGTGGCATGGATGCCACGGAGGCTCAGGCGGTCCTGCGTTTCGCCCCGCAGGCCGCGAGCGTGCCCGTCGGCAAGGTGCTTGACAGCGCCATCGCCAACGCCGCACACAACTACGACCACACCGACGCCGACAGCCTCGTCATCTCCGAGGCGTACGTCGACGAGGGTCCGACCCTGAAGCGGTTCCGTCCGCGCGCCCAGGGCCGCGCCTACCGGATCCGCAAGCGGACCAGCCACATCACCGTGGTCGTCAGCAGCAAGGAAGGAACCCGGTAATGGGCCAGAAGGTTAACCCGCATGGGTTCCGGCTCGGCATCACCACGGACTTCAAGTCCCGCTGGTACGCCGACAAGCTGTACAAGGACTACGTCAAGGAAGACGTCGCCATCCGTCGGATGATGACGTCCGGCATGGAGCGCGCCGGCATCTCGAAGGTGGAGATCGAGCGCACCCGTGACCGCGTCCGTGTGGACATCCACACCGCGCGCCCGGGCATCGTCATCGGCCGCCGCGGCGCCGAGGCCGACCGCATCCGCGGTGACCTGGAGAAGCTGACCGGCAAGCAGGTCCAGCTGAACATCCTTGAGGTCAAGAGCCCGGAGACGGACGCTCAGCTGGTGGCCCAGGCCGTCGCCGAGCAGCTGTCCTCCCGCGTCTCCTTCCGTCGTGCCATGCGCAAGAGCATGCAGGGCACGATGAAGGCCGGCGCCAAGGGCATCAAGATCCAGTGTGGTGGCCGTCTCGGCGGCGCCGAGATGTCCCGCTCGGAGTTCTACCGCGAGGGCCGCGTGCCCCTGCACACGCTCCGCGCGAACGTCGACTACGGCTTCTTCGAGGCCAAGACGACCTTCGGCCGCATCGGTGTGAAGGTCTGGATCTACAAGGGCGACGTCAAGAACATCGCCGAGGTCCGCGCCGAGAACGCCGCGGCCCGTGCGGGTAACCGCCCGGCCCGTGGTGGAGCCGGTGGCGGCGGCGACCGCCCGGCCCGTGGTGGTCGTGGTGGCGAGCGTGGCGGCCGCGGCCGCAAGCCGCAGCAGCAGTCCGCGCCGGCAGCCGAGGCCCCCAAGGCCGACGCTCCCGCCGCCGCTGCCGCTCCGGCCGAGAGCACCGGAACGGAGGCCTGACCGAAATGCTGATCCCTCGTAGGGTCAAGCACCGCAAGCAGCACCACCCGAAGCGCCGCGGTCAGGCCAAGGGCGGTACGCAGGTTTCGTTCGGCGAGTACGGCATTCAGGCCCTCACGCCGGCGTACGTCACGAACCGCCAGATCGAGGCGGCTCGTATCGCGATGACCCGTCACATCAAGCGTGGCGGCAAGGTCTGGATCAACATCTACCCGGACCGCCCGCTGACCAAGAAGCCCGCCGAGACCCGCATGGGTTCCGGTAAGGGATCCCCCGAGTGGTGGATCGCGAACGTGCACCCGGGCCGGGTCATGTTCGAGCTGTCCTACCCCAACGAGAAGATCGCCCGTGAGGCCCTCACTCGCGCAGCCCACAAGCTGCCGATGAAGTGCCGGATCGTCAAGCGCGAGGCAGGTGAAGCGTGATGTCGGCCGGTACCAAGGCGTCCGAGCTGCGCGAACTGGGTGACGAGGAGCTTCTCGCGAAGCTTCGCGAAGCCAAGGAAGAGCTGTTCAACCTCCGCTTCCAGGCGGCGACCGGTCAGCTCGAAAACCACGGTCGGCTCAAGGCCGTCCGCAAGGACATCGCGCGGATCTACACCCTCATGCGTGAGCGCGAGCTGGGCATCGAGACGGTGGAGAGCGCCTGATGAGCGAGAACAACGTGACCGAAGAGACCAAGACGAGCCGCGGTTTCCGCAAGACCCGTGAGGGTCTGGTCGTCAGCGACAAGATGGACAAGACCGTCGTCGTCGCCGTCGAGGACCGCGTCAAGCACGCTCTGTACGGCAAGGTCATCCGCCGTACGAACAAGCTCAAGGCGCACGACGAGCAGAACGCCGCGGGCGTCGGCGACCGGGTTGTCATCATGGAGACCCGTCCGCTGTCCGCGACGAAGCGCTGGCGCATCGTCGAGATCCTTGAGAAGGCCAAGTAGTAAGTACCTGAGGGGTTTCCCGCAGGTTGGTTCCGCCAGGCTCGGCAGGGGTTTCCGTGAAGGAGCCCCTGCCGGGAACCGGCAGACAATCAGGAGATAGACGTGATCCAGCAGGAGTCGCGACTGCGTGTCGCCGACAACACTGGTGCGAAGGAAATCCTTTGCATCCGTGTGCTCGGTGGCTCCGGTCGCCGCTACGCGGGCATCGGTGACGTCATTGTCGCCACCGTCAAGGACGCGATCCCCGGCGGCAATGTGAAGAAGGGTGACGTCATCAAGGCGGTCATCGTTCGCACCGTCAAGGAGCGCCGCCGTCCCGACGGCTCGTACATCCGCTTCGACGAGAACGCCGCCGTCATTCTGAAGAACGACGGCGACCCTCGCGGCACCCGTATCTTCGGCCCGGTCGGCCGTGAGCTGCGCGAGAAGAAGTTCATGAAGATCATCTCGCTCGCGCCGGAGGTGCTGTAAGCATGAAGATCAAGAAGGGCGACCTGGTTCAGGTCATCACCGGTAAGGACAAGGGCAAGCAGGGCAAGGTCATCGCCGCTTACCCGCGCGACGAGCGCGTCCTGGTCGAGGGTGTCAACCGGGTCAAGAAGCACACGAAGGCCGGTCCCACCGCCCGCGGTTCGCAGGCCGGTGGCATCGTCACGACCGAGGCGCCCGTCCACGTCTCCAACGTCCAGCTGGTCGTTGAGAAGGACGGCAACAAGGTCGTCACGCGCGTCGGTTACCGCTTCGACGACGAGGGCAACAAGATCCGCGTTGCCAAGCGGACGGGTGAGGACATCTGATGGCTACCACCACCATTCCGCGTCTCAAGACGAAGTACCGCGAGGAGATCGCGGGCAAGCTGCAGGAAGAGTTCTCGTACGAGAACGTCATGCAGACCCCGGGCCTCGTCAAGATCGTGGTCAACATGGGTGTGGGCGACGCCGCCCGCGACTCCAAGCTGATCGAGGGCGCCATCCGCGACCTCACCACGATCACCGGTCAGAAGCCGGCCGTCACCAAGGCCCGCAAGTCCATCGCGCAGTTCAAGCTGCGTGAGGGTCAGCCGATCGGTGCCCACGTCACGCTTCGTGGCGACCGCATGTGGGAGTTCCTGGACCGCACCCTGTCGCTCGCGCTGCCGCGCATCCGCGACTTCCGTGGTCTGTCTCCCAAGCAGTTCGACGGTCGTGGCAACTACACCTTCGGTCTCACCGAGCAGGTCATGTTCCACGAGATCGACCAGGACAAGATCGACCGCGTCCGGGGTATGGACATCACCGTGGTCACCACGGCGACCAACGACGCCGAAGGCCGTGCCCTTCTCCGTCACCTCGGCTTCCCCTTCAAGGAGGCGTAAGCGAGATGGCGAAGAAGGCTCTGATTGCCAAGGCTGCTCGTAAGCCCAAGTTCGGTGTGCGTGGCTACACCCGTTGCCAGCGCTGCGGCCGCCCGCACTCCGTGTACCGCAAGTTCGGTCTCTGCCGTGTGTGCCTTCGTGAGATGGCTCACCGTGGAGAGCTCCCGGGCGTGACCAAGAGCTCCTGGTAGTCCCCCTCAACAGGGACGACCGGACGCTCTCGGTAAGCAGTGGGTTGGCAGAGGCTCTCCCTTCCATGGCTTAGGCTAGGAGGGTTGGGCGTCTGCCGCCCGGACGCATGTGGGTACAGCCCACTAGTTAACGCTTACTACGCCGTAGGTCCCCGCACCGCACCCGTCCCGCCACAGAGTGGGGAGAGGGATGGCGCATACAGGAAACCCCGGCGAGAGAGGCCGAAGGCCAATTCATGACCATGACTGATCCCATCGCAGACATGCTTACCCGTCTGCGTAACGCGAACTCGGCGTACCACGACGATGTCGCGATGCCCCACAGCAAGATCAAGTCGCACATCGCGGAGATCCTCCAGCAGGAGGGCTTCATCACCGGCTGGAAGGTCGAGGACGCCGAAGTCGGCAAGAAGCTCGTCCTTGAGCTGAAGTTCGGTCCGAACCGTGAGCGCTCCATCGCGGGCATCAAGCGGATCTCGAAGCCGGGTCTGCGTGTGTACGCGAAGTCCACCTCCCTGCCCAAGGTGCTCGGTGGCCTCGGCGTGGCGATCATCTCCACGTCGCACGGTCTCCTCACCGGACAGCAGGCCGGCAAGAAGGGCGTAGGCGGAGAAGTTCTCGCCTACGTCTGGTAGCGGAAGGGAACGGAGGAAACAGCTATGTCGCGTATTGGCAAGCTCCCCATCACGGTTCCCGCCGGCGTGGACGTCACCATCGACGGCCGTACGGTTTCGGTGAAGGGCCCCAAGGGCTCTCTCTCCCACACCGTCGCGGCGCCGATCGAGGTCGCCAAGGGTGAGGACGGCATTCTCAATGTCACCCGCCCGAACGACGAGCGTCAGAACAAGGCCCTCCACGGCCTGTCCCGCACGCTGGTGGCGAACATGATCACCGGCGTGACCACGGGTTACGTGAAGAAGCTCGAAATCAGCGGTGTCGGTTACCGCGTCCTGGCGAAGGGTTCCAACCTGGAATTCTCGCTCGGCTACAGCCACTCGATCACGATCGAGGCGCCCGAGGGCATCTCCTTCAAGGTCGAGAACCCGACACACTTCTCGGTCGAGGGAATCGACAAGCAGAAGGTCGGCGAGGTTGCGGCCAACATCCGCAAGCTGCGCAAGCCCGACCCGTACAAGGCCAAGGGCGTCAAGTACGAGGGCGAAGTCGTCCGGCGCAAGGTCGGAAAGGCGGGTAAGTAAGCCATGGCATACGGTGTCAAGATTGCTAAGGGCGACGCTTACAAGCGTGCTGCCATCAAGCGACGTCACATCCGGATCCGGAAGCACATCTCCGGTACGGCTGAGCGGCCTCGCCTGGTCGTGACGCGTTCGAACCGCCACATCGTGGCCCAGGTGATCGACGACGTTAAGGGTCACACCCTCGCGTCGGCGTCCACCCTGGACACGACCATCCGCGGCGGCGAGAACGACAAGTCCGAGCAGGCCAAGTCGGTCGGCGCCCTGGTCGCCGAGCGCGCCAAGGCCGCTGGTGTCGAGGCTGTCGTATTCGACCGTGGTGGAAACCAGTACGCCGGGCGCATTGCCGCTCTGGCGGACGCCGCCCGCGAAGCCGGACTCAAGTTCTGAGTCCTGTTCCGTAGCTAGCGGAAACAGAGAGAGGTAATTCCAATGGCTGGACCCCAGCGCCGCGGAAGCGGTGCCGGTGGCGGCGAGCGGCGGGACCGGAAGGGCCGTGACGGCGGCGCAGCTGCCGAGAAGACCGCGTACGTCGAGCGTGTCGTCGCGATCAACCGTGTCGCCAAGGTTGTGAAGGGTGGTCGTCGCTTCAGCTTCACCGCGCTGGTCGTGGTGGGCGATGGTGACGGCACCGTGGGTGTCGGTTACGGCAAGGCCAAGGAGGTGCCGGCCGCGATCGCCAAGGGTGTTGAAGAGGCCAAGAAGCACTTCTTCAAGGTCCCCCGTATCCAGGGCACCATCCCGCACCCGATCACGGGCGAGAAGGCCGCGGGCGTCGTCCTGCTCAAGCCTGCCTCCCCCGGTACCGGCGTCATCGCCGGTGGCCCGGTGCGTGCTGTCCTGGAGTGCGCCGGCGTTCACGACATCCTGTCGAAGTCGCTCGGCTCCTCCAACGCGATCAACATCGTGCACGCGACCGTGGCGGCCCTCAAGGGCCTGCAGCGTCCCGAGGAGATCGCGGCCCGCCGCGGTCTGCCCCTTGAGGACGTCGCCCCCGCGGCTCTCCTGCGTGCACGTGCGGGAGCGGGTGCGTAATCATGGCTCAGCTCAAGATCACGCAGACGAAGTCGTTCATCGGCAGCAAGCAGAACCACCGTGACACCCTTCGTTCGCTTGGCCTCAAGCGGATCAACGATGTGGTCGTCAAGGAGGACCGCCCCGAGTTCCGCGGAATGGTGCACACCGTCCGCCACCTCGTGACGGTTGAGGAGGTCGACTGATCATGGCGGAGAACAACCCGCTCAAGATCCACAACCTCCGTCCCGCCCCGGGCGCCAAGACCGCGAAGACGCGAGTCGGTCGTGGTGAAGCGTCCAAGGGTAAGACGGCCGGTCGTGGTACCAAGGGCACGAAGGCCCGTTACCAGGTTCCGGAGCGCTTCGAGGGTGGCCAGATGCCCCTCCACATGCGTCTCCCGAAGCTCAAGGGCTTCCGGAACCCGTTCAAGACCGAGTACCAGGTCGTGAACCTCGACAAGCTGGCGTCGCTGTACCCGGAGGGTGGCGAGGTCACCGTCGAGGGACTCGTCGCCAACGGTGCGGTTCGCAAGAACAGCCTCGTCAAGGTCCTCGGCCAGGGCGAGATCTCCGTGGCACTGCAGGTGACGGTCGACGCCGTCTCCGGCTCCGCCAAGGAGAAGATCACCGCCGCCGGCGGTACCGTCACCGAGCTGATCTGATCTCTTCAGGCGATTCGATGACTTGAGCGATCCCGACCGGGGATGCCCCACAAAAGGGGCATCCCCGGTTGGTCGTTCCTAGGGGAGCGGTGTCGCCGGTAAGGTGGCCTGCGCTGCTAATTTTCGCCCGGTGTGCCGCCAGGGAACTCCAGGTGGCTTCTGACTGTTAGTTAGCTGTCCGTTACTTATTCGTCGAACCTCAAGACCGTCACCTCTGGCGCACTTGCGCGGGGGTCGCAGGAGGCACCGTGCTCACCGCGTTCGCCCGGGCGTTCAAGACGCCCGACCTGCGCAAGAAGCTGCTCTTCACGCTCGGCATCATCGTGGTCTATCGGGTGGGCACGCACATCCCGATCCCCGGTGTCGACTACAAGAACGTCCAGATCTGTATCGACAACGCGAGCCAGAACCAAGGCCTGTTCGGTCTGGTCAACATGTTCAGCGGTGGCGCTCTGCTGCAGATCACGATCTTCGCACTGGGCATCATGCCGTACATCACGGCGAGCATCATTCTGCAGCTGCTGACCGTGGTGATCCCGCGCCTGGAAGCCCTCAAGAAGGAGGGCCAGGCGGGTACGGCGAAGATCACGCAGTACACCCGTTATCTGACGGTCGCGCTGGCCATCCTGCAGGGCACCGGCCTGGTGGCCACCGCCCGCAGCGGCGCGCTCTTCACCAGCTGCCCGGTCGCCAACCAGATCGTGCCGGACCAGTCGATCTTCGTCACCATCACGATGGTCATCACCATGACCGCCGGTACGGCCGTCGTCATGTGGCTCGGTGAGCTCATCACCGACCGCGGCATCGGCAACGGCATGTCGATCCTCATGTTCATCTCGATCGCCGCCACGTTCCCGTCGGCGCTGTGGGCCATCAAGCAGCAGGGCAACCTGGCAGACGGCTGGATCGAGTTCGGCACCGTCATCGCGGTCGGCCTCGTCATGGTCGGCCTGGTGGTCTTCGTCGAGCAGGCCCAGCGCCGCATCCCGGTCCAGTACGCGAAGCGGATGATCGGCCGCAGGTCCTACGGCGGTACGTCCACGTACATCCCGCTGAAGGTGAACCAGGCGGGCATCATCCCTGTGATCTTTGCCTCCTCGCTGCTCTACATCCCGGCGCTGGTGGCCCAGTTCGCAGGTGGGACCTCGGGCTGGAAGACCTGGATCGAGCAGAACCTCACCAAGGGCGACCACCCGATCTACATCGCCACCTACTTCCTGCTGATCGTGTTCTTCGCCTTCTTCTACGTGGCCATCTCCTTCAACCCCGAAGAAGTCGCGGACAACATGAAGAAGTATGGTGGCTTCATCCCGGGCATCCGGGCCGGCCGACCGACCGCTGAGTACCTGGGATACGTACTCAACCGGATCACCTGGCCGGGTTCGCTGTATCTGGGCCTGATCGCTCTCGTACCGACGATGGCGTTGGTTGGTTTCGGGGCAAACCAGAACTTCCCGTTCGGTGGCACCAGCATCCTGATCATCGTGGGTGTCGGTCTTGAGACGGTGAAGCAGATCGAGAGCCAGCTCCAGCAGCGCAATTACGAAGGGTTCCTCCGCTGATGCGAATCGTCCTCGTCGGGCCGCCCGGGGCGGGCAAGGGAACGCAGGCCGCGTTCCTCGCCAAGAACCTGTCGATCCCGCACATCTCCACGGGCGACCTCTTCCGTGCGAACATCAGCCAGCAGACCGACCTGGGCAAACTGGCGAAGTCGTACATGGACGAGGGCAACCTCGTGCCTGACGAGGTCACCATCGCGATGGCCAAGGACCGCATGGAGCAGCCGGACGCCGTGAACGGCTTCCTGCTCGACGGCTTCCCGCGGAACGTCTCGCAGGCCGAGGCGCTTGACCAGGCCCTCAAGGCCGATGGTGTGGAACTCGACGGGGTGCTCGACCTGGAGGTCCCCGAGGACGAGGTGGTCAAGCGCATCGCCGGCCGCCGCATCTGCCGCAACGATTCGAGTCACGTCTTCCACGTGACGTACAGCCCGCCGAAGAAGGAAGGCGTCTGCGACGTCTGCGACGGCGAGCTGTACCAGCGCGACGACGACACCGAGGAGACCGTCCGCAAGCGCCTGGAGGTCTACCACACCCAGACCGAGCCGATCATCGACTACTACGGGGCCCAGGGCCTCGTGGTGACGATCTCGGCCCTCGGCAAGGTGGACGAGGTCACCAAGCGCGCGATGGACGCCCTCAAGGGTCAGTCCGAGGACAAGAACGACAGCCGGGGCGACGGCGACAAGTAGTCGTCCCGACCGGTTCGGCCGCGGTGCCCTCCAGGGGCGCCGCGGCCGTACTGTTGTGTACGTAACCCAGTAGGCAGAGAAGACGGAGAGCGCGGGCCCCCATGGTGCAGATCAAGACCCCCGAGCAGATCGCCAAGATGCGTGAGGCGGGCCTGGTCGTCGCCGCCGTCCACAGTGCGACGCGGGAAGCCGCGGTACCCGGTGCCACGACCCGGGATCTCGACCAGGTCGCCCGCAAGGTGCTCGACGAGCACGGCGCGAAGTCGAACTTTCTGGGCTACGGCGGCTTCCCCGCCACGATCTGCACCTCGGTGAACGAGGTCGTCGTCCATGGCATCCCGACCGACGACGTCGTCCTGAAGGACGGCGACATCATCTCGATCGACGCCGGCGCGATCATCGACGGCTGGCACGGGGACGCGGCGTTCACCGCCTTCGTGGGCTCCGGTCACGCTCCGGAGCTCCTTGAGCTGTCCCGGGTGACCGAGGAGTCGATGTGGGCCGGGATCGCGGCGATGAAGCTGGGGAACCGGCTCGTCGACGTCTCCCGGGCGATCGAGACGTACATCCGGCGTCAGCCGAAGCCCGGTGGCGGCAAGTACGGCATCGTCGAGGACTACGGCGGCCACGGCATCGGGACCGAGATGCACATGGATCCGCACCTGCTGAACTACGTCGAGCGCCGGCGGGGCAAGGGGCCGAAGCTGGTGGCCGGGTTCTGCCTCGCGATCGAGCCGATGGTTTCGCTGGGGACGCCTCGCACGGAGGTGCTGTCGGACGACTGGACCGTCATCACGACGGACGGTACGTGGTCGTCCCACTGGGAGCACTCCGTCGCTCTGACGGATGAGGGGCCGCTCGTCCTTACGTCTCCTGACGGGGGTCGCGCGAAGCTCGCCGAGTATGGGATCACTGCTGCGCCTGATCCCCTGGCGTAGGTCGCGCCCTCCGGGGAGGGGGTCCCCTTGGGGGGCGGGTGCGGGTTCGGTGGGGGCTTGTCGCGCAGTTCCCCGCGCCCCTAAAAGATTGCGCCGTTCCCCGCGCCCCTGAAGGGACTGCGCCCCTCCAACGGCAAAAGACCGCGCCGTTCCCCGCGCCCCTAAAAGCGTCCCCCTGCGGGGGTGTGTTCCGCTTAGGGATCTTGAACGTGGGGCAGACTTTCTCGATTCGTCTTTCCGGGGGCCCTGGCGTAGACTGACTCGTCGGCTCTCGTGCATCCGCATGTCTGCATGTGGTAAGCGCGGAGTCGATCAAGGTAGTCGATTCGAAGGGCGAAGCGTGGCCAAGAAGCAAGGTGCCATCGAGATCGAGGGCACTGTCGTCGAGTCTCTTCCGAACGCCATGTTCAAGGTTGAGCTCCAGAACGGCCACCAGGTTCTGGCACACATCAGCGGCAAGATGCGTATGCACTACATCCGCATCCTCCCTGACGACCGGGTCGTGGTGGAGTTGTCTCCTTACGACCTGACGCGTGGCCGGATCGTCTACCGGTACAAGTAGATCTTGCCTGTGCCCCGCTTCCGCGGGGTGGTGGCACTGACCCGGAGAACCTCACCAATGAAGGTCAAGCCGAGCGTCAAGAAGATCTGCGACAAGTGCAGGGTGATCCGCCGTCACGGCCGGGTCATGGTCATTTGCGAAAACCCGCGCCACAAGCAGCGCCAGGGCTGACGCACGACCGCACCTTCTGCACCCGCAGAACTTCGCGCGACGCACGAACATGTTCATACGCAGAGCCCGGATCGACTGTGCGCAGTGATCCGACACCCCCGGTCGGAGGCCGGGGACCCGGTTCGTACCGAATCTTCGAGGTGTTCGCCTCGGAAGAGGACGGCGGGCGGGAGCCGGTTCTGTGGAAGACCTCCGAACGACAACTGGAGCCATTGAATGGCACGCGTTTCCGGTGTTGACATCCCGCGCGAAAAGCGCGTGGAGGTTGCCCTCACCTACGTGTTCGGCATCGGCCGGACCCTCTCGCAGAAGACGCTGGCCGACACCGGCGTCAACCCCAACACCCGCGTCCGTGACCTCTCCGAGGAGGAGCTGGTCCGGATCCGCGAGTACGTGGACAACAACTTCAAGACCGAGGGTGACCTCCGCCGTGAGGTTCAGGCCGACATCCGCCGCAAGGTCGAGATCGGCTGCTACCAGGGTCTGCGCCACCGTCGTGGCCTGCCCGTCCACGGCCAGCGCACCAGCACGAACGCTCGTACCCGCAAGGGCCCGCGTCGCGCCATCGCCGGCAAGAAGAAGCCGGGCAAGAAGTAGTCCTCAGCGGACAACGCTTCATCAGCGGTCTTCGCTGTAGGACCGACCACCTCCCCGTAGGAGTTATAGATGCCCCCCAAGGGTCGTCAGGGCGCTGCCAAGAAGGTGCGCCGCAAGGAAAAGAAGAACGTCGCTCACGGCCACGCGCACATCAAGAGCACGTTCAACAACACCATCGTCTCGATCACGGACCCCTCGGGCAACGTGATCTCCTGGGCCTCCGCCGGCCACGTCGGCTTCAAGGGCTCGCGCAAGTCCACCCCCTTCGCCGCGCAGATGGCCGCCGAGTCGGCCGCCCGTCGCGCGCAGGAGCACGGCATGCGCAAGGTCGACGTCTTCGTCAAGGGTCCGGGTTCCGGTCGTGAGACCGCCATCCGTTCGCTGCAGGCGACCGGCCTTGAGGTCGGCTCGATCCAGGACGTGACGCCCACGCCGCACAACGGCTGCCGTCCGCCCAAGCGCCGTCGCGTCTGACGCACGGTTGTCTTAGCTTTTCCTGGGTTCGGGCGGTACGGCTCTTCGGAGGCGTGCCGCCCGTACCCTTGAAGTACTCAAGGGCATCAAATAGTGGGTGCCCATGACTGAAGGACTCCTTCATGCTTATTGCTCAGCGTCCGTCGCTGACCGAAGAGGTCGTCGACGAATTCCGCTCCCGGTTCGTGATCGAGCCGCTGGAGCCGGGCTTCGGCTACACCCTCGGCAACTCCCTCCGTCGTACGCTCCTCTCCTCGATCCCCGGTGCCGCTGTCACCAGCATCCGGATCGACGGCGTCCTGCACGAGTTCACCACCGTGCCGGGTGTCAAGGAGGACGTCACCGACCTCATCCTCAACATCAAGCAGCTGGTCGTGTCCAGCGAGCACGATGAGCCCGTCGTCATGTACCTGCGCAAGCAGGGACCCGGTCTCGTCACCGCCGCCGACATCGCCCCGCCCGCCGGTGTCGAGGTGCACAACCCCGACCTCGTCCTCGCCACGCTCAACGGCAAGGGCAAGCTGGAGATGGAGCTGACCGTCGAGCGCGGTCGCGGTTACGTCTCCGCCGTGCAGAACAAGCAGGTCGGTCAGGAGATCGGGCGCATCCCGGTCGACTCGATCTACTCGCCGGTTCTCAAGGTCACGTACAAGGTCGAGGCGACCCGTGTCGAGCAGCGCACCGACTTCGACAAGCTGATCGTCGACGTCGAGACCAAGCAGGCCATGCGTCCCCGTGACGCCATGGCGTCGGCCGGTAAGACCCTGGTCGAGCTGTTCGGTCTGGCGCGCGAGCTCAACATCGACGCCGAGGGCATCGACATGGGCCCGTCCCCGACGGACGCCGCCCTCGCCGCTGATCTCGCCCTGCCGATCGAGGAGCTTGAGCTCACCGTTCGGTCGTACAACTGCCTCAAGCGTGAGGGCATCCACTCCGTGGGTGAGCTCGTCGCCCGCTCCGAGGCGGACCTGCTCGACATCCGTAACTTCGGTGCGAAGTCCATCGACGAGGTCAAGGCCAAGCTCGCGGGCATGGGTCTTGCGCTCAAGGACTCGCCTCCCGGGTTCGACCCGACCGCTGCCGCTGACGCCTTTGGCGCCGACGACGACGCGGATGCGGGCTTCGTGGAGACCGAGCAGTACTGAGCCGCTCCGCGAGGAGGGTTCTTCGACTGCGGGGCCGTCGTGGCTGGTCGCGCAGTTCCCCGCGCCCCTTCGGGGCGCGGGTCCTCCGGGGCCTTGAAAAAGGCCCCGGATCTTCGACAGGCGATCGCCTGCTCGGACACTGACCTCGGTACCTGATACGGCCGGGGCAGACATCAAGGAGAAAGACCATGCCGAAGCCCACCAAGGGTGCCCGTATGGGCGGCAGTGCCGCGCACGAGAAGCTGCTTCTCGCGAACCTCGCGAAGTCGCTCTTCGAGCACGGCAAGATCACGACCACCGAGGCGAAGGCCCGCCGTCTGCGGCCGTACGCCGAGCGTCTGGTCACCAAGGCGAAGAAGGGCGACCTTCACAACCGCCGTCAGGTGCTGTCGGTCATCACGGACAAGAGCATCGTGCACACGCTCTTCACCGAGATCGGCCCGCGCTACGAGAACCGCCCGGGTGGCTACACCCGTATCACCAAGATCGGTAACCGTCGTGGCGACAACGCGCCCATGGCGATCATCGAGCTGGTGGAGGCCCTGACCGTGGCCCAGCAGGCTACCGGTGAGGCCGAGGCGGCGACGAAGCGCTCCGCCAAGGACGCCGAGGTCAAGGCCGAGGAGACTCAGGTCGAGGACGCCAAGGTCGACACGGCCAAGGGTGACGAGGCTGCCGAGGAGTCCAAGGACGCGTAAGCGTTCTGCCGGGGACCGGTTGTCGTCGGCTGCGGCTTCGTCGTGGCTGGTCGCGCCGTTCCCCGTGCCCCTTCGGGGGCTTGCTTGAGCGGGCCCGTTCCTTTTTGGAGCGGGCCCGCTTTCGTGTTCCTGAGAGGATTTCTGGGTGAGTGACGAAGTTGCGGCCGGGCATGTGCGGATCCGGATGGACGTCTCCTACGACGGGAGCGAGTTCTCCGGCTGGGCCAAGCAGGCCAGTGGCCGCAGGACCGTGCAGGGGGAGATCGAGGACGCGTTGCGGACCGTCACGCGGTCGGGCGGCACGACCTACGAGCTGACCGTGGCCGGGCGGACCGACGCCGGCGTGCACGCCCGCGGCCAGGTGGCGCACGTCGACCTGCCCGAGGAGCTGTGGGCCGAGCACCGGGAGAAGCTGCTCAAGCGGATGGCCGGGCGGCTGCCCAAGGACGTGCGGGTGTGGTCCCTGGCCGAGGCGCCGAGCGGGTTCAACGCGCGGTTCTCGGCGATGTGGCGGCGGTACGCGTATCGCGTCACCGACAACCCCGGCGGGGTCGACCCCCTGCTGCGCAGCCATGTCCTGTGGCACGACTGGCCGCTCGACGTCGACGCCATGAATGAGGCGGCCCGGGGGCTGCTCGGCGAGTACGACTTCGCCGCCTACTGCAAGAAGCGGGAGGGTGCGACGACCATCCGTACGCTCCAGGAGCTGCGGCTCGAACGGGGGAGCGACGGCGTGATCACCGCCACCGTGCGGGCCGACGCCTTCTGCCACAACATGGTGCGGTCGCTGATCGGGGCGCTGCTCTTCGTGGGCGACGGGCACCGCGGGGCCGACTGGCCGGCGAAGGTGCTGGCCGCGGGGGTGCGGGACTCCGCCGTGCATGTGGTGCGGCCGCACGGGCTGACCCTCGAAGAGGTCGGGTATCCGGCCGACGAGCTGCTCGCCGCGCGGAACAAGGAGGCGCGGAACCGGCGGACCCTGCCGGGCGCCGCGTGTTGTTGAACACCCTCGGGCGGTGCTGAGAGGTCCCGCCCCCGGCCCTGCCCCCGGCCTGCCCCCGCCTCCGTCCCGGCGTTCGCAAACCACCCCTTATCGGACTCGGTGAAATCAAGCCGTAACACGGAGCTTGGTGCCTTATATCGGACGTAAGGCGTCATGTCTGACTTCCTTGCTCACGCGAATCTTACGTACCTCTTGAAACTCGGTTATAGTTTCGCGGCCCGGCCTGTTGTTCGAATGGGGTGGCCGGGCAAGGGGCGGGGATCATCGGGCTTCTGCATGCCCGGGGGTGGGTTTTTTCATGACATCAGTAGGTCCTGTGCGGACCGGGGGGCGGCGCAGCACGCGCCAGACCGGGAAACGGAGGGCGGGGCGCGGCGGCCAGGCGTCGCTCGGGCTGCTGCCTCTGCCGCCGACGGAGAAGGAGAAGTACTCCTACGCCAGACGGCACCTGTGGATCCTGACGATCAGTTCGCTGATCAGCTTCTGCTGCCTGATCATGAGCCAGTTCAAGCTGGCGCAGTCGACCCCCGTGCTGTGGATCTACACACCGCTCCTCGTCTTCACGGTGATCTACTACCTGATCTCGCTGCGGGTCAACGGATTCACCCGGGACTTCGACATCAAGCACCACCGGTCGCTGGTCGCGAACTGGCGGCCCGAGACGTACCCGTCGGTGGACGTCTTCCTGCCGGTGTGCGGCGAGCCCATCGAGGTCCTGCACAACACCTGGACCCATGTCCGGGCGATGGCCGACCGCTATCCCGGCGTCTGCGTGCCCTTCGTGCTCGACGACGGCGCGAGCGCCGACCTTGAGGCGATGGCCCACGACTTCGGGTTCCGCTACGGGACCCGGGAGAACCGCGGCTGGTTCAAGAAGGCCGGCAACATGCACTTCGGCTTCGAGCAGTCGGACGGGGAGTTCATCCTCATCCTCGACGCCGACTTCACCCCGCGTGCGGACCTGCTCGAAGAGATGCTGCCGTACATGGACGAGAACCCGAGGACCGGGATCGTCCAGTCGCCGCAGTACTTCCGTGTCCTGGACTCGCAGAACTGGATCGAGCGCGGCGCGGGCGCGGTGCAGGAGCTGTTCTACCGCTCCGTGCAGGTCTCCCGGCAGGGCAGCGACGGCGCGATCTGCGTCGGCTCGTGCGCCATCTACCGGCGGGCGGCGCTGAACGACAACGGCGGTACGACGCTGATCGAGCACTCCGAGGACGTCCACACGGGCTTCGACCTGCGAGGCCTCGGCTGGGACCTGCGGTACATCCCCGTCGCCGTGTCCACGGGGGTGTGCCCGGACAGCGCGGGCGCCTTCTTCAACCAGCAGTACCGCTGGTGCTCGGGCTCCATGAGCCTGCTGGGCAGCAGGAAGTTCTGGCAGCGGAAGATCAAGTTCTCCAGCCGGCTCTGCTACATGTCGGGCTTCTTCTACTACATCCACACGGCGCTGTTCACGTTCGCTGCGCCCGTGATCCCCGTCGTACTGCTGCTGATGATGCCGGACAAGCTGAAGGTCGAGCATCTGCTCCTGGTGCTGCCGAGCATCCTCTACACCACGATCATCTTCCCGATGTGGCACAAGGCCCCCTACCGCCTGGAGGCGTGGGCGGCCCGCATGATGTACGGCTGGGCGCACTTCTTCGCGATCTGGGACATCCTGCGCAAGAACCGCATGGGCTGGCAGCCCACCGGTTCCGCCGGCGCGAAGAAGAACAAGACCCGCCGCTTCTGGATCGGCATGTGGGTCTGGGGCGGCGGCACCGCCCTGATCTGGGTGGGTGCCGCGGTGTGGCGGCTGTTCACGATGAACGCCCCCGACTTCGCCCTCATCCTTTCCACCGGACTCTTCTACGCCCTCGTCGTGGGACGGGTCCTGGTGCAGCCCCGAGCGGAGAGCGCCGTCTGATGTTCCTGACACGTGTACGTACCACCGCGGCCGGCTGCGCGCTGGCCCTGTCCGCGCTGCTCACGCTGAGCGGCTGCTCCCTGCTGGACGACTCCGGTACGACGGCCTCGTCCGAGGGCGGTGCCTCGCAGAACGGCGGGGGCGAGGACGCGCAGGGGACGGACGCCGACATCCCGTACGACGTCACGCCGCTGCTCAAGCCCGAGAAGAAGTACTTCGGCGCGGCCGTCGACGGAGCCCCGAACTCGATGAAGGGCGTCGACGCCTACACCGCGATGACCGGCAAGCAGCCGAACCTCATCGAGTACTACGCGGCCTGGGGCGACGGCTTCGACGCCCAGGGCGTGCGCAACGCCTGGGCCGAGGGCGCGCTGACCCTGGTCTCCTGGGAGCCGTTCGACGTCACGCTCGCCGACATCGCGGCCGGCGAGAAGGACGCGTACCTCAAGAAGTACGCGGCCTCGGTGCGCAAGCTGAACCTGCCCGTAGTGATCTCCTTCGCCGACGAGATGAACGGCCATTGGGAGAAGTGGGGCACCAAGAACGTCACGCCGAAGCAGTACGTGGCCGCGTGGAAGCACATCCACGACACGTTCACGGACGCCGGAGCCTCCAACGTCATCTGGGCCTGGTCGCCCAACATCGTCAACCCGGTCAAGAGCGTCGAGCTGAAGCCGTACTACCCGGGCGACGGCTATGTCGACTGGGTGGGCGTGATCGGCTACTTCACGCTCGAAGAGGACAACGCCTACAAGAGCGTCTTCGGGCCGACCCTGGACGAGATCCGGACCTTCACGAAGAAGCCGACGCTGATCCTGGAGACGGCCGCGGAGCCGGGCGAGCGGCGCCGGGCCGACGTCCGGAACCTGTTCGCCGGGGTCGAGGCGGACGACGACATGCTCGGGTTCGTGTGGTTCGACCACAAGAAGCGCGCCGACTGGCGTCTGAAGGTCAGCCCGCTGGCCCTCAAGGAGTTCAAGCGACTGGCCGCCGCCGACGTGTTCGGCTTCGACGTTCGGAAGCCGTGATGAATCGCAGCCAGAACCCTCGTCCGCCGCAGCCGCAGGGTCCGTACGGCGAGCAGTCGTACGGGGACCAGAGGTACGAGGACCAGAGGTACGGGGACCAGTTCGGGGGGCAGTACGGCGACCCGTACGCCGATCCGTACGTCGATCCCTATGGGGAGGGCGACTCGGCTTCCTGGTTCAACTCCAACGGGCGGCCCGCGCAGACCCGTCATGGGTACGGCACGCAGGCCGCGTACCCGCAGGAGCAGGAGCAGCAGCAGTACGTGCCGGGGATTCCCGAGCAGCGGCAGCGCGAGGACCAGCCGACGTACGCGCTGCACACCGTCGAGGAGACGCCCGCCGAGCCCTCGTACCACATCCCCGTCACGCCCGAGGCGGGCTGGGACATGGCGGCGAGCCGGCGCCGGGCCTGGGTCAGCCGGGCCGTGCTGCTGTGCATCCTGCTGATCCAGACGGTGCTGTCGCTGAGGCTGTCCAACACGGCGTTCCAGGACGAGGCGCTGTATCTCAGCTCCGGGCACGAGCAGTTGGACCACCTTCTCAACGGCACGCCCGTGACCACGGACTACGCGAGTTACTTCTCCGGTTCGCCGACGCTCTACCCCGTGCTGGCGGCGCTCGTCGACGGCTGGTTCGGGCTGACCGGGGCTCGGGTGCTCAGCCTCCTCTTCATGCTGGGCACGACGGCCCTGCTGTACTCCTTCTCGCGGCGGATGTTCAACGAGCGGGCCGCGCTCGCCGGTGCCGCGCTGTTCGCCGTCACCCAGTCGACGATCGTGCTCGGCTACTTCGCCACGTACGACGCTCCGGCGATCTTCCTGCTCGCCGCGGCGGCCTGGGTCGTCGTGCGGACCGACCGTGCGCCGGTCGCCGTGGTGCTGCTCGCCGCCCCGCCGGCGGTCCTCGCGGTCGGTGTGAAGTACGCCTCCGCGCTGTTCCTGCCCACGCTCGTGGTGCTCGCCCTGCTGACCGCCTGGCCGCACCGGGGGAAGGCGGCGTTCGCACGTGCCCTGCTGCTGGGCGTCGGGATCGCGGGTCTGCTGGGTGTCGCGCTGTACGGCACCGATGTGCTCGAAGGCGTACGGGCCACCACCACGGCCCGTGAGCACGGCACCGACTCGGCCGTCGACCTGCTGGAGAAGTCCGCCCTGTGGGGCGGTCTGATGTTCCTGACCGCGTGCGGCGGCGCCGTCTCCTACATCAGGCGCGGCCGGATGAACGAGTCGCCGCTCGCGCTGCGGCTCAGCGGTCCCGGCTGGCGCTGGCGTCTGCTGCTGGGGCTGCTGCTGTGCGGCACGGCGACGCTCGCACCCGCGTACCAGATCCATCTGTCCACGTCGGTCGCCCTGTACAAGCATCTGGGCTTCGGCCTGCTGTTCGCCGCGCCCATGGCCGGTATCGGTGTGACCAGGCTCGTCGGAGCGCACTTCCGCTATCCGCAGTTGGGCATCCTGCTCTGGGTCACCGTGCTGTGCCTCGGCCTGTCCCAGTCGGTGGAACGTTTCGCCTCCTGGCCCGGGACGTCCGGTCTCAACACGGTGCTCCGCGCACACATCACGCCGGACAAGGGCCGCTACCTGGCCTCCACGCCGAACGTGCCCGTGTACTACCTGCGGGACATCACCGAGCAGTCCCGATGGACCTCGCTCTACGGCATCGGCTACAAGGACGACAAGGGCAAGGTCCACCGCGGCGCGGACGGCTACCGCACGGCGATCAAGGACGGCTGGTTCGACATGGTCGTCCTCGACGGGGTCGCCACCCCGCAGATGGACAAGGTCGTCATCGCCGCCCTCAAGGAGAGCGGCAAGTACCGGCTGGCCGGCACCGTGCCGTTCAAGGTCAGCGGCGGCGACGGCACGTACCGCATCTGGATCAAGAGTTCCTGACGGTGGCCGTCGGCTCTTCCGGCGGCCACCCATGTCTTGAATCGACCAACACACTGTGTGAGAGAAAGGCCGTGCCCATGCGGCTCACTGTCATCGGCACCGGCTATCTCGGTGCCACCCACGCCGCCTGTATGGCGGAGCTCGGGCACGAGGTGCTCGGGGTCGACGTCGACCCGGACAAGGTCGCCGCGCTGCAGGCGGGGCGGGTGCCGTTCCACGAACCCGTGCTGCCCGAACTGCTCGCCCGGCACACGGCGAGCGGGCGGCTGCGGTTCACCACGTCCTACGAGGAGGCCGCGGCCTTCGGCGAGGTGCACTTCATCTGCGTGGGTACCCCGCAGCGCAAGGACTCGGAGGGCGCCGACCTGCGGTACGTGGACGCGGCGTTCGCGTCGCTGGCCCGGTACGCGGGCGAGGGCGCGCTCCTGGTCGGCAAGTCCACCGTGCCCGTGGGTACGGCCCGGCGTCTCGCGGACACCCACACCGGCGTGGAGATCGCCTGGAACCCGGAGTTCCTGCGCGAGGGCTTCGCCGTCGAGGACACCCTGCGGCCCGACCGCCTGGTCCTCGGCATCGGCTCCGAGCATGCTGAAACGTTGCTGCGCGCGGTGTACGCGCCCGTCATCGGCGCGGGGACCCCGGTGGTCACCGCGGACTTCCCGACCGCCGAACTGGTCAAGACGGCCGCGAACGCGTTCCTCGCCACCAAGATCTCGTTCATCAACGCCATGGCCGAGGTTTGCGAGGCCACGGGCGGCGACGTCTCCGTACTCGCGGAGGCGATCGGCCACGACGACCGCATCGGGAAGAAGTTCCTGCGGGCCGGCGTCGGCTTCGGCGGCGGCTGTCTGCCCAAGGACATCCGGGCCTTCGCGCACCGCGCCGACGAGCTGGGGGTGTCCCTGGAGTTCCTGCGCGAGGTCGACGCCATCAACATGCGGCGCCGCGACCGGGTGGTCGAGCTGGCCCGCGATCTGTGCGGGGGCGCGGTTCTCGGCGCGCGGATCGCCGTGCTCGGCGCGGCCTTCAAGCCGGACTCCGACGACATCCGCGACTCGCCCGCGCTGAACGTCGCCGCGCGCTTGCGTCTCGACGGCGCCGATGTCACGGTCTACGACCCGGAGGCGATGGACAACGCCCGCAAGGCGTTCCCGCTGCTCGGGTACGCGCTGTCGGCCGAGGACGCGCTGCGCGGAGCCGATCTCGTGCTGCACCTGACCGAATGGCCGCAGTTCCGCGAGCTCGCTCCCGAGCGGGCCCGCACCTTGGTCTCCCGTCCACGGATCGTGGACGGGAGGGGGACGCTCGACGGGGCCACCTGGGCCGCGGCGGGCTGGGAGTTCCGGGCGCTGGGTAGACCCGCGCCCGGTGGGGAGGGGTAAGGACATGACGTACGAGACATTCGACGACGTGCGCGTCACGATCGTGATGCCCACGTACAACGAGGCCGCCAATCTGCCGAGAATGGCCGAGGCGGTGCTCCAACTGCCTCTGGGCGGGCTTCACTTGAAGGTGGTGGACGACTCCAGCCCGGACGGTACGGGCCGGATCGCCGAGGAGCTGGCCGAGAAGTACAACGCGGACGGGCAACGCCGGATGAGCGTGCTGCACCGCACCGAGAAGGACGGGCTCGGGCGCGCGTACGTGGCGGGCATGAGCGCGGCGGTCGACGAGGGCGCCGAGTACCTGGTGCAGATGGACGCCGACGGCAGCCATCCCGTGGAGGCGGTGCCGCGCATGCTGGGCACCGCCGTGGCCTCGGGGGTCGGGCTGGTCATCGGGAGCCGGTACGTCGAGGGGGGCTCGCTCGACGAGGACTGGGGCGCGCACCGGGTGCTGCTGTCCCGGTTCGCGAACCGGTACGCGCGGACCGTGCTCGGCACGAAGATCCGGGACATCACCGCGGGGTTCAATCTGTGGTCCGCGCGGGCCCTGAACGACGTGGATCTGCACTCGCTGGACAGCGCGGGGTACAGCTTTCAGGTAGAGCTGAAGTACAAGGCCGTGCGGGCCGGGCACAGTGCGGTGGAGATTCCCATCCGGTTCGAGGAGCGGACCGAAGGGGTTTCGAAGATGACTCTTCGTACGCAGCTTGAGTCGGCGTTGGTGCCGGTGAAGTTGCGTCTTAAGAGGGACTGACCACCTGCCGGGGGGCTGGGGGTTTGGGGTGTCCGGGGTTGTTCTTCGGGTGCGGGTGCGTGGGGGCTGGTCGCGCAGTTCCCCGCGCCCCTCGGGGGCCTGCGGCCCCCTGAAGACAAAAGATTGCGCCGTTCCCCGCGCCCCTGAGGGGGCTACTCGTTGGCTGCCGCCGATGCCTGGGCCTCGCCTCTGCGGCGGATCTGGCGGAAGGTGAATTCGGCCAGGTCGTCGCCCGTGCTGAAGACCTTGGCGTCCTTCTCGGTGACGTCCTTGCCGTTGGTGAAGCCGGCGACGGTGAAGTAGGCGTAGCGGCCGTACGAGTTCGTCGTCGAGCGGCAGATCGCCGAGCGGCAGAAGACGGGGACGCCCTCACCGGACAGGGACTGGACGACGCTCTTCTTGTCGGCGTCGGTCTTCGCCCTGAGCGCCTTGGCCTCGTTGTCGAAGACGGCCACGCCGACGGTGACGGCCACCCCGTCCTTCGAGTACGTGACACGCATGAGGCGGGTGCAGTCGTTCTTGGTGAGGACCGGGCCGAGCGTGCCCTGGGCGGCCGACGCGCAGTTCTTCGTGGACGCCATCGCGCCCTTCTTGTAGACGGTCTCGCCCATCGTCAGCTGGGTGCCCGGGAAGAGGGTGTCCGGCGCGAGCGCCGCCGTGTCCTTCTTCACATCGGATATGAAGTCCTTCGGATCCAGCGGCGGCGGCGCCGAGGTCGCCTCGAAGGACGGCCCGGTCCCGGCGGTGTCCGACGGGATGTCCGCGGAGGCGGGCAGCTCGGAGGCGGGTTTGTTCGACGCCTGTTCCTTGCCGTCCGCCGAGACGACGGCCACCGCGACGGCCGCGCCCACGGCGATGGTGGCCAGGGCGCCGCCGCCGACCAGCATCCACCTGCGACGCCGGTTGCGCGTTTCGGACGCCTCGGCCAGCGCCGCCCAGTCGGGAGACTGACTGCTCCACTGCGGCTGAGAATTTGATCCCCCGGAACCCCACTGGGGTCCCCCCTGCCCAAAGCTCATGGGCCGCATCTTAGACGGGACAAGGGGACAAGGGATCCGCCGGTCCTCTCCCGCAGCACTCGAAACGCCGATGTGTCAAGCCCGAATGAGAGCAAAGGGGGCATCTCAGGAACACCGAGTGCGGTCGCGTACCCTCGAACCCGGCGAGCGCCTGCCCTCCGGCACGCGTTTTGACCCGTACGGGCCACCGAAGGTATTCTTGCGGTTCGTTATGTGTATTGGCTTGCTCATTCTCACGTGAGGGGCCCTTACACCGGTCCACCGGGCCGATGACCAGCGGCAGGACTCGGTTGCGTCCCGAGGTCCGCCAGGGCTGTCGTACATCGTCCGTGGTGGCCCATTGTCAGGACCCACTCACTGAAGAAGCGAAGGCATGACCGTGCGTACGTTCAGCCCCAAGCCCGGCGACATCACTCGCCAGTGGTACGTCATCGACGCCCAGGATGTCGTCCTGGGTCGTCTGGCCACCACTGCCGCGAACATCCTGCGGGGCAAGCACAAGCCGATTTACGCCCCCCACGTCGACGCTGGTGACTTCGTCATCATCATCAACGCCGACAAGGTGCACCTCTCCGGCAACAAGAAGACCCAGAAGCTGGCGTACCGCCACTCCGGTTACCCGGGTGGTCTGCGCTCCGTCCGTTACGACGAGCTGCTGGCGAAGAACCCCGAGAAGGCCGTCGAGAAGGCCATCAAGGGCATGATCCCCAAGAACACCCTGGGCCGTCAGGTGCTCTCGAAGCTGAAGGTCTACTCGGGCGACCAGCACCCGCACGCTGCACAGCAGCCGGTGCCGTTCGAGATCACCCAGGTCGCGCAGTAGTTCCGGCCACCACCCCCTAAGACTGAACAGAATCTGAGGAGAATCGTGGCCGAGACCACCGTTGAGCAGCCGGTCGAAGAGACCGAGGCTGTCGACATCGAGAGCTACACCACCGAGTCCGAGGCCCCCGTCGTCGAGGGCGAGTACACCTCGGAGTCGCTCGCCGGCCGCTTCGGCGACCCGCAGCCGGCCGCCGGCCTGGGCCGTCGCAAGAACGCCATCGCCCGCGTCCGGATCGTCCCGGGCACCGGCAAGTGGAAGGTCAACGGGCGCACGCTTGAGGACTACTTCCCGAACAAGGTGCACCAGCAGGAAGTCAACGAGCCCTTCAAGGTGCTCGAACTCGACGGCCGCTACGACGTGGTCGCCCGTATCTCGGGTGGCGGCGTCTCCGGTCAGGCCGGTGCCCTGCGCCTCGGCGTGGCCCGCGCGCTGAACGAGGCCGACGTGGACAACAACCGCGGCGCCCTCAAGAAGGCCGGTTACCTCAAGCGTGACGACCGTGCGGTCGAGCGCAAGAAGGCCGGTCTCAAGAAGGCCCGTAAGGCCCCGCAGTACAGCAAGCGCTAAATCTCAGCGATTTTCGCTCGCTTTCTGCACGAATCGCCCCGGCGGCACGTTCTGTGTCGCCGGGGCGTTCGTTTTATCGCAATCCGTGGCACAACCTGTGGTGCCGCTCGTGGGTCAGAGGCTGTGGGGTACTCGTGGCGGTACGCGTCGCGTGCCGTGGTCGGGTGTCGCAGCCGCGTGCCGCGGCCTTTTCGGCCACAGCCTTGGAACAGGCGTGGGAGATATACAGGCCCGGGGGATATACCTGACGTGTGCCGGGCCGGGGCGGGACCCTCGGCCGAGCCGCACGTGGTGGCGTACGCGTCGCGTGTGGCGTACGCGTCGCGCGTGGCGTACGTGGCGGCCGTGTCGCACGTTGTGCCGCACGCCGTGTCGCACATTCTGATCAAGACTGATCGAGCTTGAGCAAGTTCGGAGGACACCAGTGGGACGACTCTTCGGGACGGACGGCGTACGTGGTGTCGCCAACGCGGATCTGACGGCAGAGCTCACGCTCGGCCTCTCCGTGGCGGCGGCGCACGTACTGGCCGAAGCGGGAACCTTCGAAGGCCACCGGCCGACGGCGGTGGTCGGACGGGACCCGCGTGCGTCCGGGGAGTTCCTGGAGGCCGCCGTGGTCGCCGGCCTCGCCAGCGCCGGTGTGGACGTGCTGCGCGTCGGCGTCCTGCCGACCCCCGCGGTGGCGTACCTCACGGGTGCCCTCGGCGCCGACCTCGGTGTGATGCTCTCCGCGAGCCACAACGCCATGCCGGACAACGGCGTCAAGTTCTTCGCCCGCGGCGGGCACAAGCTCGCCGACGAGCTGGAGGACCGGATCGAGTCCGTCTACGAGGAGCACCGCACCGGCGCCCCCTGGGACCGGCCGACCGGCTCCGGCGTCGGACGCGTCCGCTCGTACGAGGAGGGCTTCGAGAAGTACGTCGCCCATCTCCTCGGCGCCGTCCCGAACCGGCTGGACGGTCTGAAGGTCGTCCTCGACGAGGCGCACGGCGCTGCCGCGCGGGTCTCGCCCGAGGCCTTCACGCGCGCGGGCGCCGAGATCGTCACGATCGGCGCGGAGCCCGACGGCCTCAACATCAACGACGGCTGCGGCTCCACCCATCTCGGTCTGCTGAAGGCCGCCGTCATCGAGCACGGCGCCGATCTCGGTATCGCGCACGACGGTGACGCCGACCGGTGCCTCGCCGTGGACCACACCGGTGCGGAGGTCGACGGGGACCAGATCCTGGCCGTGCTCGCGCTCGCGATGCGGGAGCGGTCCGAGCTGCGGTCCGACACCGTGGTCGCCACGGTCATGTCGAACCTCGGGTTCAAGCTGGCCATGGAGCGTGAAGGCGTGTCCCTCGTGCAGACCGGGGTCGGCGACCGGTATGTGCTGGAGGAGATGAAGAGCCACGATTACGCGCTCGGCGGTGAGCAGTCCGGGCACGTGATCATCCTGGATCACGCGACGACCGGCGACGGGACGCTGACGGGGCTGCTGCTGGCGGCCCGGGTCGCGCAGACCGGGCGTACGCTGCGGGATCTCGCGTCCGTGATGGAGCGGTTGCCGCAGGTGCTGATCAATGTGCCCGACGTCGATCGGTCGCGGGTGTCGACGTCCGCGGAGCTCGCTGCCGCGGTGAGTGAGGCCGAGCGGGAGCTTGGCGCGACCGGGCGGGTGCTGTTGCGGCCTTCCGGGACCGAGCCGCTGGTGCGGGTCATGGTCGAGGCCGCTGATATCGATCAGGCTCGGGCTGTGGCGGGGCGGCTTGCTGACGCGGTGAAGTCTGCGCTCGGCTGAGCCGGGGTTCTTGTTCTGGGCCCCGGGCCCGGGGTGGGGGCTTGGGGTTCGTTGCGGGGTGCGGGTGCGTTGTGGCTGGTCGCGCAGTTCCCCGCGCCCCTAAGGGCAAAAGACTGCGCCGTTCCCCGCGCCCCTGAATCGGCTGTTCAGAGTTTTCTTAGGCTCAGCTTCTGGACCTTGTGGTCCTGGCCTTTGCGGACCACCAGGGTGGCTCGGCCTCGGGTGGGGGCCACGTTCTCCAGGAGGTTGACCTTGTTGACCGTTCGCCAGGTCGTGCGGGCGTAGTCGAGGGCCTCCTCCTCGGAGACCTGGGTGTACTTGCGGAAGTACGAGGACGGGTTCTGGAACGCCGTCTCGCGCAGCCGGCGGAAGCGGTTCAGGTACCAGCGCTCGATGTCCTCCTCCCGCGCGTCCACGTACACGCTGAAGTCGAAGTAGTCGGCGAGGCCGACGCGGGTGCGGCCGTCCTTGCCGGGGAGGGCGGGCTGCAGGACGTTCAGGCCCTCGACGATCAGGATGTCGGGGCGGCGGACGGTGAGTCGCTCGTCGGGGACGATGTCGTAGATGAGGTGGGAGTAGACCGGGGCCGTCACCTCGTCCTTGCCCGCCTTGATGTCGGCGACGAACCGGGTCAGCGCCCGGCGGTCGTACGACTCCGGGAACCCCTTCCTGGACATCAGCCCGCGCGCCTGCAGTTCCTTCGTGGGCAGCAGGAAACCGTCCGTGGTGACCCGCTCGACCCGCGGATGCTCCGGCCAGCGGGACAGCAGGGCCTGCAGCAGGCGGGCGACGGTGGACTTGCCGACGGCGACCGAACCCGCCACGCCTATCACGAACGGCGTACCGGACTGCGACCCCTTCTCGCCGAGGAAGGTGTTCAGGGCGCCGCGCAGGCCGTCGGTCGCGCCCACGTAGAGATTGAGGAGCCGGGACAGCGGCAGATAGATGTCCCGTACCTCGTCGAGGTCGATGACATCGCCGAGACCCCGCAGTCTCTCCACCTCCTCGGCGGTCAGCGGAAGAGGTGTCTTCTCACGCAGCGCGCTCCACTGGGCACGGGTGAGGTCGACGTAGGGAGTCGCCTCCGGCCTGGGCCGGTGGGCGCTCCGCGGCAACGAGGAGACCGATGAGATCACAGTCCATTGTTACGGGAGTTTGAACGAACCGTCGGGTGGAGTCCGTCACGCCGTGCCTGTGTTCGGGCGCGTCCGAACCCTGGACCGGTGGGGCGCATGGGCATAGCGTGCCGCCCACCCGGGAGCGAGCCGCCTTCCGGGACGCCGGTGGTGGGGATGGTCGTCATGACCGTACGTTTCCGAGTGCGTGGCCTGGTGGGCACAAGAGCCGGGCTCACAAGAACCGGGCGCAGACCCGGTCCCGGTCCGGTAGATGTGGCCGGTCAGGTGTGCAGTGAACTGGCCGTCGATCTGCCGGACGAGGACCTGGGGGAGTACCTCTACGACTGCATCGACCTCTACCGGATGGGCAGCAAACCGCGCTGCGAGGAGGTCGAGTATCTCGGGATGGTGCAGGACGCGATCGACCGGATCGAGCGCGGGGAGCAGTAACCGGCGAACGGCCCGGCCCGCGACCCGCCCGTGGCTCGGCCCGTGGCTCGGCAATTTCCGATATCGGGCACGCGGTGCCTCCGCCGGGCGCCGGTCGGCCCCTAGGCTGCCGTCATGTGCGGAATCGTGGGATACGTGGGGTCGCAGTCGGCGCTCGATGTCGTGGTCGCCGGACTGAAGCGGCTGGAGTACCGGGGGTACGACTCGGCGGGCATCGCGGTGCTCGCCGACGGCGGGATGGCCGCGGCGAAGAAGGCCGGCAAGCTCGCCAATCTGGAGAAGGAGCTGGTGGAGCGGCCGTTGCCGGCCGGTTCCACGGGGATCGGGCACACCCGCTGGGCCACGCACGGCGGCCCTACGGACGCGAACGCGCATCCGCATCTCGACAACGCGGGACGGGTCGCGGTCGTCCACAACGGCATCATCGAGAACTTCGCCGAGCTGCGGGCCGAGCTGACCGAGCGGGGACACGCGCTCTCCTCCGAGACGGACACCGAAGTCGTCGCGCACCTCCTCGCCGAGGAGTTCTCCGCGTGCGCCGACCTCGCCGAGTCCATGCGGCTGGTGTGCCGGCGGCTCGAAGGGGCCTTCACGCTGGTGGCCGCGCACGCCGATGAGCCGGACGTGGTGGTCGGCGCCCGGCGCAACTCGCCGCTCGTCGTGGGCGTCGGGGAGGGCGAGGCCTTCCTCGCCTCGGACGTCGCCGCGTTCATCGCGCACACCCGGTCCGCGATCGAGCTGGGGCAGGACCAGGTCGTCGAACTGCGGCGCGACGGCGTGCACGTCACCGGGTTCGACGGATCGCCGGCCGAGACCCGCTCGTACCACGTCGACTGGGACGTGTCCGCCGCCGAGAAGGGCGGCTACGACTACTTCATGCTCAAGGAGATCGCCGAGCAGCCGAAGGCGGTCGCCGACACGCTGCTCGGCCGTATCGACGCGAGCGGTTCGCTGACGCTCGACGAGGTGCGCATCGCGCCCGGGGCGCTGCGGGAGGTCGACAAGGTCGTCGTGGTGGCCTGCGGGACCGCCTTCCACGCCGGGCTCATCGCCAAGTACGCCATCGAGCACTGGACGCGGATCCCGTGCGAGGTGGAGCTGGCGAGCGAGTTCCGGTACCGGGACCCGATCCTGGACGCGCGGACGCTGGTCATCGCGATCTCGCAGTCCGGGGAGACCATGGACACGCTGATGGCGCTGCGGCACGCGCGGGAGCAGGGGGCGAAGGTCCTGGCCGTCTGCAACACGAACGGTTCGACGATCCCGCGCGAGTCGGACGCGGTGCTCTACACGCACGCTGGGCCCGAGGTGGCGGTCGCCTCCACGAAGGCGTTCCTGACGCAGCTCGTGGCCTGCTACCTGGTCGCCCTGTACCTGGGGCAGGTGCGCGGCACGAAGTGGGGCGACGAGATCCGGGCCGTCGTACGCGACCTGTCCCGGATCTCCGAGGAGGTCGAACAGGTCCTGGAGACGATGGAGCCGGTACGGGAGTTGGCGCGCTCCCTGGCCTCGAAGAACACCGTGCTGTTCCTGGGCCGGCACGTGGGCTACCCGGTCGCCCTGGAGGGCGCGCTCAAGCTCAAGGAACTCGCCTACATGCACGCCGAGGGCTTCGCGGCGGGCGAGCTGAAGCACGGGCCGATCGCTCTGATCGAGGACGACCTGCCGGTGGTCGTGGTGGTGCCGTCGCCGAAGGGGCGCTCGGTGCTGCACGACAAGATCGTCTCCAACATCCAGGAGATCCGGGCGCGGGGTGCGCGGACGATCGTGATCGCGGAGGAGGGGGACGAGACGGTGGTCCCGTACGCGGACCACCTGATCCGCATCCCCGCGACGCCGGTGCTGTTGCAGCCGCTGGTCGCGACGGTGCCGTTGCAGGTCTTCGCCTGCGAACTGGCGACCGCCCGCGGCAACGAGGTGGATCAGCCGCGCAACTTGGCGAAGTCGGTGACGGTGGAATAGCGCTGCGCGAGGGCTTCGACGAAGGGGGTGAAGGCTCCGGCCGTGAAGGTGAGGGTGCCGTCGGCCGGGGTCTTTGAGTCGCGGACGGCTATGTGGGTGGGGGTGGTTGCGACCTCCACGCACTCGTTGCCGTCGCCCTCGCCCGAGTAGGAGGACTTCCGCCAGTTGTCCATGGGATGCCTCATAGCTCTTTCGTCAGCTTGTGGATGAACTCGCGCGACTGTTCGGAGGCGAGCGAAGAGGCTTCCACTGTACGGAAGCTCGTTCGGTAGGTGTTGAGCTGCGCATCGGCGTCAATGAAGACCGAGCCGTGCGGTGCGTCGCGCACCACGGTGTCCAGCTTGGGCAGGGGCCCGCCGACGTACGTCATCGTGCTGGACGCCTTGGCGAAGCCGTCCAGGTCGAAGGGGATGACTCGCAAGGTGATGTGGTCCGCTTCGGAAAGCGTGAGCAGTTGGGCGAGTTGTGCCTTCGAGGTGGCGCGGTCATCGACCCGGATCCGCAGTGCCGCCTCGTGAAGCACCACTTCGTACGGGACGCGGATCTCCTGGCGTGCCATCCGGTGGCGAATGCGCAACTCCACTTCCTCATCGGTGAGTTCGGGCAGCCTGGAGGCGAAGACAGCGCGTGCGTAATCCTCCGTCTGGAGCAGCCCTGGCACGTACAGGATGGCCACATGGCGTTGGAATCCGGCGTGGTGCTCCAACTCGGCGAGGTCCAGGAACGACGTGGGCAGTAGGCCCCGGTACTCCTCCCACCACCCCTGTGTCCGATCCGTGGCCATCGCGACCAGGGCGTCGATGAACTCCGTGTCCGTGCACGCGTAGTGGGACGCGAGGCGGCGGAGGCGTTTCTCGCTCACGCCCGCCAGGCCGGACTCGATGTGGGTGATCTGGGCCGGGCTCACTCCGAGCAGTGCCGCCGCCTCGCGGGAGTTGAGGCCTGCGGCCTCGCGCAGTCTGCGCAGTTCGGTGGCCAGGCGCAGCTGGCGTGCCGTTGGTTCGCGCCTCAAAGCTCTCGACCACTCCTCAAGTTCAACGCGCCTACGAGCGTGACCCGTTCGGTGTCAGGTTACGCGACTCGCTTGCTGCATCTCTAAATTTAGATATACCGTCAGTGATGCAACGCACACTCTGCGAGACGTGCGGGGCTCCGGAAGCGCACCACTCCGTCCTGCCGGGACGGCTGAGGCATGCCCACCGCCCGTGATCGGCCGCAGATCTCCGAAACCCCACCACTGAAACGGAGTTGACGCATGCCTGGAATCGAGACCGACGTGCCGTGGGAGTACTCCCTCTACATCCCCAACGACCTCAGAGCGGTCACGGTGAGCCGCCGTACCCTCCGGCTGATCCTCACCATGCACGGCCTGATCCGGCACGTCGACGTGGCCGAACTCCTCGCCGCCGAGCTGGTGAGCAACGCCGTACGCCACACCAAGGGCCCCGCCGCCCTCCGCGTGCGCTGGGCGGCCGGCGTACTTCGGATCGGCGCCTGGGACGCGGACCCCGGCCCGCCGGAACCGCCGTGCTCGACGGGCGACTTGCTCGACCTCTCGGAGGAGGGTCGCGGCCTCGCCCTGGTCAAGTCCTGCGCCGACACCTGGGGCTGGCACCCCCTGACGACCAACGGCAACGGCGGCAAGTACGTGTGGTGCGAGCTGGCCTCTACGGCGTGAACGTTTCATCGCAGCTCGAATGAGTGAACGCAGCTCAATTGTCTGGATCTTCAGCCTTTTACTCCATCAAGGTTTGACACATGGTCACATCAGCTCACGAGGGCATGCACCGGATCTTCCAGGAGCGGCCCGAGATCCTGGGGCCCGTTTTCGGGGTGCTGGGTGTCCCGTTCGCCGCGAAGGCGACCGTGGACGCCGTCACCACGGACGTTACGGAAGCCCGGCCGCTGGAACGCCGCGTGGACACCGTGCTGCGCATTGGGCCGTCCGACGGCGAGGACTTCCTGCTCGCGATCGAGTCGCAGTCGGGCAAGAACAAGGAGAAGGCCGCGAGTTGGGCGTACTACGTCGCGTACCTGCAGTCGAAGTTCGGTCTGCCCGTGCTGCTCGTGGTGGTCTGCCAGGACAGGGCCACGGCCAAGTGGGCGGTCGGCCCCTTCGACTGCGGCACGCGCGGCTGGACCGCGCAGCGGACGTATCCGCTGGTCGCCGGGCCGGACAACCTGCCGGTGATCACTGACGCGAGAACCGCGTCGAAGAACCTCGCGCTGTCCGTGCTCTCAGCCGTGGCACACGCCAGCGGTCCACAGGGCAGCGCCATACTGAAGGCGATCGCCCGCGCCGTTCAGGAACTTCACCAAACGGACCCCGTAACCGCCGGGTATTTCGCCGAGTTCCTGGACATCACCCTGGGGAACTCCCCAGCCGGAGATCAATGGAGGAAAGACATGTCGTTCGTCAGCTACTTCCCGGGCAGGGGGACCGTCCGCGAGACGGCTTACCTGGAAGGCAAGGCAGAAGGTAAGGCGGAGGGCGAGGCCAAGGGGATTCTGTCCGTGCTTGAGGTACGTGGCATCCCCGTACCGGAAAGCGTGCGCGAGCGCATCACCACCTGCATCGACCTCGGCCAGATGGACGCCTGGCTGCAGCGTTCTCGTACGGTCGAGCGCGTCGAGGATCTGTTCACCGAGGACCTGGAGGTCCCGCCGAGCACTCCAGGACAAGGCTGACTGAAGTAGCCGGGCGGGCCATAGGGTGCCCTGATGAGCATCATCGGGGTCGGTATTGATGTGGCCGAGATCGAGCGGTTCGCTACGTCGTTGGAGCGGACGCCGGGGATGGCCGAGCGGCTGTTCCTGGAGAGCGAGCTGCTGCTGGGCAGTGGGGAGCGGCGGGGAGTTGCCTCTCTTGCCGCTCGCTTCGCCGCGAAGGAGGCGCTGGCCAAGGCGTTGGGGGCGCCCGGGGGGCTGCGGTGGACCGATGCCGAGGTGTATGTCGAGGAGAGTGGGCAGCCTCGGCTTCGGGTCACGGGGACCGTTGCTGCGCGGGCGGCGGAGTTGGGGGTGCGGTCTTGGCACGTATCGCTCAGCCATGATGCGGGGGTGGCGTCCGCGGTGGTGATCGCGGAGGGGTAGCCGCTCCGCGGGGTGGTGTTCGTCTGCGGGTGGGTTGTGGCTGGTCGCGCCGTTCCCCGCGCCCCTTCAGGGCGAAAGGCAAAAGACTGCGCCGTTCCCCGCGCCCCTGAAGGACCCGCCCCCTTTGGACGCTGTCGCCTACATGCCGCTCAAAGCCACCATCAGGGCCGCTACGGACAGTGCCGTGGTTGCTGCGTAGGTGGCGCCTGCTGTCAGCATTGCTTTTGTGGTTGGTAGGCGGTTGCGTGTTGCCAAGTAGATGATCAGGGCCACCGTGAAGCCCAGTAATGCGTGGAAGAGCGTCAGTAGCCAGCCCGCGCCCACGGCCACCACCGCGCCGCCGGTGGCCAGCAGCGCTCCCGTCGGGGTGAGGTCGAGCCGGGCGATCGGGTAGGTCACGGCGCCGGCGATCAGGACCACGACCGTGGTGGCTATGGCAATCGCGAGGACATCGCTCATGCGGACGACCTTCCGATCAGTGCCGACGTCTGTCCGATCGGCAGGCTCGCGGATTCACCGGGTTAGATGACTTACGGAGGCGCGCGGTTGCGTGCTGTCCCGCGGCCCGAGGGGGCGTGGCGGGATGTGCGGCCGCAGCGTACGACGACTCCCACCCACCGATCCCTCAGGTGGGACACCCGTACGTTTCCGGCTGCGGACGCATGTCCCGACACGCCCCCGAACCCGGAGGACGAAACCCCCGCCCCCACCCACCCAGGGGCGCGGGGAACTGCGCGACCAGCCCCCACCGGCCCCCAGCCGAAAAGGACGGCGTAGGGGAGACTCGAAACCATGCGTACCGCTTACAGCGTGGAGACGGTCCGGGCCGCCGAGCAGGAGCTGATGGCGCGGCTGCCGGACGGGGCACTGATGCAGCGCGCCGTGGCCGGGCTCACCGCCGCGTGTGCCGAGTTGCTCGGGCGGGTCTACGGCCGCCGCGTCGTGCTGCTCGTCGGCAGCGGGGACAACGGGGGCGACGCCCTGTACGCCGGTGCCCGCCTCGCCAGGCGCGGCGCCGGCGTCGTCGCCGTCCTGCTCACCCCCGACCGCACCCACCCCGGCGGCCTCGCCGCCCTGCGCCGCGCCGGCGGCCGGGTGGTCGAAGGGGCCGAGGCCGCGGAGGAACCGCTCCGGCGCGCCGATCTCGTCGTCGACGGCATCGTCGGGATCGGCGGCAAGGGCGGGCTCCGCCCCGACGCCGCCCCGCTCCTCGACGTACTGGGCGAGATCCGCGCCGCCGTCGTCGCCGTCGACCTGCCCAGCGGCGTCGAGGCCGACACCGGCGAGGTCCGCGGAGCCGCCGTACGCGCCGATCTGACCGTCACCTTCGGGACGCACAAGCCGGGGCTGCTCGTGGACCCGGCGAGGGAGTACGCCGGGTCCGTACGGCTCGTCGACATCGGCCTCGCGCTCCCCGGCGAGGCCGAACTCCAGGCGCTCCAGCACGCCGACGTCGCCGCGCTGCTGCCCGTACCCGGCGCCGAGAGCGACAAGTACCGGCGAGGCGTCGTGGGCATCGCCGCCGGGTCCTCCCGCTATCCGGGCGCGGCCGTGCTCGCCGTCTCCGGCGCCCTGCGCGGCGGCGCCGGAGCCGTACGGTACGTCGGGCCCGCGGGCGACGCGGTCATCGCACGGTTCCCCGAGACGCTCGTGTCCACCGGTTCGCCGGAGCAGGCCGGGCGCGTCCAGGCCTGGGTCGTCGGCCCCGGCGCCGGTGACGACGCCGACGCCGTCGCGGCCGTGCTCAAGGCGGACGTGCCCGTACTCGTCGACGCCGACGGGCTGCGGCTCGCCGACCGCGACGCCGTACGGGCCCGGCGGGCGCCCACCCTGCTCACCCCGCACGCCGGAGAGGCCGCCGCACTGCTCGGCGTCCCGCGCGAGGAGGTCGAGAGCGCCCGGCTGGCGTCCGTACGGAAACTCGCCGAGCGGTACGGAGCCACCGTCCTGCTGAAGGGGTCCACCACCCTCGTCGCCTCCCCGGGCGGCGGAGCCGTGCGCGTGAACTCCACCGGCACCGGCTGGCTCGCCACCGCGGGCAGCGGCGACGTGCTGTCCGGGCTGACCGGGTCCCTCCTCGCCGCCGGGCTCGACGCGCGGGACGCCGGCAGCGTGGGCGCGTACCTGCACGGACTGGCCGGGCGACTCGCCGCGGACGGCGCACCCGTGGGGGCGCACGACGTCGCCGAGGCGGTACGCGAGGCCTGGCGGGATGTCACGACGGCCTGACGCCATGAACTGAGCGGGGCGCACGTGGGCGCACGCAGACGCACGCCGGTGCACGCGGGCGTGCGCCACAACGGGCGACCCTGCCGCGCGGCTGACCGCGCCCCGGCACCCTCCCGGGTTTCGCTGAGCACATGGCCCGTATCCGCAGGAGAACCGCCGCCGCGCAGCCCACCGCCCTCGTCGCCCTCGCCACCCTCTTCGCCGTGCTGTCCGGGCCGGGGGCCACCGCCGCCACAGCCCCGCCCCCGCCCGCGCCCGGCGCGCCCCGCACTCCCAGCGCGCCCCGCGCCCCCGCACCGCAGAGCGAACTCGTCCCCGGCGTGCACCCGGGCCCGTACCAGCCCTGGCAGGTGGACACCCCCGACCAGGTGCTCGCCCCGCAGGTCTACACCCCCTCCGCCGCGGAGGACGCCGTCGAGCCGCCGCGCGCCGCCGAGGGGAGCGACGCGCTGATCGAGTACGTACCGCTGAGCGAGGCCGTCGCGCGGGAGGCCGGGGTGACGGCGTGCAGCCGGCGGACCGGGCCCCACCAGCGGCAGGTCGAACGGTGGCTGCGGCTCAAGGAGGACGGGAAGCAGTCGGCGGCGGACTGCCGGGCCGTGCGGGCCTTCCAGAGCAAGCAGGGCATCCGGCCCGACAGCGGTTTCGCCGGGCCCGTGACCTGGGGCCGGATGCGGCTCCTGTCCGCCGCGAAGGCGCCGAACGCGGCCGGGAGATGCCCCGTACGGGCCGGTCGCGTCGCCTGTGTCGACCTCCGTCGGCAACTGGTCTGGGTGCAGAAGGGGAAGCGGGTGGTGTTCGGGCCCGTGCCGGTCCGTACCGGCAAGGCCGGATACCGGACCAGGACCGGCTGGTTCAAGGTCTACTGGAAGCACAAGAACCACTGGTCGACGCTGTACAACACCCCCATGCCGTACAGCCAGTTCTTCAGCGGCGGCCAGGCCTTCCACGCCATCTACGGCAGCGTGTACAGCCCGCCCGGATCGCGGGGCTGCGTCAACATGCGGCTCGCCGACGCCCGCACCCTGTGGAGCAGGCTCTCCACGGGCGACCGCGTGTACGTGTGGGGCCGCAAGCCCGGCACCTGAGACCGGCACACGGGAAGCGGTGGCCGGGACCCGGTACCCGGGACGAGGCAGTCGGGACCCGGCACCCGAGAGTGGTGTCGGACCCCTCTGAGACACTGGTCGGCGATGACTGAGACAGCACCCGCGCGTGCCCGCGCCGAGATCGACCTGGCCGCCCTGCGGGCCAATGTGCGGACCCTGCGCGCCCAGGCGCCGGCCGCCGCCCTCATGGCGGTGGTCAAGTCCGACGCGTACGGACACGGGGCCGTGCCGTGCGCCCGCGCGGCCCTGGACGCCGGAGCGACCTGGCTGGGCACGGCCACCCCGAAGGAAGCCCTCGCCCTGCGCGCGGCCGGGCTCCAGGGGCGGATCATGTGCTGGCTGTGGACGCCGGGCGGGCCCTGGCGGGAGGCCGTCGAGGCCGACCTGGACCTGGGGATCAGCGGGTTGTGGGCCCTGCGCGAGGCCGCGGAGGCCGCGCGGGCCGCGGGCCGTACCGCCCGCGTACAGCTCAAGGCCGACACCGGTCTCGGGCGCAACGGCTGCCAGCCCGCCGACTGGGCCGAACTGGTCGCCGAGGCGCGGCGGGCCGAGACCGAGGGACTGGTCACCGTCACCGGCCTGTGGTCGCACTTCGCCTGCGCCGACGAACCGGGGCACCCCTCCATCCAGGCCCAGCTCACCCTCTTCCGCGAGATGCTGGCCCAGGCGGAGGGAGCCGGGCTGCGCCCGGAGGTGCGGCACATCGCCAACTCGCCCGCCACGCTCACGCTTCCCGAGTCCCACTTCGATCTCGTACGGACCGGGATCGCCACGTACGGCATCTCGCCCAGCCCCGAACTGGGCACCTCCGGCGACCTCGGGCTGCGGCCCGTGATGACGCTCTGGGCCTCGCTCGCGCTGGTGAAGCACGTGCCCGCGGGCCACGGCGTCAGTTACGGACACCACTACGTCACCGCAGGCGACACGACCCTCGGCCTCGTGCCCGTCGGGTACGCGGACGGCATCCCGCGGCACGCCTCCGGCACCGGGCCCGTCCTGGTGGGGGGCAAGTGGCGGACGGTCGCGGGACGGGTCGCGATGGACCAGTTCGCGGTCGACCTCGGCGGCGACGAGCCGCCGGTCGGCGAGCGGGCCGTCCTCTTCGGGCCCGGCGACCACGGCGAGCCGACCGCCGAGGACTGGGCCCGCGCCGCGGGCACGATCGCGTACGAGATCGTCACCCGCATCGGAACCCGCGTACCGCGCGTCTACGTGAACGAGTAACGAGCGGGGTATCCGCATGAGTGCGCCCATGAGTGCGGAGCACGGCACTGCACGGCACCCGTAAGAAGACGAGGACGAGGAAGAGGAGCGGTTCGTGAGCGAGAGCAGCGCGGAGGCAGCGGTGGAAGCGGCCACGGCCGCGGCCTCGGCACTCTCCGCGACGGGGCCCGCGAACTGGCGCAGGGCAGGCATCGCCGGCGCCGCGATAGGCGTGGTCGCCGCGGGCGCGGCGGCCGGAGTCGCCATAGAGCGGCTCACGGTCGGCCGCGGCATGCGCAGGAAGGCGCGGCTCGCCCTCGACTCGACCGGTCCGTACGGGGCGCTGCGCGGCACACCGGGCAAGGCCGCCGCGGACGACGGCACCGAGCTGTACTACGAGGTCGACGAGGTGGGCACCGACACCGCGCTGGCCCCGCGCCGCCGCCGGCTCTTCGGCCGCAAGGCGCCCGCCCCGGTCACCGTCGTCTTCAGCCACGGCTACTGCCTCAGCCAGGACTCCTGGCACTTCCAGCGGGCCGCGCTGCGCGGGGTCGTCCGGACCGTCCACTGGGACCAGCGCAGCCACGGCCGCTCCGGGCGGGGCGTGGCCCAGGTCCGGGACGACGAGCCGGTCACCATCGACCAGCTGGGCCGGGACCTGAAGGCCGTCATCGACGCGGCGGCGCCCGAGGGCCCGCTCGTGCTCGTCGGCCACTCGATGGGCGGCATGACGATGATGGCCCTGGCCGACCAGTACCCCGGCCTGATCCGCGACCGCGTCGTCGGCGTGGCGCTCGTCGGTACGTCGTCCGGGCGGCTCGGCGAGGTCAACTTCGGGCTGCCCGTCGCGGGCGTCAACGCGGTGCGGCGGATCCTGCCCGGAGTGCTGAAGGCGCTCGGGCAGCGGGCCGAACTGGTGGAGCGTGGACGGCGGGCCACCGCGGATCTGTTCGCGGGGATCATCAAGCGGTACTCGTTCGCGTCCCGTGACGTCGACCCGGCGGTCGCGCGGTTCGCGGAGCGGCTGATCGAGGCCACGCCCATCGACGTGGTCGCCGAGTTCTACCCGGCCTTCACCGACCACGACAAGACCGAGGCACTCGCGTACTTCGCCGAACTGCCCGTGCTCGTACTGGCCGGGGTCAAGGACCTCGTGACGCCGAGCGAGCACAGCGAGTCCATCGCCGACCTGTTGCCGGACGCCGAGCTGGTGCTCGTGCCGGACGCCGGACACCTCGTGATGCTGGAGCATCCGGAGGTCGTCATAGACCGGCTCGCCGACCTGCTCACCCGCGTCGGCGCCGTGCCCGCAGGGGCTACCGTTGGTGGCTATGGAAGCACCAGCAGCACCGCGCAACCCGGCTGACCCCGGTGGCGTGACCGCGGAGATCGTCGTCAACTCGCCCGAGCAGATGAAGGAGTTGGGCCGCAGACTCGCCAAGCTCCTGCGGGCCGGCGATCTCGTGATGCTCACCGGCGAACTGGGCGCGGGCAAGACCACGCTGACCCGCGGGCTCGGGGAAGGGCTCGGGGTCCGGGGCGCGGTCACCTCGCCGACGTTCGTGATCGCCCGGGTGCACCCCTCGCTCGCCGGCGGGCCGCCGCTCGTCCACGTCGACGCGTACCGCCTGGGCGGCGGGCTCGACGAGATGGAGGACCTCGACCTCGACGTGTCGCTGTCCGACTCCGTGATCGTCGTGGAGTGGGGCGAGGGGAAGGTCGAGGAGCTGACGGACGACCGGCTGCAACTGCTGATCCACCGGGCCGTCGGGGACACGACGGACGAGGTGCGGCATGTCGCCGTGACCGGGGTGGGGGAGCGGTGGGGGTCGGTCGATCTGGGTGTGCTCTCCGCCTGAGGCGCTGACGCTCCGGGGCCCTGGGGCGGGGGTCGGTTTGTACGTTCGCCCCAACATTCCGACAGGGCGTCGGGAAGATGTTGCGGCGGGGGGCTTCGGCGTGTTCACATGGGCGGAGGAGTTGGTTAGGTCTACCTAACCACGTCTGCTGCCGGAGCTCTTCAGGAGGCCGCGATGTCTGCGTCTGCGTCGGAACGTGTTCCTTCCGGGGGCGGTGGGGGCTCGGTGTCGGTGGGGGAGTTGTTGGCGGTGGGTGGGTTTGTGCGGGCTGTGTCCGTGCCGCCGCCACCGCCGCCTGCGGCGGGCTCTGTGTCTGGGCCTGTGCCGGTGCCTGCGGTGGCTGGGCGGGATGGGTGGCGGGCGGCCTAGGGTCGTTCGCGGGTGCGGGTCGGTGGGGGCTGGTCGCGCAGTTCCCCGCGCCCCTGAAGGGGCTGCGCCCCTCCAAAGGCAAAGATTGCGCCGTTCCCCGCGCCCCTTGGGGGCTGCGCCCCCGAAAAGACTGCGCCGTTCCCCGCGCCCCTGTCTGGGCTTGGGCGGGTGGGTGGGTATGCGGGTGGGTTGAGTCGGTTACTTGATTACCGTGACCCTCGTGCCGATCGTGGCGAAGTCCCACATCGCCGCGCCGGCGCCCCGTGGCTCGCGGATCGCGCCCAGTTTTCGTGCGGGGTCGGGGGGTGTCACCGAGCCGTCCACCGCCGCGCTGAAGCCGATCGCGATGCCGTCCAGGCTGGCGAAGCGGACCACGTGTTCGACGGCCACACCGTCGGAGCCGACGATCGTCCCGGAGCGTGACGTGACGACGTACCGGGCGGGCAGCGGATCGACCGTACCGGGGCTGACCCGGAACGTGAGCCTGACCTTGTCGCCCTCGTCGACCAGCCACACCCGGTCGTCGTCCAGCGAGTACACGACCCGCTGACCGGTGCCGGAACTGGCGGGCAGGGCCGTCGGGTGGTTCTTGTCCCGAGGGGCCTTCGACGCCGTGGCCGGCGAGGACTCGGCGGCCCGCGAGGCGGACAGGTCGGCCGGCGCGTACGCCGAAGCCTGGTAGGTGAGGAAGCCGATCACGGCGAGCGCCACCGCGGTGAGCGCGGCCACGAATCCCGAGCTGCTCCGAATCACCTGGGTGCCCACCTCTCGTACGATCTCTGATCTTCGATCTTGTACGGTATTTGTCCGTGTTGTGACGGTGTGACGTTAGCAGCAGCCACCCGCCGGATTGAGGCGGCCGTGCGCCGGGTCCGGGCGCCGTAGGCTGTTCGCGTGCTCTTGCTCGCTCTGGATACCGCCACCCCCGCCGTCACCGCCGCGCTGCACGACGGCACGTCCGTCGTCGCCGCCCACAGCCAGGTGGACGCGCGTCGGCACGGGGAACTGCTCCTGCCGGCCGTCGACCGGGTGCTCACCGAGGCCGGGCTGCGGCTCGATGCCGTCACGGGCGTCGTCGTCGGCGTGGGCCCCGGCCCGTACACCGGGCTCAGAGTCGGTCTGATGACCGCCGACACGTTCGGGCTCGCGCTCGGCGTGCCCGTGTACGGACTGTGCACGCTCGACGGCCTCGCGTACGCCGCCGGCGGTGAGGCGGGGATCGAGGGACCCTTCGTCGTCGCCACCGACGCCCGCCGCAAAGAGGTCTACTGGGCCCGCTACGCCGACTCCCGTACGCGGCTCACCGAACCCGCCGTGGACCGGCCCGGGGAGCTCGACATCGGCGGACTGCCCGCCGTGGGCGCGGGCGCGCTGCTCTACCCCGACACCTTCCCGGACGCCCGCGAACCCGAGCACGTGTCGGCGGCCTCGCTCGCCTCCCTGGCAGCCGAGCGGCTGGCGGCCGGCGAGGAGCTGGAAGCGCCCCGGCCGCTCTATCTGCGCCGGCCCGATGCCCAGGTGCCCAAGAACTACAAGGTGGTCACCCCCAAGTGACGACCGCGGTGCTGCGTGAGATGCGCTGGTGGGACATCGAGCCCGTACTGGAGCTGGAGAAGGACCTCTTCCCCGAGGACGCCTGGTCGCGGGGCATGTTCTGGTCCGACCTGGCCCACGCGCGAGGCCCCGAGGCGACCCGGCGGTACGTCGTGGCGGAGGACGGCGGGGCGATCGTCGGCTACGGCGGTCTGGCCGCCGCCGGTGACGCCGGCGACGTACAGACCATCGCCGTCGCCCGCGAGCACTGGGGCACCGGGCTCGGCGCGCTGATCCTGACCGAACTGCTGCGGGCCGCGACCGCCTTCGAGTGCACCGAGGTGCTGCTCGAATGCCGGGTCGACAACATCCGCGCCCAGAAGCTCTACGAGCGCTTCGGCTTCGAGGCGATCGGCTTCCGGCGCGGCTACTACCAGCCGGGGAACGTGGACGCTCTCGTGATGCGCCTCAACGACCCGTCAACTTCCGTACAAGGAACCGAGATCAATGGCTGACGAACCTCTCGTCCTCGGCATCGAGACCTCCTGCGACGAGACCGGCGTCGGCATCGTCCGCGGTACGACCCTCCTCGCGGACGCGATCGCCTCCAGCGTCGACGAGCACGCGCGCTTCGGCGGCGTCGTGCCCGAGGTCGCCTCCCGGGCGCACCTGGAGGCGATGGTGCCGACCATCGAGCGGGCGCTGAAGGAGGCCGGGGTCAGCGCGCGCGACCTCGACGGCATCTCCGTCACCGCCGGGCCCGGACTCGCGGGCGCGCTGCTCGTCGGGGTCTCGGCGGCGAAGGCGTACGCGTACGCGCTGGGGAAGCCGCTGTACGGGGTGAACCATCTGGCGTCCCACATCTGTGTGGACCAGCTGGAGCACGGGCCGCTGCCCGAGCCGACGATGGCCCTCCTCGTCTCCGGCGGCCACTCCTCGCTGCTGCTGTCCTCGGACATCACCAGTGACGTACGGCCGATGGGCGCGACGATCGACGACGCGGCGGGCGAGGCGTTCGACAAGATCGCCCGGGTTCTGAATCTCGGGTTCCCGGGCGGGCCCGTCATCGACCGGTACGCGAAGGAGGGCGACCCGCGTGCCATTGCCTTCCCGCGCGGGCTCACCGGGCCGCGCGACGCCGCGTACGACTTCTCCTTCTCCGGGCTGAAGACCGCCGTGGCCCGGTGGATCGAGGCGAAGCGGGCGGCCGGCGAGGACGTGCCCGTGCGGGACGTGTCCGCGTCCTTCCAGGAGGCCGTGGTGGACGTGCTGACCCGCAAGGCCGTACGGGCCTGCCGTGACGAGGGCGTCGACCATCTGATGATCGGTGGCGGCGTCGCGGCCAACTCGCGGCTGCGGGCGCTCGCGCAGGAGCGGTGCGAGGCCGCGGGGATCACGTTGCGGGTGCCGCGGCCGAAGCTGTGCACGGACAACGGGGCGATGGTCGCTGCGCTGGGCGCGGAGATGGTGGCTCGGGGGCGGGCCGCCTCCGACTGGGATCTGTCGGCGGACTCGTCGTTGCCCGTGACCGATCCGCATGTTCCGGGGCGTTCCCATGCGCAGGGGCACGCGGACGGGCACTCACACTCTCACTCACACTCGCACGATCATGTGCATGAGGTCAGCAAGGGCAATCTGTACTCATGAGCGTCGCGTTGATGTGGGAGGCGCGGGCCGCCGAGGGGCGGGGGGAGGAACTGCTCGCGTGGGTGCGGGAGCAGGACCTCCCGGCGCGGCCCCTGCGGCGGGAGGTCCTGCGGGCTCCGGGGGAGCGGGTGCTTGTCATCACGTGGTGGGATGCCGCGTATGACGACTCGCTCCCTGAGCTTCCGGAGCCGGCTGGGGGGTTGGTTGCTCGGGCCGTTCATCGGTGGCGGTTCGAGTCCGTCGAGGGGTAGGGGGTGCCTTCGGGGGGTGTTCGTCGGGTGCGGGTCCGGTGGGGGCTGGTCGCGCAGTTCCCCGCGCCCCTGAAGGGGCTGCGCCCCTTAGGCGGTCGTTGTCCTGCATGTCAGTTGGCGGGATGCGGGGAGGTGGCGTTCCTCGCCCGTCAGGGTCAGGTGCGTTGTGTGGACCACGTCCGTGCTGGACCTGGAAACCCGGAGTTCCAGGGCGCCCGGTTCCACGATGCGGCGGCCCGTTCGGTCCGTGAACGCCGACAGGTCCGGGTGGAAGTGGAACGTGATCCGGCGGGCCTCTCCCGGGGTCAGGGTCAGGCGGTGGTAGCCGATCAGGCGTACGTCGGGGCGGGTCACGGACGCCACCGGGTCGTGCAGGTACAGCTGGACCACCTCCGTCCCCTCCCGCGCGCCCGTGTTGCGGACCGTGACCGAGACGTCGTGCCCCTCGTCCGTGGTCGTCCGCGCGTGCGCGTCGGCCGTGTCCTCCCACGTGAAGTCCGTGTAGCCCAGGCCGTGGCCGAAGGGGTGGAGCGGGGTCGGGTCCAGGTTGCTGACCTCGCCCGCCAGGCCCAGCGGGGGCTGGAGGTAGGTCCACGGCTGGCCGCCGGGGGTCTGCGGGACGCTGACCGGGAGCCTGCCCGACGGGTTCACGCGGCCCGACAGGACGCCCGCCACCGCCGGGCCGCCCTCCTCGCCCGGGAAGAACGCCTGGACCGTGGCGGCCAGCCGGTCGTGCCAGCGGCCCAGCGCGTACGGCCGGCCGGTGAGCAGGACCAGCACGACGGGGGTGTCCGCGGCGGTCAGCGCGTCCAGCAACTGGGCCTGTACGCCCGGTAGTTGCAGGTCCGCCACGTCGCAGCCCTCGCCCGACGTGCCCCGGCCGAAGAGGCCCGCCCGGTCGCCGAGCACCGCCACGCAGACGTCCGCTTCCGTGGAGCGTGCGACGGCCTCCTCGAAGCCGGACGTGTCCGGGTCGGTCGTGTCGCAGCCCTCGGTGAACGTGATCTTCGCGTCGGGGAGTTCCGTGCGCAGGGACTCCAGGAGCGTGGGGATCTCGACGCCCATCGGCAGGGCCGGGTGGTTGACGCCCACATGGGACGGGAACGAGTAGCAGCCCAGCATCGCCAGGGCGTCCGCCGCCCGCGGGCCCACCACGGAGATACGGGTGTCGGGGGCCAGCGGCAGCAGGCCCTGCGGGTTGGAGAGCAGGACCACGGATTCCTCCGCAAGGCGGCGGGCCAGGACGCGGTTGGCCGTCGAGTCGAGGTCGACGGGGCCGGTGGGCTCCGGGGTCCAGGTCTCGTCCAGCAGGCCCAGCTCGCACTTCTGGCGGAGCACCCGCGCCGCCGCCCGGTCCACCAGGGACTCGGGGATGTCCCCGGCCCGTACCGCTTCGACCAGCGGGTCGCCGTTGCAGTGGACCGTCGGCAGTTCGACGTCCACGCCCGCCGCGAGGGCCGCGCGGGCGGCCTCGGCCTCGGTGCCCGCCACCCGGTGCAGGGTCTTGAGGAAGCCGACGCCGAAGTAGTCGCTGACGACCGTGCCGGTGAAACCCCACTGCTCACGCAGGAGTTCGGTCAGCAGATACGGGTCCGCGGTCGCGGGCACGCCGTCCGTGTCCGTGTACGCGGCCATCACCGAACGGGCCCCGCCCTCGCGCAGCGCGAACTCGAACGGCGGCAGCGTGATGTCGGCGAACTCGCGCACCCCGGCCCGTACGGGAGCGAGGTTGCGGGCGCCCGCCGAGGACGCGTACCCCGCGAAGTGCTTGAGCGTGGCGACGATTCCCGCGGACTCAAGCCCGCGCACATAGGCCGCGCCGATCGTGCCGACGAGGTACGGGTCCTCGCCGATCGTCTCCTCGACCCTGCCCCAGCGCGGATCCCGTACGACGTCCAGGACCGGGGCGAGGCCCTGGTGGACGCCGACGGAGGCGAGGTCCCGGCCGATGCGGTGGGCCATCTCCTCGACCAGCGCCGCGTCGAACGAGGCGCCCCAGGCCAGCGGCACCGGATAGGCGGTCGCGCCCCAGGCCGTGAAGCCCGCCAGGCACTCCTCGTGGGCGACGGCCGGGATGCCGAAGCGGCCCGCCTCGCTGATCCGGCGCTGGGCGCGGGCCAGTGCCTGCGCGCCCAGCGCGGGGTCCACGGGGGCCGTACCGAACGAGCGGGTGAGCTGGCCCAGACCGCGGGTGATCAGCTCGTCCCAGTCGAAGTCCGAGGTCATCTCGTCCTGGTGCGGGGCGACTCCGTCGCCGTCCGTGGCGGCTCCCACCCACACGCCGTACAGCTGGGCGGTCTTCTCCTCCAGGGTCATCCGGGCGAGCAGGTCGTCGACCCGGGCCTCGGCGGGCAGCGCGGGATCACGCCACGGGGCGTTGGTCATGGAACTCCTGTCAGAGTCGAGTGGGTTCACTTTCCGCCCACACCCATCAGGCCGCCGACCAGCGCGCGGCGGGCCACCAGGTAGACGGCGAAGATCGGGACGCCGGAGAGGACGACCGAGGCCAGCAGGGCGGGGATGTTGACGCCGAACTGGCTGACGTAGTTGAAGAGGCCGAGCGTCAGGACGCGCGGCTCGTCGGACTGGGTGAAGATCAGCGGGAAGAGGAAGCCGTTCCACGCCTGCAGCGCCGCGTAGATGACGACCGTGCTGATACCGCCCTTGGCCATCGGGACCGCCAGCTGGAACAGCATCCGCTGCGGTGAGGCGCCGTCCAGGGCCATCGCCTCGTACAGCTCCTCCGAGACGTCCCGCAGGGTGCCCACGAGGACGAGGACGGAGACCGGCATCGCGAACGCCGCCGTCGGCAGGATGACCGCGAGCAGACTGTCGTACAGGTCGAGCTTGGCGATCAGGAGGTAGAGGGGGACCACGACCGCCTGGGCCGGGATCGCGACCCCGAGCAGGAACAGCCGGAAGGCCAGGCCCGACCAGCGGTCGCGGGTGCGGACGGCGACGTACGCGAGCGGGACCGAGAGGCCGAGGACGATGGCCACGACCGCGACGGCCACGATCGCCGTGTTGGCCAGCAGATGCCCGAAGCCGCTGTTCAGCACGGTGTTGTAGTTGTCGAGCGTCGGACTCGTGGGCGGGGTCAGCGGGTTGCCGGTGAGGGCCTTGTCCTGGCTGGTGAGCGAGGCCGACAGCATCGCGTAGATCGGAACGATGACGATCGCCAGCCAGACCACCGCGCCCAGCCCGGCGACGGGGTTGGCGCGCTTCGTCCAGTGCCGGCGGCGGGGCGTGGGCGCTCGCGTGTCGTGCTTCTCGGTCCGCACGGGACGCGGACGCGGCAAGGTGTCGTGTGACACTCCGTCACATCCCTTCGCGGGTACTGCGCATGCCGCCGAAGCCGGTCAGCCGCACGAGGATCAGGGACAGGCCGGTGGCGACCAGCACCAGGAAGGACGCGATGGCGCTCGCGTAACCGAAGTCGTAGCTCTTGAAGCCCGCCTCGTACATCAGGTACGGCAGGATCGCGGTGTCGGTGCCCGGGCCGCCCTTGGTGAGGATCAGCACGGTCTCGAAGTACGTGAGAGAGCCGACGACCATCAGGACCGTGGACGTGGTGATCGTGTGGCGGAGCTGCGGCAGCGTGATCGAGAAGAACTGGCGGTAGCGGCCCGCCCCGTCGATCGCCGCTGCCTGGTAGAGCACTTCGGGTATCTGCCGGGCGCCGCCCTGGTAGATCAGCGTGTGGAAGGGGATGAACTGCCAGCCGCCGACGAAGACGATCGCCAGGAACGCGCCGCCGGAGGAGCCGAGGATGTTCTCCCGGATGATCCCGAAGTTCGGGTCGAGCAGGGCGTAGAAGAGCAGCGCGATCGCCGTCGAGGACAGCAGGAACGGGACGAAGAAGATCGCGGACAGCACCGCCCGGTTGCGCTGGCGGCCCGCGGCCCAGACGCCGAGCAGCAGCGCGATCACCGTCTGGAAGACCCAGCTGGCCGCCGTCAGCAGGACCGTGAGCCACAGGGACTGGATCATCCGGTCGTCGTCGATCAGCTTCCGCCAGTTGTCGAGGCCGACGGGTGTCGGATCGCCCAGGCCGTCCCAGCTGGTGAAGGAGAGATAGAAGGCGAGTCCCATCGGGACCACGGCGAAGAACGCGAAGAACAGCACACCGGGCAGTGCCCAGACGGCGTGCGGCCGGCCGGCCGTGGCGGCCCCGGACCGCTTTCGCGGCCCTTGGGGCACCTCGGGCCGGCCGCGCTCGGCGACCGGGCTTCCCACCGGGGCCTTGGTGGGGGTGGGTGCGCTCACTTCAGCTCCTTGAGCGCCGACACGAACGCGCTCGGTGAGGACTTCCCGACGAACAGCTTGTTGATCTCGGTGAGCATCGGGGTCGCGATGTCCGCGTCGACCGCTTGGTCCCAGGAGAGCGTGAACGCCGGCGCCTTCTCGACCATCTCGTACTGGAACTTCGCGAACTCCGGGTTGGGCGAGGCGTCGAGCAGCTTCGCCGCGTTGGAGGTCGTCGGGATGTCACCGTTGGCGACCAGCGCCTTCGCGTACGTCTCGGAGGCGCAGTCCTTCAGGAAGGCGATCGCCGCGTCCTTGTTGCCCGCACGCGCGTTGACCGACCAGTAGTTGGTGGGGTTGCCGACGACGTTGCGGATGTCGCCGGTGCCGCCCTCGACCGTCGGGAACGGACACCAGCCCAGGTCGTTCTTCGCGAAGGACGGGAACTTGCCGAGCTGCGTCGAGTACTCCCACGAACCCATCAGGTGCATCGCCGCCTTGCCCTTGGCGAAGACCGCGGGAGCGCCGCCGTTGACGTACGACACCGAGCTGAACTTCGACCCGAACGCGCCGTCGTCGATGAGTTCCTTCACCCGCTCCGCGGCCTTGAGGACGGCCGGATCGCCCCACGCGGAGGCGTCGCCGCCCTGGATCTTCGCGAAGACCTCCGGGCCGCCGATCCGGTCGACCAGGTACTCCAGCCACATCAGCTCGGTCCAGGTGTCCGCCCCGCCGAGCGCGAACGGCGTGATCTTCGCGGCCTTCAGCTTGGCGTTGACGTCCTTCAGCTCCGCCCAGGTGGTGGGTGGCTGGAGCTTGTGCTCGGCGAAGACCGACTTGTTGTAGAAGAGGATCACCGGCTGCATGCCGCGCATCGGTATCCCGTAGTTGCGGCCGCCGAGCGCGCCCGCCGCGAGCACCGCGGGCAGGAACCCCGACTTCAGGACCGGGTCGCCCGCGATGGTGTCGGTCAGGTCGACGAGCTGCTTCGCCTCCTGGTAGGCCCTGATCGAGCCGCCGCCCCAGTTGAAGAAGACGTCCGGGGCGCTCGGGGAACCCATCGCCGTACGGAGCTTGGAGGTGTAGTCCGCGCCCGGGACCTTGACCAGCTTCACCGTGCCCTTGGCCGACTTGCTCGCGGCGGACTTGTTGAAGCGTTCCACGGCCGTCTGCTGGACCTTGACCGCGTCGTCCCCGTACACGAAGGCGTCGATCGTGCCGCCGCCTCCGCCGGGGCCGTCGTCGGAGCCGCAGGCGGTGAGGCCGGTGGTGAGCAGGGTGGTGGCACCGGCGCCCAGGACCCAGCGCCTGCTGAACGCGCGCCCGCCGAGGCTGCCTCCCGCGCTTCCGCCCGGGCCCGCGCCCGTGGGCCGCCCGCCGTTGGACCGCCCGTTGATCGACTCCATGACAGCACCTCTTCTTGTCCGGCTCGTCCGCTCACCAGCGCGCTCGCGGCACGCATACGCATCGAACATGCGCGAATGTTTCGGGTGGTACTTCGAATGTTCCGGGAACGTATGGCGGTCGAAGGTCTTCGTCAAGAGGTTGCGCAGGGATACGATCCCGTTCATGACTCGCCCGAATCCCGCCGTAGCCCAGTCAGCGACGCTCGCCGAGATCGCCCGCGAGGCGGGAGTCTCGGCCCCGACTGTTTCGAAGGTGCTCAACGGCCGCGCCGATGTGGCCCCCTCGACCCGCACCCGGGTCGAGGAACTGCTGCGCAACCACGGCTACCGGCGCCGCCGGGCCGAGGCGTCCCGGTCGCCGCTCATCGACCTCGTCTTCCACGAACTGGAGAGCGCGTGGGCGATGGAGGTCATCCGGGGCGTGGAGAACGTGGCGCGGGACGAGGGGCTGAGCGTCGTCCTGTCCGAGAGCGCGGGGCGGCTCACCCCCGGGCGCACCTGGGCCGACCAGGTCGCCGCCCGCCGCCCGCACGGTGTCGTGCTCGTCCTCAACGGGCTCGACGAGTCCCAGCGGGCGCTGCTGACCAGCCGGTCCATCCCGTTCGTGGTGGTCGACCCGGCCGGCGACCCCGGCGACGACGTGCCCTCGGTGGGCGCCACCAACTGGCAGGGCGGGCTCGCCGCGACCCGGCATCTGGCCGACCTCGGCCACCGCCGCATCGGCGTGATCAGCGGGCCCTCGCGGATGATGTGCAGCCGGGCCCGGCTCGACGGGTACCGGGCGGCGCTCGACACGGCCGGGCTGCCCGTCGACCCGGCGCTCGTGCGCACCGGCGACTTCCACCACGACAGCGGCTACCGCGCCGGGCTCGAACTGCTGAAGCTCCCCGACCGCCCCACGGCCGTCTTCGCGGGCAACGACCTCCAGGCCCTCGGCCTGTACGAGGCCGCCCGCGAACTGGGCCTGCGGGTACCGGAGGACCTCAGCATCGTCGGCTTCGACGACCTGCCGGTGGCCCGCTGGGTCGGCCCGCCGCTCACCACCGTGCGCCAGCCGCTCACGGAGATGGCCGAGGCGGCGGCCCGGCTCGTCCTGGACCTCGGCCGCTCGGAGCGCCCCTCGACCGCCACGAGGGTGGAGCTGGCGACGAGTCTGGTGGTCAGGAGCAGTACGGCGCCGCCGTCGGCGTGATCGATGCCACGGTCGTGCCGCGGTTCGCCGTGAGCGGTATCGGCGCGTCGAAAGTTTCGAAGACTTTCCAGGTCCCGGCTGCCCCGGGGCGGGCGGCGTCTGAGAAAACTCAACGAAACCTGAGAGTTTCCGAAGGAAAGCCGGGAAGTGGTTCCTTGTTGGAATAATTCGGACTTATGTTCTTCCTGTGAGCGGGAGCGTGGGCGTGAGCGGAGAAGACGGGTCCGGGGGCGAGGACGCCGCGATACCCGACGGCGGGGGTGACGGTGGCGTGGGCGTGGGTGACGCCGGCGGCGCCGGGGGACGGTCGTGGTGGTCCGGCCGGTCACGGCTGTTCAAGGTGGCGGGCATCGCCCTCAGCTGCGTACTCGTCGCCTCCGTGGCCGGGGCCGCGTGGGTGTACTGGCATCTGAACCACAACATCAAGAGCGTCGACATCGACAGCGCGCTCGGCGACAACCGGCCGGCCAGGGCCGTGACGACCCCGACAGGCCCCGAGTCCGCCACCCCGCTGCCCAGCGGCGCGCTCAACATCCTGGTCCTCGGCTCGGACTCGCGCAGCGGCAAGCGCAACAAGGCGCTCGGCGGCGGCAGCAGTGAGGGCGCCCGCTCCGACACGGCGATGATCGTCCATGTCGACGAGGGCCGCTCCGAGGCGACCGTCGTGAGCATCCCGCGCGACACCCTCGTCACCCGCCCCTCCTGCCCGCTGGAGTCGGGCGGCTCGACGGCGGAGGCGTACGGCGTGATGTTCAACAGCGCGTACTCGCTCGGCGGGCCCGTCTGCGCGGTCAAGACCGTGGAGACCCTGACGAACGTCCGCATGGACCACTACATAGAGATCGACTTCTCCGGCTTCGCCGATCTGGTGGACGCGCTCGGCGGGGTCACCGTGACGACCGACGACGACATCTCCGACGAGGACAGCCACCTCGAACTGGACGCGGGCACCCACCACCTCGACGGCGCGGACGCCCTGGCCCTGGCCCGTACCCGGCACGGCATAGGCGACGGCAGCGACCTCGGCCGCATCGGCCTCCAGCAGAAACTGGTGAAGGGGCTCCTCGACCAGGTCTCCTCCAGCAACCTCCTCACCAACCCCACCCGGCTGTACAGCGTCGCCGACGCGCTCACCGGCAGCCTCACCATGGACACGGGGCTGAACTCCCTGACCGAGCTGATGAGCCTCGGCCAGAGCCTGAAGTCCCTCTCCTCCACGTACACCGAGACCGTGACGATGCCGGTGGTGCCCGCGCCCTCCAACCCCAACCGGGTGGTGGCGCAGGAGCCGGAGGCGGGGAAGCTGTGGGAGTCGCTGAAGTGACCTCCACGAAGAAAAACCGATGAAGTCCGGCGGGTGTGTCGATCCCGGTGCCGGTCGTTCGACGCATGGGTGAGAGGCGATGAGGGACGGGGACCGGCCCCGGCTCCGCGCCGAGAACTCAGGGAGTCACCATGCCGCGCTACCTGTCGATGATCCGTATCGACGAGCAGAACGCCCCCGCCGAGGGGCCGAGCGACGCGCTCATGGAGCGCATGGGCGAGCTGATCGAGGAGATGACCAAGGCCGGCGTGCTGCTGGACACCTCCGGGCTGACGCCGACCGCGCAGGGCACGCGGGTGCGCTGGGAGGGCGGCGAGCTGTCCGTCACCGACGGGCCGTTCACCGAGGCGAAGGAGGTCGTCGGCGGGTACGCGATGCTCCAGGCCAAGGACCGGGCCGAGGCGGTCGAATGGACCAAGCGGTTCCTGCAGATCCACGAGGCCCACTGGACGGTGACCTGCGAGGTGCGGGAGATCGTCGAGGGCTGAGCCCGGGCGTCCGGCCTCGGCGTCCGGCCTGCGGCCCGGGCCTGGGCTTCGGCTTCAGCCTCGGCTTCGGCTTCGGCTTCGGCTTCGGGTTTTGCCTTGGCCGTACGGGTCCGGGGGTGTCTGATGGTGGAGCGTGACGCCAGACACCCCCGCGGACACCCCCGCCCAGGACCCTGACCGCACCATCGAGACCGTCTTCCGGATGGAGTCGCCCCGCATCATCGCCGGGGTCGCACGCATCGTGCGGGACGTCGGGATCGCGGAGGAACTGGCGCAGGACGCGCTGGTCGCGGCGCTGGAGCAGTGGCCCGAGGACGGGGTGCCGGACAATCCCGGGGCCTGGCTCATGGCCACCGCCAAGCACCGGGCGATCGACCTCGTACGGCGGCGCGAGCGGTACGCCCGCAAGCTGGCGGAGATGGGGCGCGACCTGGAGACGTCCGGGCCGCGGAGCCATCTCGACGAACCCGCCGATCCCGACGACATCGACGACGACCTGCTGCGGCTCGTCTTCACCGCCTGCCACCCCGTGCTGTCCGCCGAGGCCAGGATCGCCCTCACCCTGCGGCTGCTCGGCGGGCTGACCACCGTCGAGATCGCCCGCGCCTTCCTCACGCCCGAGAAGACCCTCGCCCAGCGCATCGTGCGCGCCAAACGGACGCTCGCCGCGAAGGGCATTCCCTTCGAGGTGCCGTACGGGCCCGAACGCGAGGCCCGGCTCGGTTCCGTGCTGGAGGTCATCTACCTGATCTTCAACGAGGGGTACGCCGCCACGGCCGGGGACGACTGGCTGCGGCCCGCGCTCTGCGAGGACGCGCTGCGGCTCGCGCGGGTGCTGGCCGAGTTGATGCCCAAGGAGCCCGAAGTGCACGGGCTGGCCGCTCTGTTGGAGCTGCAGGCGTCGCGGTCGGCCGCGCGGACCGGGCCCGCGGGGGAGCCCGTGCTGCTCAAGGACCAGAGCCGGGCGCGGTGGAACCGGGTGCTCGTCCGGCGGGGGTTCGCCGCGCTGGGGCGGGCGGAGGCGGTGTCCTCGGGGGGTGGGCCGGGGCCGTACGTGCTGCAGGCCGCCATCGCCGCGTGCCATGCGCACGCGCTTACGTACGCGGAGACCGACTGGGGGCGGATCGTCACGCTCTACGGGATGCTCGCCGTGCGGGCGCCGTCGCCGGTCGTCGAACTGAACCGGGCCGTCGCCGTGTCGATGGCCGAGGGGCCGGGGGCGGCGCTGGCCCTGGTGGACGCGCTCGTGGGGGAACCGGCTCTGCGCGACTACCACTTGCTGCCGAGTGTCCGGGGGGACCTGTTGGTACGGCTCGGCCGTACGGACGAGGCGGCGCGGGAGTTCACCCGGGCGGCGGGGCTCGCCCGCAACGAGCGTGAGCGGACGTTCTTGCTGACGCGAGCGCAGGAGTGCGGTTCGCTCCGCTGAGGGGGGACCGACGATCTTACGGGTGCGACCCGGTGGGGGCTGGCCGCGCAGTTCCCCGCGCCCCTGGGGGTGGGTACCGGGCCGTCTTATGGGTGCGGCCCGGTGGGGGTCACCCGCGCAGTTCCCCGCGCCCCTAAAGACTCGGCTGCGCCCTCGCTCCCTAAGGGGCGCGGGGAACTGCGCGAGCAACCACGACGTGCCCGCACCCGTAAGACGGCCGTTCTCCCCACCCCCTGAGGGGCGCGGGGAACGGCGCGATCAGCCACGGCGTGCCCGCACTCGTAAGACGGCCGACACCCCACCCCCCTAAGGGGCGCGGGGAACGGCGCAACAAGCCCCCACCCACAAGCCCCGCACGGGACGCCCGTCGCTCGAACGGCTCTTTCGCCGTGAAGGTGGGGCGGGGCCGTGGCACGGTGGAGCCACCTGTCGGCACCACCGGACCCCGGAGCCTCGTATGGCCGATCTGCAGGACGAACTGCACTCCACCGCAGAGGTCGGGGACCTGGACCTGGACCACCCCGAGCCGCTGAGCGGCGCGTTCGAGCCGCCGCCCGTCGCGGCCGCGCCCGGCACCGACCCCCTGGCCCGCGCCCACACCCTCCTCGCCGCCCACCCCGTCGCGGACGGCTACAGCGGCCTCCCCTGGGCCCTGCGCCGCCTGTCCTGGTACGACCTCGAACTCGGCGAGAGCGCGGTCGACACGGACGTACCCCGGCTCCGTGAGGGCCACGTGGGAGCGCTGTTCTGGTCGCTGCACCTGCCCGGGGGCCTGGCCGGCGAACGGGCCGTCGGCGCCACGCTGGAACAGCTCGACCTCGTGAAGACCGTCGTCGCCGCGCATCCGGAGGGCCTGCGCATGGCCCACAGCGCGGCCCAGGTCACGGACGCCAGGAACTGCGGGCGGGTCGCCGTCCTGCTCGGCCCGGCGGGCGCGGCCGCGCTGGACGACTCGCTGGGCATCCTGCGCGCGCTGCACGCCCTCGGCCTGCGCGTCCTCACCCTCTCCGGCGCCTCCTGGGCCGGTGAGAACGGGCTGACCCGGTTCGGCGAGGAGGTCGTGCGCGAGATGAACCGGATCGGTGTCGTCGCCGATCTCTCCGGTGCCTCGGACGCCACCGTCCGCCGTGCCCTCACCATCTCCAAGGCCCCGGTGATGTGCACCCGCTCCGCCGCCCGCGCCCTGCGCCCGCACCCGTCGAACCTCCCCGACGACGTCCTCGTCGAACTCGGCGCCACCCAGGGCCTGTGCCTGGTCCCGCTGACCGCCGAGCAGACGGGCCCCACGGTCCGGGACGTCGCCGACCACCTGGACCACGTACGGGAACTCGCGGGACCGGGGTGCGTCGGCCTCTCGGGGACGTACGACTCCGGGGCCGCGCACCCGCAGGACCTGTCCGACGCGTCGGGCTATCCGCGGCTGGTCGCCGAACTCCTCGGCCGCGGCTGGTCCGAGACCGACCTGGCCCTGCTCACCTGGGGCAACGTCCAACGCGTCCTGCGCACCGCGGACTTCACCTCCCGCGCCGCCCGGCAGCGCCGCGAGCCGTCCATGGCGCGGATCGCCGAACTCGACGGCTAGGACGTCCGCGAGGCGCGCCGGGAACCGCGCGGGACCGGCGGGGCGGTCAGCAGGCGCACAGGCAGAACGGATGGCCGGCCGGGTCGGCGTACACCCGCCAGCCGCGCCGCCGGTCCTCCGCGTCGAGCACCTTCGCGCCCAGCGCCAGCACCTCCTTCTCCGCCGCGTCCAGGTCCTCGACCGTGAGGTCCAGATGGACCTGCTGCGAGGCGTCCGCCGCGGGCCACTTCGGCGGTACGTACCCGGGCGCGGCCTGGAAGGCCAGCGTCCCGCCCTCCGGCAGCCGCAGATCGACCCACCTGCCGTCCCCCTCGGCCTCGACGGTGCCGCCGAGCACCCCGGCGTAGAACGCGGCGAGCGCGCCCGGGTCGGGACAGTCCAGGGCGACGGCGCCCAGCTTGGCGAGAGCCATGGCTCTTCCTCCTCGGTTCGGTGCGTTACCTCATGAAAGGTTCATCCAGTAACCGTTACCGCATGCTGCCCCATTGAAGGTAACGGCGCAAGGGTGGCGTGAAACGTGCTTCAAGGTCATTTATTTCGATGGACGCCTCATGTGTCTCTCCGGTAACTTGCCGCCGGGGGATGATCATTTGGGCCCCCTTTCCATCGCTGACCTTTCGTTTCTTGTCGTAGGGGGACCTTTGATGAAGAAGTCACGACTCGGCGCGCTCGCCATGGCGACCGCCGGAACCGTCGCCATGGTGGGCCTGTCCACCGGTACGGCCCACGCGGGCGTCGCGGGCTACAACCTCTGCGCCCAGGCCACCGGCTCCGCGGCCAACTCGCTGTGTCTGTACTACAACTCCAACCAGGAGGGCTCCTTCGCGGCGTTCACCAGGAACGTCGCCGACCTGGACCCGTGGATCTTCGGCCACATCGGCACCCCCAACAGCGCCGGCCAGGGCCAGGGCGTCAAGAACAACGCCGCGAGCGCCGCCAACCCGGGCAGCAACTGCTGGCGCGTGTACTTCAACAGCAACTACGCCGGCGCCTCCGACTACATCGGCGACCACGGCTACCGGCAGCTCACCGCGACGTACAACGACAACGCCTCCGTGAAGGCCTGCTGACAGCCGATGCGACGACCACTCCCGCGGGCCACGCCCGCCGTGGCGCTGCTCTCCGCCCTCGCCGCGGGACTGATCGGCGGCTGTTCGGCGGGTGACACGCCGGACGACCCGAAGAGCCCCGGCCCCGGCCCGGCGACGGCCGGGGCCGACGCGCTCGGCTTCACCCCCCGCCGCCTCGATCTCCCGGTGTACGACTACCAGTTGAGCCCCGCCGAGCACGCCGAGGTGGCCACGGCGAAGAACCTCCTCGTCACCTCGTGCATGAAGCGCTACGGCTTCTCCTGGAGCGCGCCGGCCCCCACCGTGCCCCGCCAGGACCGCAGATACGGGGTCATCGACCGCCAGGCCGCCCTGCGCCACGGCTACCACCTGCTGCCCACGGACAGCTCGGCCCTGGGCGCGTCCGGCGCGGCCCCGGCCTCCCAGGAGGAGGCCGACGCCCTCTCCGGCGGGCAACTGCTCGACAGCGACACGGGCAGGTCGCAGCTCGCCGCCGGTTACCGGGAGCCGGTGAAGCGCGTCCGCGGCAAGGCGGTTCCGCCCGGTGGCTGCGCGCAGGAGGCCGAGCGCGAACTGCTGGGCAGGGACGACCTGAAGTCCGCGGCCGGCGTGGTCAGCCGGATCAACACCGGCTCGTTCAGCGAGTCCATGACCACCGGGGCCGTGAAGAAGGTCTTCGCCGCGTGGTCCTCGTGCATGGACGGGGCCGGGTACGACTTCGCCGACCCCCTCAAGAGCATCGGCTCCGCCGACCTGAGCACGCCCACCGCGTCCGCCGCCGAGAAGAAGCTCGCCGCCGCGGACGTCACCTGCAAGGAGTCGGTGGACCTCGTCGCCGTCTGGAGCCGCGCCGAGACGGCCGTCCAGAAGCGGATGATCCGGGAGGAGGCCGCGGCGACGACCGCGCAGCGCGCCGACAACGCCGTAAGGCTCCGCAACGCGGCTGCGGTCATCGAGAAGTCCGGCTGACCCGCTGAGCCTTTGACCCGCTGACCCGCTGACCCGACGGGCCCGAGGGTACGGCCCGCGGCGCGGGCGGGCGGCGGTTACCGCATGCCCCGCCCCGGGAGTAACGTCGCGGACATGAGTGAGCGCATGCCCGCACCCGGCGGCCTGGTCCTCATCCAGTCCCTGGTCAACACCCTCGACATCGAGTCGGGCGCCGACGCGCTCGACACGGCCGAGGGGCGGGCCCGGTTCGGGATCGGCGAGGACGGGACACAGAGCGCGCGCGAACTGCGCGAGTCGCTGCGCGTCGTGTGCCTGGCGCACGCCGGCCACCCCGCGCACCGCGAGGCGCCGCTGCTCGACGAACTGCTCGCGGCGGCCCCGCTCGTCGTCACGGTCGCCTCGGCCGACGGCTCGGCGGCCTTCCGGCCCGCGGATCCGGCCGCCCTGGCCTCCCGGGTGGCGGCGGCCGTCGCCGAGGCCCTCGCCGCCGGCACCTGGCTGCGGCTCAAGGCCTGCGAGGCACCGGACTGCCACTGGGCGTACTACGACCGCAGTCCGGCCGGCCGCGGCCGCTGGTGCTCGATGTCGGTCTGCGGCGCCCGGGCCAAGATGCGCCGCTACCGGGCCAAGTAGGCGAGAAGCCGACACCCACCGGCCCCGGCGGGACGGCGTCAGGCCGTCGGGCGGCCCATCGCGCGGTACGTCCAGCCCGCCGCCCGCCACGCCGACGGGTCGAGCGCGTTGCGGCCGTCCAGGACCACGCGGTCCGCGGCGACCTCGCCCAGCGCCGCCGGGTCCAGCTCACGGAACTCGCGCCACTCGGTGAGGTGCAGGACGGCATGCGCCCCGCGTACGGCGTCCACGGCCGTCTCCGCGTAACCGAGCGTCGGGAAGAGACGGCGGGCGTTGTCCATGCCCTTGGGGTCGTAGACCGTGACCTGGCCGCCCTGGAGGTGGATCTGGCCCGCGACGTTCAGCGCGGGGGAGTCCCGGACGTCGTCCGAGTCGGGCTTGAAGGTCGCGCCGAGCACCGCGATCCGCTTGCCGAGGAAGGAACTGCCGCCCAGCGCCTCCCGCGTCATCTCGACCATCTGGCCGCGGCGCCGCATGTTGATGGAGTCGATCTCGCGCAGGAAGGTGAGCGCCTGGTCGGCGCCCAGCTCGCCCGCGCGGGCCATGAACGCGCGGATGTCCTTGGGCAGGCAGCCGCCGCCGAAGCCGATGCCCGCGCGCAGGAACTTCTTCCCGATCCGGTCGTCGTGCCCGATCGCCTCGGCGAGCTTCACGACATCACCGCCGCCGGCCTCGCAGACCTCGGCCATCGCGTTGATGAACGAGATCTTGGTGGCGAGGAAGGAGTTCGCGGCGGTCTTCACCAGCTCGGCGGTCGGGAAGTCGGTCACCACGAAGGGCGTGCCCTCGGACAGCGGCGTCGCGTACACCTCGCGCAGCAGCTTCTCGGCGCGCTCGCTGCGGATACCGGCGACGATCCGGTCGGGGTGCAGGGTGTCCTGGACGGCGAAGCCCTCGCGCAGGAACTCCGGGTTCCAGGCCAGCTCGACGTCCTCGCCCGCGGGTGCCAGTCCGGTGAGTGTGCGGGCCAGCCGGTCGGCCGACCCGACGGGCACGGTGGACTTGCCGACGACCAGGGCGGGCCCGGTGAGGTGCGGCGCCAGCGAGGCGAAGGCGGCGTCGACGTACGACATGTCGCAGGCGTACTCGCCGTGCTTCTGCGGGGTGTTCACGCAGACGAAGTGGATGTCGCCGAACTCCGCGACCTCGGCGAAGTCCATGGTGAACCGCAGCCGCCCGCTGGACCCCTCGATCCCGGCGACGTGCTTGCGCAGCAGCTCCTCAAGACCGGGCTCGTACATCGGGACCTCGCCCCGCTGGAGCATCTCGATCTTCTCGGGCACCACGTCCAGGCCCAGCACCTCGAAACCGAGCTCGGCCATGGCGGCGGCGTGCGTGGCGCCGAGATAGCCGGTGCCGATCACGGTGATCTTGAGGGCCATGGGTGCTCCAGGAGGTAGCCGTCGGGTGCGCGGACAGAGCATAGTCGGGGCGTGCCGGAGCCCTTCACCGGGCAGATCCCCCCTGTCGGCAAGCTCACGTATCACTCGCGTGGGCGGGCGCATAAAATTTGGGTTACTTAACGGTAGTTAGCGTCAGCGTCACTGCATCTTTGGGAGCGTGAGAGACCTTGGCCGGATCGGCTGATTTCGACCTGTACCGCCCGTCCGAGGAGCACGACATGCTCCGGGACGCGATCCGCTCACTGGCCGAGGCGAAGATCGCGCCGCATGCCGCGGCCGTGGACGAGGAGGCCCGCTTCCCCCGGGAGGCCCTGGACGCGCTCGTCGCGGCCGACCTGCACGCCGTGCACGTACCGGAGTCGTACGGCGGCACCGGCGCGGACGCGCTCGCCACGGTCATCGTGATCGAGGAGGTGGCGCGGGTCTGCGCGTCCTCGTCGCTGATCCCCGCGGTGAACAAGCTCGGCTCGCTGCCCGTCATCCTGTCGGGCTCCGAGGACCTGAAGAAGAAGTACATGACGCCGCTGGCCAAGGGCGACGGCATGTTCTCGTACTGCCTCTCCGAGCCGGACGCCGGCTCCGACGCGGCCGGCATGAAGACGAAGGCGGTCCGCGACGGCGACTTCTACGTCCTGGACGGCGTGAAGCGCTGGATCACCAACGCCGGCGAGTCCGAGTACTACACGGTGATGGCCGTGACCGACCCCACCAAGCGCTCGAAGGGCATCTCGGCCTTCGTCGTCGAGAAGTCCGACCCGGGCGTCTCCTTCGGCGCCCCGGAGCGCAAGCTCGGCATCAAGGGCAGCCCGACCCGCGAGGTCTACCTCGACAACGTTCGCATCCCCGCCGACCGCATGATCGGCGAGGAGGGCACGGGCTTCGCCACCGCGATGAAGACCCTGGACCACACCCGCATCACGATCGCCGCGCAGGCGCTCGGCATCGCCCAGGGCGCGCTCGACTACGCCAAGGGGTACGTCCAGGAGCGCAAGCAGTTCGGCAAGCCGATCGCCGACTTCCAGGGCATCCAGTTCATGCTCGCCGACATGGCCATGAAGATCGAGGCCGCCCGCCAGCTCACGTACGCAGCCGCCGCCAAGTCCGAGCGCGGCGACAAGGACCTCACCTTCCAGGGCGCGGCGGCCAAGTGCTTCGCCTCCGACGTCGCCATGGAGGTCACCACGGACGCCGTCCAGCTCCTCGGCGGCTACGGCTACACCCGTGACTACCCGGTCGAGCGCATGATGCGCGATGCCAAGATCACGCAGATCTACGAGGGCACGAACCAGGTCCAGCGGATCGTGATGGCCCGCAACCTCCCGTAGGCCGCCTCCCGCACCTGCACGAGGGCCCCGGCAGCCACTGGCTGCCGGGGCCCTCGCACGTGTGTCAGGTGCGGCCTACCGGTCGCTGGTCACCGTGACCTTCTCGTCGTTCTTCAGCTGCTCGACCAGCTGCTTGACCTTGGCGGTGTCCCACTGGAGGTTGCCGTTGCCGGTGTTGCCCGAGATCGGCATGTTCATCGACTTGCCGTCGCCGCTGGTGACGCCCTTCATGGCCAGGAACATCGAGCCGAGGTCCCACAGCGACATGTCCTTGTCGACGGTGAGGGTGTCGAGGCCGGAGCTGAGCGTCGGGTAGAGCTTGAAGGGGTTCAGGACCGTGGACGGGGTCGCCGTCTGGTTGGCGAGCGCCGAGAGGAACTTCTGCTGGTTCTTCGTACGGTCCAGGTCGCTGCCCGCGAGCGCGTACCGGGTGCGGACGAACGCCAGGGACTGCTCGCCGTTGAGGGTCTGCTTGCCCGCCTCGAAGTCGGCGCCGGACTTGGTGTCCTTCATGCCGCCCTTGGGGATCTCGATCTCCACGCCGCCGACGGAGTCGACGATCTTGGCGAAGCCGGCGAAGCCGATCTCCGCGTAGTGGTCGATGCGCAGGCCCGTGTTGGCCTCGACGGTCCGTACGAGCAGCTCGGGGCCGTCCTCCGCGTACGCGGCGTTCAGCTTCACCTGGCGGCCGGTGCCCTGGAAGGTCTTGCCGGACTCGGAGCCCTTGAAGGTGGGGATCGTCACGTTCGAGTCGCGGGGCAGCGAGATCATCGTGTTCCCGTTGTCGCCCACGTGCAGGATCATCATCGAGTCCGTGCGCTTGCCGTCGGCGGAGCCCGTGTGGAGCTTCTTCTTCTCCTCGGCGGACATGCCCTCGCGGCTGTCGGAGCCGACGATCAGGTAGTTCGTGCCCTCGCCCGCGTCGGGACGGTCGATGACCTTCGACAGGTCGACGTCCCGGTTGAGCTTGGAGTCGGCCCAGAAGTACGTGCCCACGGTCACCACGACGAGCACGGTGACCACGGTGATCGAGATCCACTTGATCCGCTTGCGCCAGTTCGGCGCGGGGCGGCCGGGCCGGCCGTCGGGGCCGGGGCCCTGCGTCCCGCCGCCGCCCCCGTAGACCTGCCCCGTGTTGTATCCGTCGTAGCCGTCGTCACCGTGACCGTCGGTGTACGACTGCTGCGGCGGGACCCCGTGAGGAGGCGCCGAGGAGTGCGGGGCGCCGGCCGGGCCGCGCTGCACCTGCCGCATCACGCGGGCACCCTCGGGCCGGGCGCTCGCGCTGCCACGGCCTTGGCGGTCGCCGCCGTTGTTTCCGGACCATCCCTGGGGCCAATCGTTCATGCGACCCAGTGTGCAGTGCGCGAGGGTGTGGCATACAAGGGTCTTCGGAAAATCGGATCAGGGCTGTTGCCAAGCTGATGCAAAGCGGGCCTTGCGCGCCCCGGCATAGGGTGGACGGCATGACAGACCAGGCCACCACCCCGGAATCCGATATTCCGGGCAAGCCGACTTCGGCGTCCCGGACCACCCTCAGCCACATCATGAGCCACAACGACACCAACCTGCTGGGGACGGTGCACGGTGGGGTGATCATGAAGCTCGTCGACGACGCGGCGGGGGCCGTGGCGGGGCGGCACTCGGGTGGGCCCGCCGTCACCGCGTCCATGGACGAGATGGCGTTCCTGGAACCCGTACGCGTAGGCGACCTGGTCCATGTGAAGGCACAGGTCAACTGGACCGGGCGTACGTCCATGGAGGTCGGCGTCCGGGTGCTCGCCGAGCGGTGGAACGAGTCGACGCCGCCGCAGCAGGTGGGGTCGGCGTATCTCGTGTTCGCGGCGGTGGACGCGGACGGGAAGCCGCGGCCGGTGCCGCCTGTGTGTCCGGAGACGGAGCGGGACGAACGCCGTTACCAGGAGGCGCAGATCCGCCGCCGGCACCGGCTGGCTCGCCGCCGGGCGATCCTGGCCCTCCGCGAACGCCGCGCGGCGGAGGGCTTGGACTAACGGTCCGGCCCACGTGGGCGCGCCCAAAGGATTGCGCAGTTCCCCGCGCCCCTCAAAGACAAAAGACTGCGCAGTTCCCCGCGCCCCCAAGAAGCAGGCCGTCTCGCACCCGCGGGTCCGCGGTGGCCGGCCGCGCAGTTCCCCGCGCCCCTAAGGGCTCGGCTGCGCCCTCGCCCCCTCAGGGGCGCGGGGAACGGCGCAATCTTTTGTCTTTGAGGGGCGCGAGGAACTACGCAGTCCTCTGCCTCTAGGGGCGCGGGGAACGGCGCGGCCGGCCGCCGCGGACCCGCAGATGTCGTCTTCAGGGGCGCGGGGAACTGCGCGAACGGCCCCCGCCGGGCCGCACCGGGGGTGCTACCCGTTGCCGCCCGGGCCGGGGCAGATCACCTGGTCGCCCGTGACCGTTGCGAACTCCCCCTGCGTCGGATCGTCCGCCCGCACCTTCCGGACCCCCGAGAAGTCCGCCCCCACCACCACCTTCATCAACGGCCCCTGCCCCGTCACAGCGTGCAGCTCACTGCCCGGCAACGCCGCCGCGAGCGACTTCGCGGACCGGTCCCAGCGCGGGTCGTACCGCACGACGGTCCGCCGCAGCGTCCGGTCCTGCGCGTTCACCGGCGCCCGGCTGGTCCGGAACCCCGTCCCCGCGAGCCCGCTGTCGACCCGCAGCCCCAGCCCCGCGGTCATCGTCCCGTTCTCCACCTGCACCCGGATCTGCTGCGGAGCCACATCGACGCTCAGCGCCTTGGACCGCACCCGGTGCGGAGCGAGCGGCTTGTCGTCGCGCAGGGTGTCGAAGAGCCGCCCCGCCTTCTTCGGGTCCCACTTCAGCGTCGAGCCGATGCCCTTGACGGCGTACCCCATCTGTCCGATCGGGACCGTCGTGAACTCCGAGGACGACGGCGAGAAGCCCCGCATCGCCCGTCCCAGGTCGATGAGTTCGTTCGTCCCGAAGCCCTTGTCCGCCCGCACGGAACCGAGCACGGACCGCGTCACGTCGCGGAACCTCATCGGGTTGAGCAGCACCCCGGACGACGTGGCCCGCTCGATCAGCGCCGCCAGGAACCGCTGCTGACGCTGCATCCGGCCGAGGTCGGAGGCCCCGTCGACGTGCCGCGAACGCACGTACTGCAGCGCCTGTCCGCCGTTCAGATCGTGCGTCCCGGTCGCGAGGTCGAGGCCGGTGACCGTGTCCTTCAGCGGCCGGACCGTGCAGATCCGCACCCCGCCGAGCACGTCCACGGTCTTCATGAAGCTGATGAAGTCGACCTCCAGATAGTGGTCGATCTTCACGTCGGTCATCTTCTCGACCGTGCGCACGGTCAGCTGCGGCCCGCCCTCCGCGTACGCCGCGTTCAGCTTGACCGGATGCGACTTGTGCCGGTCGCCGGTGGTCCGGTCGACGTGCGGGGGCGTCTCGGCGTACGAGTCGCGCGGCAGGCTCACCACACTGGCCCGCCGCCGGTCCTCGGAGAGGTGCACGATCATGACCGTGTCCGTGCAGTGGCAGGGCGCGCCGCCGAGCCGGTACTCCGCCTTCTCCCGCGCCGTGATCCGGTCGCGTCCGTCGGTGCCGACCAGGAGCACGTTCATGCCGTGGCCGCGGGCGGGCCGGTTCTTCATGTCCTTGAAGGGGTCGATCCGGTGGATGTCGGAGTCGAGACCGGTGACCACCGCGTGTCCGACGCCGGCCGCCGCGAGCACCGCCACGGACAGCGCGGTCGTCACCCGCATGGCCCACTGCGGCCGGCCGCCCCGTACGGGCCGCCGCACGGGCCCCCGTACGGGACGCCGTCGCGGGGGAGGGGCGGGAGAGCTGGGCGGGGTGGGCAAAGCGGACACCTCCGCGTAGGCCGGGTGTGGGGGTCCGTGAGCACCGTAGGCCCATACGATCTCCTGCCCGGTGCAGGGGCCGGGCGGCGCGCGTCGGTGTCCCCCGTTCGCGGTAACGTAATCCGCGATGAACGCCGAACCCGCCGTGCAGCTTCCCGCCGTGTCCGTGATCATGCCCGTCCTCAACGAGGAACGGCATCTGCGCGGAGCCGTCCAAGCGATCCTCGCCCAGGAGTACGCGGGCGAGATGGAGGTCGTGATCGCCATCGGTCCCTCGTCGGACCGTACGGAGGAGATCGCGGCCGAACTCGTACGCGAGGATCCCCGGGTGCACACGGTCCCGAACCCGACCGGCCGCACCCCCGCCGCGCTGAACGCCGCGATCAAGGCGTCCCGCCACCCGGTCGTCGTCCGCGTCGACGGGCACGGCATGCTCTCGCCGAACTACATCGCGACCGCCGTGCGGCTCCTGGAGGAGACCGGCGCGCAGAACGTCGGCGGCATCATGCACGCCGAGGGCGAGAACGACTGGGAGCACGCGGTCGCCGCCGCCATGACCTCGAAGATCGGCGTGGGCAACGCGGCCTTCCACACGGGCGGCCAGGCGGGTCCCGCGGACACCGTCTACCTGGGCGTCTTCCGGCGGGCGGCGCTGGAGCAACAGGGCGGCTACAACGAGGAGTTCATCCGCGCCCAGGACTGGGAGCTGAACTTCCGGATCAGGGAGGCGGGTGGCCTCATCTGGTTCTCGCCCGAGCTGCGGGTCTCCTACCGGCCGCGCCCCTCGATGCAGGCCCTGGCCAAGCAGTACAAGGACTACGGCCGTTGGCGTCATGTCGTGGCCCGCTACCACTCCGGCTCCATCAACCTGCGCTATCTGGCGCCGCCGACGGCGGTCGTCGCGATCGTCCTCGGCCTCGTGGCGGGCGCCGCGGTGACCCCGTGGGGCTTCCTGGTCCCCCTCGGCTACCTCGCCGCGATCTCGCTGGGCTCGCTGCCCGCGGGCAAGGGGCTGCCCCTGAAGGCGCGGCTGCGGATCCCGGTGGCGCTGGCGACCATGCACATGTCGTGGGGCTGGGGTTTCCTCACCAGCCCGAAGGCGCTGGCCAGGAAGGTCATCGCGTCCCGCCGTCCCGCGGTGCTGAGCGAGACCTGAGCGCCGGGAACCCGGACCGCCGAGGGGCCGGAACCACTGTCGTCGTGACAGCGGTTCCGGCCCCTCACCGGTTCATGGCCCCTCGCCGGTCCGGCGGCCGGACTCAGTACCGGTACGGCTTGTACACGGGCATGCAGGCGTCCTCCTTGGAGCCGCTGAGGGCGTCCGCGCTCTCGGGCAGGTCACCCGCGTCCGGAGTCTCCTGCTTCGGATAGGTGTTGCCCTCCCGCCAGTCGCTGCCGATGGTCAGCGTGGTGGTGACGGCGTCGGCCGTGGCGCGCACCTGACCGCTCGGCACACCGACGGCCTCGGCCACGGACAGCGCGTTCGCCCTGCCCTGCGCCCCCGAACTCTTCGGGTACGTGATCTGCGTCCGCGAGCTGGGATCGGCCTGCGCGCTCGCGGTGGCCTTGGCGAACCCCTTGCCCTGCAGGGCGCCCGCGACCGCCGTGGCCCGGCTGCCCACCGGCGCCAGCTCGCTGTCGTCGCCGGCCGTGCCGTTGACGACCGTGACGGCCAGCCCCTCGGCGGGCGCCGCCGCGGGCCCGGTCGGCGTCGGGCTCGCGGACGCACCGCTCTTTCCCTCGCCGTCCTTGCCGCTCTTGCCGCCCTTGTCGAAGGACACGTCGCCCCGGATCATCGACCACACCTTGTCCGCGTCCGTGGGTTTGGGGACCAGGTGGTTGGCGTTCAGCGGGTCCGGCACCGTGGGCATGGTCGTCATCGTGAACCGGTCCATCGGCACGGACTTGAGCTTCATCCCCAGGTCGTACAGTTTCTTGACCGTGCCGATCTCCTCGGAGACCTCAAGGGAGTCGGTGGCCGCCTCGGCCAGCCCCATCAGCCTGCCGCTGTCGGTGAAGGCGTTCTGGCCCTTCAGCGTGCGGATCATCGAGTTCATGTACATGTGCTGGGCCTTGGCGCGGCCCAGGTCGCTCTCGAAGGCGTGCCGGGTGCGCAGCCACTGCAGGGCCTGCTTCCCCTTGATCTTGTGGCTGCCCGCCTTCAGCTTCAGACCCGAACCGCCCGGGACGCCCGGCAGCGGACGGTCCCACACGTTCTGCTCCACGCACACCTCGACACCGCCGATGGCGTCGGCCATCTTCACCACGCCGCCGAAGTCGACCATCATCCAGTGGTCGATGTAGACACCGGTGAGGTTCTGCCAGGTGGCCAGCGTGCAGCCGGCCCCGCCGCGCTGCAGCGACATGTTGATGATGTTGTTCGTCTCCGGGTACGTCTCCCCGGTCTCGGGGTCCTCGCACTCGGGGATCTTCACCCGGGTGTCGCGCGGGATGCTCACGACGGAGGCGCTCTTGCGGTCCGCGGAGACGTGCACCAGCATCTGGACGTCGGCCAGCGGCTTGCTGCCCACCTGGTCCTTGCTGCCGCCGAGCTTCACGTTCTCTTTCGAGTTGCGGCTGTCGGAGCCGAGCAACAGGATGTTCAGCGGTGTCTGACCGGCCGCGTTGGGCTCCGTCTTCTTGACGTCGGACTCACCGTTGTTGCGCTTGCCCTTGGATATGTTGCCGTTCAGATGGCGGTAGTAGAGGTATCCGGCGCCGGCCGTCCCGAGTATCAGCACCGCGAGGACCAGCGCGAACCACCGGAGTATGCGCCGGGGTTTGCCGCCCCGCCGTCTCGCCCGTCTGCCGCCGTCCCCGCCGTCGTCGCCGCCGTTCCCGCCCGAAGCGGTCCGCGCCCGCGGTATCTGCCCCTCCTGCGAGGAGTCGCCGCCGCCCGCTTCCCCCGTGTCCGAGGAACCGTCACTGCGACCTCGTTCCCCCGCGTGCGAGGAACCGTCACTGCGGCTCCGTTCCCCCGCATGCGAGGCGCGTGGACGAGCCCCCTCCCCACGCACACTGCTCTGCGTCATGTTCCTGCCTCCCCACCCTGCGCCTGACACAGGTCCGTCCTACGCCCTGTGAGACGTAGGACGGACCTGTTAGGTCACTTGGCGCACTCGACCTTGTCCGCCGTGGACTTCTCGACGTCCTCCGGCGCCGTCGACGGAGTGGTCAGAGAGACCCCGGCCCCCTTGAAGTCCTCACCGAGGGTCAGCGTGATCGCAGGAAGACCCTGGGAGTTGGTCACGCTCTTGCCCGGCTTCATGGCCGATCCGGACAGGCCCATGAGATCGGCGAGCCTGCGTGCCTGATCGGCCTGGTCGGGAGCGTACTCGACGGTTGTCTTCTTCAGCGTCGCTCCGGCGTTGCCCGCGTTCTCGGACTTCGTGACGCCCTCTTCGAGCTGCAGCCAGTTGAGGGTCTCCTGCGCGGAGCCCGCGACCGCACCGCCGTTGAGGACCCGTACGCGTACCTCGGCGGGGTCGGCCTTGCTGCCCTTGAGGCGGGCGGCCTCGGCGGCCTTCTCCTTCTTCTTCTCCTGCTTGACCGCGGTGAGCGAGACGTCGTCCTTGATCAGGGCGAACAACTCCTTCGCCTTGGCCTCCTGGAGGACCACCGTGGCCTTGACCTTCTCGGTGGGGTTGTCGGCCACCGGCACGGTGGTGAAGGACAGGTTCTTGGTGGGGAACTTGCCCAACTCGGTGCCCAGGTCACGCAGTTTGTTGATGCTGCTGATCTTCGAGTCGACGGTCAGCGCCTTGGTGCCCGCCTCCGCCAGCTTGAGCATCTTGGTGGGGCTGGTGAGGGTGTCGTTCGACTTCAGCTTGCGCATCAGGGAGCTGAGGAACTGCTGCTGGATCTCGATCCGGCTGAGGTCGCCGCCGAAGCCCACCGAGTGGCGGGTACGGACGAAGGCGAGTGCCTCCTCGCCCTGGATGCTGTGCTCGCCCTTGGACAGCTTGAGCTTGGAGTCCGGGTCGTCGATGTCCTTGGCGAGACAGACGTCCACGCCGTCGACCGCCGTCGTCAGCGTCTTGACCGCGTTGAAGTCGGCGATCATGAAGTGGTCCATCTTGACGCCGGTGAGCGCGGTGACGGTCCGCATCGTGCAGCTCGGCGTCCGGCCCTCCTGGCCCAGACTCTCGTTGAACCGCGTGTTCAGCGTGCCGGGGATGACCTTGGTGGAACCATCCTCCTGCGTCGTCGGGCAGTCCGGGATGTCGGTGATCAGGTCACGCGGAATGCTCATCGCGGTGGCGTTCGTACGGTCCTTGGAGACATGCAGCAGCACCGTGGTGTCGGCGTGCCCGGGACTGTCCGAGTCGCCGTAGCCGTCGTTCCCGTCACCGGTGCGCTTGTCCGTGCCCACGAGGAGGACGTTGATCGCCCGGTCCTTGCTGAAGCCGCCGGTACCCGCGCCGTCGTCGGAGACGGACGTGATGTTGTCGTTTAGATGCTTCCAATAGAGGTACCCGGCGGTACTCGTACCGACGAGCAGGAAGGCCATCGTGCCGCCGGTCCAGAGCAGTATTTTCTTGCCCCGCGACTTCTTGGGCCTGCCCTTGCGCCGGCCGGGCGGCGGGCTCTCGGGCGCACGGCGTCTGCGCGGACCGGGCACGCCGGGCTCCGGCGCCTCCTCCGGTGTCCCCTTCCGCTCCCGGCCGGGAGCGGTGCGCCCGCGCGGTGGCGCGGCGGCGCCCGCCGTTCTGCGGGAACGGGGACCTGGGACCGTCGACTGCGGTGCGGAATTCTCCAGTCGCAGTTCGTAGTCGCCTGTGTTCGGGTTGAGTACCCACTGGTCTGCGGGGTCGATATCGTCCGCCCGCCCACGGCCTTGCGCGTCCACGGTTGCTTGAGTCCTCCGTCGGGGCCACGCGGCGTCTTTTCCCCCTCAAAAAGACGCTCGGTCAGTCGGTCCAACCAGTGCGCGACTCCCAGGACAGGCCTCGGGCCGGGTGCACCGGATCGCTCACACTATCCGGCCGGATCAGCCATGAGCGACGACGGTGACGAATTCCACGTCCCTACAACCGGGCAATCCGCCCAATTCCTTGAACGTACGTTCCCGCTCTTGGTTTGCCCTTTACCCGGAGGGCTGTTCGGGTGTTAACCGCACACGTCCTCGGCCGCGGTGTTTCCCCGGAAAGTCGGCGCGGGGCTCGGTGTGGGGTCCGGCGTGGCCGAGGTCCCGTCGGCCCTCTTTCCGCCCGATTCGCCGTCGTGCGCACCCGACTCGGGCCCAAATCGCCCCTTCTCGTCCCCGTCGCCCGGCCGATAGCGCTCGAAGTCGTACGAATAGCCGCGCCTGGCCGGCTCGTCAACCGGCTCCGGGGTGCTCCTCTTTGCGCCGGAATCCTCCGGAACTTCCCTGGCGACCTCCAGCGGCGCGTCCCTGCGCAGCCGCTCGAAGAGTTTCTCCGCCTCGGGTTCGACGAGCTGGTCGCGATTGGCGTCGAGGGCGTACGACTCCCTCGGCACGGTAAGGAATTGCACGCGTTCGGTGGGGATGTTGCGCATACCGCGGACCAGGTCGTACAGCCCCCGCAGGTTCGCCAGTCCGGGGTCGGTCGTGAGGGACGACGTCGCCGCGTCCAGCACGGGATAGAGCTTCGCGGGATTCAGCAGTACGTCGTTGCTGCGCACCTTGTTGACGAGCGCTCCCAGGAAACGCTGCTGGCGGTCCATCCGGTCGGTGTCGCTGCCGTCGCCGATGGTCTTGCGGGCCCGGACGTAACCGAGGGCCTGCTCGCCGTCGAGCCGCACCTTGCCCGCGGGCAGCCGCAGTTTCGCGGCGGGGTCGTCGATCGGCTCCTTCAGGCACACCTCGACGCCGTCGACCGCCTCGACCATGTCCTTGAACCCGTGGAAGTCCACCACCATGTGATGGTCCACGCGCACGCCGGTCAGTTTCTCGACGGTACGGATCGTGCAGGCCGGACCGCCTTTCTGGAAGGCGTAGTTGAACATCGAGAACACGGGGGCGGCGCGGGAGCCGTCCGACCGCCGGCAGCTCGGTATCTCGACCATCAGGTCGCGCGGGAGCGAGACGGCGGTCGCGCTGCGCCGGTTCGCCGCGAGGTGCAGCAGGATCGTGGTGTCGGAGCGCTCGGTGCCGGAGTCCCTGCCGTACTTGCGGTTCCCGTCCCCGGACCGCGAGTCCGACCCGATCAGCAGGATGTTCTGCGCGGCGCGTACCAGTGCGGTGGGCCGTTCCCTCTCGTAGCGGGCGAGTTCGGCGGCCGTGTCGTCGTCCGAGGTGATGTTGGCGTTCAGTTTCTCGTACACCGCCCAGCCGGCTCCCGCGGCGCCGACGAGGGTCACGGCGACGCCGATGCCCGTCCAGCGCAGCCACCGTCTGCGGCGCCGGGTGGCACCGGTTCCGGTGGCGGCGGAGCCCGCACCGGGCCCGGCCGTCCCGTCACCACGCGTCCCACCGCTCCGGCTCACCACGCTGACACCTCCTCCCACCACCCGTGCCGTGCCCTCTACGACCATGCCGCGTTTTGGCCGACGGGGGCGCTGGGTGGTGGGCCGAACGGGGGATGCGGGCGGGTGGGGGCGGGCCCAAAAGATTGCGCAGTTCCCCGCGCCCCTAGGTACCTAGGGGCGCGGGGAACTGCGCAAAGGGGGGCGAGGGGGCGCAGCCCCCATGCAGTGACGGGAAGGGTAGGGGCGGCGGGGGCGAGGGAAAGGCTCAGCGGGCCGTCGACGTGACCCGTTCGCTCTCGATGCGCTTCGCGAGCGCGTCCTCCCCGAGCAGATCGAGGTTCCGGCACAACACCACGGACCCCCCAGCGGCCAACGCGGCGTACAACCCCGCACTCAACCCCTCCCACGTGTCGTAAGACAACCCGGACAACACCCGCCCCCCGGGCCCCGCCAGCCCGAGCGCCCCCGCATCCCCCCGAGCCCGCTCGACCACCCCGCCCCCCGAGAACTCCGCCCCCGCGACCACCAACGCCGCGGACTCCGGATCCACAGGCCCGTACGCCCGGAACACATCCCCCTGCCCCGGCACCTCGACCGCGTAGTCGACGTACCCGCCCGGCACCTGCGCGAAGCGACGCCCCAGCGGCGCGAGCGACAGCGCCACCCGCTCCCCGGAACACGCGAGCCCGGCCTCGAACTGCCCGGGCCCGGCGACCACATGATCGGCGTCGCCCGCGTCACCCCCGACCTGCGCCACGACACCCACCGAGGAACACGCGAGCAGCCACACCGCCGTCTGCCAGTGCGCGGGCAGCAGCAGCGCCACCCGCTCGCCGGGCTCGGCGCCCAGTTCGCCCTGGAGCAGATTGGCGGTCTTGGCCACCCAATTGGCGAAGGTGGCCACGGACAGTTCGACACGTTCGCCCGTGGCGTCGTCGTAGAAGGTCACCAGGGGGCGCGCGGGGTCCGCGGCGAGCGCGGATCGCAGCAGGTCGGCAGGGGTGCGGTCGATGGCGGTCACGGGACGCAAGCGTACGCGGGCGGCTCCCCGGGCGGGGGAGACAGGGCCACCGGTTCGGCGGAGTACGACCGACGGTCCGTCATATCCCGGATGGACAGATAAGTCTGACTATGTCCAGGATCAGGGGCATGCGCGCATCTCTGGCTTCCTCGATCGCCGTCACCTGTGCGGCCGCCCTGGCCCTCCCGCTGACCCTGTCCTCCGACGCCACGGCGACCCCCGCGGCGGCCGAAAGACGGACCACCGGCACATCGGCCCCCGGCGGCACGACCCCCGGCAGCACCCAGTCCCTCCCCCTCACCCCTCTCACTTCCAACGCCCCCCGCACCCCACCCTCGTCGTCCTCGTCCCCGTCCTCGGGCGACCGCACCCTGCCGCCTCCCGCGCTCGCGCCCGCCCAGGGCCTGGCCCGCCGGGACGTCCGACACTTCTCCCTCGTGGGCGTCGTCTGGGACAACCCGGACAGCGAACTCCACGGCCGGGTCCAGGTCCGTACCCGCGCGACCGGCACCGCGAAGTGGTCCGCCTGGCAGGACGTGGACACCCACAACCACGAGCACGCGGCCGACCCGGACACCCCGGAGCGCGCCTCCGGCCGGGTGCGGGGCTCCACCGCACCCCTGTGGGTGGGCGACTCGGACGGCGTGGAGGTCAGGGTCCAGGGCGAGGCGGACGGCCGGACGGGCGCCGACGGAAGAGCCGTCACCGCCGAGCCCCTCCCCAAGGGCCTGCACGTCGAACTGGTCGACCCCGGCGCCGAACCGCCACCCCAGGGCCCCGAACTGAACGCCCCGCCCCCGGGTGCCCTGACCGCCGAGTCCGCGGCGGCGGCCTCGGCGGCCGTCAACGCCGAGCTGGCGCCCATCGGCGCCACCGAGATCCCGGCCCTGAGCCAGAAGGAGACCCGGGCGGACCTGCTGGCCACCCGTGGCGAGGAGGCGGACCCGACCGCTACGACGGGCACGACAGGTACGACGGGCACGACGGGTACGGCCGTCGGCGGGGCCGCGAACCCGCGCGCGAAGCCGTACATCGGTGCCCGTCCGCGCATCGTCACCCGCCGGGGCTGGGGCGCCGACGAGGGGCTGCGGGAGTCGAACTTCAGCTATACGAAGACGGTGAAGGCCGTCTTCGTCCACCACAGCGCCTCGGGCAACAACTACCGCTGTGCGCAAGCGCCTTCAGTCATCCGCAGTATCTACCGCTACCACGTGAAGAGCAGCGGCTGGCGGGACATCGGCTACAACTTCCTCGTCGACAAGTGCGGAAACATCTACGAGGGCAGGGCCGGTGGCGTGGCCAGGCCCGTGATGGGCGCACACACGCTCGGTTTCAACAGCAAGAGCATGGGGATCGCCGTCCTCGGAAGTTTCGGCACCGCGAACCCGCCCGCCGCCTCGGTGAAGGCCGTCGCGAAGCTCACGGCATGGAAGCTCGGCCTCTACGGGGCGAACCCGCGCGGCAAGACCTACCTCAGGTCGGGAGGCGGAAATCTGTACCGAAAAGGAAAGAACGTACGACTCAATGTAATCTCCGGTCACCGGGACGGATTCGCCACCGAATGCCCGGGCGGCCGGCTCTACGCGAAGCTCGGCAAGGCCCGTACCACTTCGGCCCGCTACCAGGGGCGATGACGTCCGGTCGGCGGGAGCGGGGTGGCCCGGTACGCCGGGCCACCCGCTCCCGGCGGCTCCCCACGGCCACCTCCCAGAGGCGCCCCACAGCCATCGAAACGGTCTGCATACACTGGCCGGTCGAATGACCGTTCGACCGGCCCCAGCAGGAAGCAGAGACGACAGGTGACAGAAGCGATCCTCCTGGTCGGCGGCAAGGGCACCCGGTTGCGTCCTCTCACGGTGCACACGCCCAAACCGATGGTCCCGGCGGCCGGCGTACCGTTCCTCACGCACCAGCTGGCACGGGCGAGAGCGGCCGGGGTCGAGCACATCGTGCTCGCCACGTCCTACCTGGCCGAGGTCTTCGAGCCCTACTTCGGCGACGGCTCGTCGCTGGGGCTCCACATCGAGTACGTCACCGAGGACGAACCCCTCGGCACCGGCGGAGCCATCCGGAACGTGGCCGCCCGGCTGAGATCGGCCCCCGACGACCCCGTACTGATCTTCAACGGGGACATCCTGACCGGCCTGGACATCCCGGCCCTGGTCGACACCCACCGGTCCTCGGGCGCGGACGTCTCGCTGCACCTGACCCGGGTGACGGACCCGCGGGCGTACGGGCTGGTCCCGACGGACGCTTCGGGCCGCGTTCAGGCGTTCCTCGAAAAGCCCCAGACCCCCGAGGAGATCGTCACCGACCAGATCAACGCGGGCGCGTACGTCTTCCGCCGGTCGGTCATCGACTCGATCCCCGTCGGCCGGCCCGTCTCGGTCGAACGGGAGACGTTCCCGGACCTGCTGGCCGCCGGGGCCCACCTCCAGGGCATGGTCGACTCCACGTACTGGCTGGACCTGGGCACTCCGCAGGCCTTCGTCCGCGGCTCCGCCGACCTGGTCCTCGGCCGGGCGCCGTCCCCGGCCGTCCCTGGCCGCTGCGGCGACCGCCTGGTCCTGCCGGAGGCCACCGTCGCCCCGGACGCCAAGCTCACCGGTGGCACGGTCGTCGGCCGCGGCGCGACCGTGGGGGAGGGGGCGCGCGTCGTCGGCAGCGCGATCCTGGCGGGCGCGGTCGTCGAACCGGGCGCGGTCGTGACGGACTCCCTGATCGGCGCCCGCGCCCGGGTGGGCGCGCGCTCGATCCTCACGGGGGTGGTGGTCGGCGACGGAGCGGTCGTCGGCCCGGACAACGAACTCCGGACCGGAGTCCGAATCTGGTGCGACGCCCACATCCCCGAGGCATCCCTCCGCTTCTCCTCGGACCAGTAGGACCGCACGCAAGGGATCGCGCAGTTCCCCGCGCCCCTCAGCGCCAGTTCTCGGGTGCGGGCCGTATGTGGCTGGCCGCGCAGTTCCCCGCGCCCCTGAAAAGCGGGCTGCGCCCGGCTCTTCGGCCTCCCCGCGCCCCTGAGCCCCTCAGGGGCGCGGGGAACTGCGCGAAGGGGGGCGAGGGGGCGCAGCCCCCATGCAGTGACGGGAAGGGTAGGGGCGGCGGGGGCGGAAGAAGCTCACAGCAGCCCGATGTCCCCGCGGGGCATCTTCGGATGCCGCCGAGCCGGCGTACGCCCGCTCAACAAAATCAGCCGAGCAGCCCGATGCCGCTGCCCGGCATACGGCTCCAACAACCCCAACATCACGGAATCGTCCGCATCCCGATCCCCCGCCAACGCGAACCCCACGATCCCCGGCAGATGAAGGTCCCCGACCGTCACCGCATCCGCCGCCCCATGACTCCGCTGCACCACCTCCGCCGAGGTCCAAGGCCCCACCCCGGCCACCACTTCGAGCCGCTCCCGAGCGGCAACGGGGTCGAAGGCCACAGCCTCCTCCATCCGCCGAGCCACCCGCACGGCCCGCAGAATCGTCGACGCCCGCTTGTTGTCGACCCCGGCCCGATGCCACTCCCACGAGGGAATCAGCGACCAGACCCGCGGCTCGGGCATGACGAACATGCGCCCCTCCACGGGCCCGGGCGCGGGCACGCCGTACTTCCGCACGAGCAGCCGCCACGCCCGGTACGCCTCGTCGGTGGTGACCTTCTGCTCCAGAACCGACGGAATCAGCGACTCCAGCACCAGCCCGGTACGCGTCAGCCGCAGCCCGGGCCGCCGATGCCGGGTCAGCGCGACCAGCCGGTGCCGGGGCTCGAAGGCATCGGGATCGTCGGCCTCCCCGAGCAGCAGGGGAAGCCGGTCGAGCAGCCACTCGGCCCCGGGCCCCCACGCCTGTCCGCGCACCACGCCCGCGCGCAGGGACACCCGCAGGGTGCCGGGCCCGACGGGGGTGAGACTGGCCCGCCACACGGACCCGTCCGGGGTCGCACGGAAGGTGGGATCGGCGGGCCCCCGCCGCAACGGCCCGAGCACGAGCCCCAGATCGAGCGGCCACGGCGGCACCCATTCCCGCGTCAGCCCGCCGCCACCGCCACCGGCCGCCGCACCCCGGGGCTGGGGCACGGACCCGGGCACCACGACATGCCCGCCGCGCACGGTCGTACGCGTGGGCCGCTGTTCGAAGCGTCCGGCCACGGATGAGGTCCTTCGGTAAAGAAGCTGCTCGGGATACCCGCACAAGGCTATGCGCCGGTCACCGGCCTTCAGGTCGGTCACCAGGTCCGGTCACCGCACCTCGATGAACGCCCCCGCGTCCCGCCCCGGCCGGGCCTTCGGCTCCTCCGCCGCGTGCCCGACGGCGACGGCCCCCATGGGATCCCAGTTCTCCGGCAGCGCCAGCACGTCCCGGACGACGTCCCGGCAGAACATCGTCGACGACACCCACGCGGACCCGAGCCGTTCCCCGGCGAGCGCGACCAGGAAGTTCTGCACCCCGGCACCGGTGGCGACCACGAACATCTCCCGCTCGGCCCCGTCGCGCCGGGCGTCGCCGTACGTGTGGGACCCGTCCATGACGAGACACGGCACGACGAGATACGGGGCCTTCCTCAGCACGTCCCCGCGGCGCACCCGCTTGGCGATGGACTCCGCGCTCTTCCCGTCCCGCTCCAGATCGGCGATCCAGGCGTCCCGCATGGCGTCCAGCAGCCGCGTCCGCGACTCCGCGGTCTCCAGGAGGACGAATCGCCACGGTGTCGTGTGGTGCGGGGCGGGCGCGGTCACCGCCGCGGCCACCGCTCGCCGTACGGCACCGGGGTCGACGGGCTCGTCGGTGAAGGCCCGTACGGTACGCCGCTGGGTGACGGCCTCCCGGACGGCCTCGGAGGTGCCGAGCCGGAACATGTCGTCGCGCGCGCCCCGGACCATGCCCCTGGTCCCTTCGTCCTCGCCGCCGTCCGTGCCCACCACGTGGGACAGCCCGCGCACGACGGCGACGGGCAGCCCGGTGGCCTTGCCCTTGACCAGGTCCCCGGCGGCGGCCAGTTCGTCGGCGGTGGCGACGACGGTGGCGCCCAGCGGATTCCCGTGCGCGTCCGTGCCGCCCCGCAGATCGTCGAGCACGCGCACTCCGGCGGCCCCGATGGCGACATCGGTGAGCCCGGTCCGCCAGGGCCGGCCGAAGGTGTCCGTGACGAGGACGCCGACCTCGACACCGAGCGCGTCCCGCAGGCCGTCCCGGATGGTGCGGGCGGAGGCGTCGGGGTCCTCGGGCAGCAGCAGTACGGTCCCGGCGGGGGTATTGGAGGCGTCGACGCCGGCGGCGGCCATCACGAGCCCCTGCCGGTTCTCCACGATCCGCAGCGGTCCGCGCCGGGCCACGACCCGTACGGTCTCGGCGTCGATGGCGGACTCCCGGTCCACCGCCTCCACGACGCGGCCCTCGGCCTTGGACACGATCTTGGACGTGACCAGCAGCACATCCCCGTCCGCCAGTCCCGGCCCGGCGGCGGCACCGGCACCGGCGACCGCACTGGCGATCAGTTTGGCGAGGTCGTCCCCGGGCCGTACCTCGGGCAGTCCTGGGAGCGCCCACACCCGGTAGCCGGGCGCGGCCGGCGGGAGCCCGCTCACCGGCACCCCCGTACCCCGGGACATCTCGTCGCCGTCGCTCAAGCGCCCCGCACCTCCTCGGCCAGCGTCAGCGCCTCGCGGGCCATCTCGGCCGTCGCGGCGAGGTCGGTCATCATCAGCGGCACGGCACGGCACCGGATGCCCGCCCCGGTGACCCGCTCGACGACGTCGGCGTCCACGGTGTCGACCAGCCAGCCGTCGAGGAGCCCCGAGCCGTAGTGCTCGGCGACCGCGGCCGCGGTGGACTCGACGCCGACGGCCGCCAGGACCTTGTCGGCCATGCCGCGCACGGGCGCGTCCCCGACGATGGGGGAGAGGCCGACGACCGGGACCCCGGCCTCGGCGATCGCCTCCCGGATGCCGGGCACGGCGAGGATGGTGCCGACGGACACGACGGGGTTGGACGGCGGGAAGAGGATGACGTCCGCGGAGGCGATGGCCTCCAGCACCCCGGGCGCCGGCTTGGCCTGGTCGGCTCCCACGGGCACCACCGCGTGCGCGTCCACGGAGGCCCGCAGCCGCACCCAGTACTCCTGGAAGTGGACGGCCTTGCGCTCACCGTCGATCTCGACGGCCACATGCGTCTCGACGCGGTCGTCGGACATGGGGATCAGCCGGACGCCCGGCTTCCACCGGTCGCACAGCGCCTCGGTGACGGCGCTGAGCGGATATCCGGCGCTCAGCATCTGCGTGCGCACGATGTGCGTCGCGAAGTCCCGGTCGCCGAGGCCGAACCAGGAGGGCCCGGCGCCGTAGGCCGCCAGCTCCTCCTTGAGGTGGAACGTCTCGTCGGCCCGCCCCCAGCCCTGGTCCTCGTTGATACCGCCGCCGAGCGTGTACATCACCGTGTCGAGATCCGGGCAGACCTTCAGCCCGAAGAGGTGGATGTCGTCCCCGGTGTTGCCGATGACGGTGATGTCCGCGTCCGGCGCGGCCTGCTGGAGACCACGCAGGAACCGGGCACCGCCGATGCCGCCTGCCAGAACCACAATGCGCATGGCATGCAGTCTTGCAGGCGGCTACGACAACGCGTCAGCCGGTTACGACAACGCGTCACCGATGACCGCGTCACCGGACCTCGGCCATCGCGCACCGCGCGTTGGGCGCTGCCGCGGCCGAACGGAGGTGCGACTCGGGGAGCATCGGCATCTCCGTCAACCCGGGGTAGTAGACGTGCAGGCTCACGGCCGGTTCGAGCGAGTCGTTGACGACTTCGTGCGCGTAGCCGGGCGCGAACACCCGCTGGCTTCCCGCGGCCAGCGCGCGCGTGCCCCGTCCGGTGCGCTCGGTCAGCGCTCCCTCCAGGACGGTCAGCACGCCGGAGGAGGGGCCGTGGTCGTGCAGCCCGCTGCCCTGCCCGGGGACCCAGGACAGCAGCCACACCTCGTAGCCGGGGCCGGTGCGCAGCCGGTGGTACCAGCGGGAGGCCGCGTCGTAGCGGACGAGGTGCTCCCACTGGGAGCGGTCGGCGGCGATGGAGCGGGCGAGGCCGACGAACTCGGCCACGGTGGCCGGGTGTTCGCGCGGCGGCTGGAGGAGGTGCGGTACTTCGAGGATGTCGCCGGCGATCTGGAGGTCGCTGTCGCTGTTCATGGAGTGCGGTGGTTTCCTCGGCGGAAGAGAGTGCTGGAGGTCTGGGATGTCACGTACCGGCCGCCCGGATCGCGGGCGTGAGGTGTGCCCCGGTGGGGGCGGGCCCTGGTACGGGCGGAAGGGGACCGGCGGCCGGTCTCAGTGGACCCGGCGGCAGCGGGAGCGCGGTGAGCTCAACAGCTGCGACAGCAACAGCTACAGCGAGCGTGGACAGCACCGAGGGACCCGGCGGTGCGGGTCGAGGTGAGTGCCAAGTTCGCGAGCATGCCCACCAGCACACCGGTTCACACCCCCACTGTCAACTTGACGTCCGATATGTGGGAGATCTTTCACCTCTTCCGGGCCACCTCGGAGGTGAAAGGTTTGTGCAGGAGGTTGCCGGGACACATGGCGCACAACCGGGCGCACGAACCTCGGCGCGACCCCGCGATCCCTGTGTGATCCGAGTGATCCATATGTGATCCGGTTCGCTTCGTCGGTCGTGTCGGAACGAGATCGAACTCCTGGGCGTCTTCCTCTGTACAAGTCACGTGCGGAGTCGGTGTCCCACTGGCTCCCTTTCAGCTGTCAGGGTTTATGCCGATTTGAACACTTTCCGCATGGCCTTGGTTCCGCAGAGTGAATAAGGGGCCCAATAGCAGATCTCGGCTTGACTGGGCCGGAGCAGCGCAATTGTAATTTCACTCGTGTCGTTCAGCCGAAATCGGTAGCGGCAGCATCACGGGGACGCGAGACGGACGAGGGGCGCATATGACCGAGCTGTTTCAGGAACTGCTGGTCGACGAGGCCGAAGAGGAGATCGGCTGGCAGGAGCGGGCGCTCTGCGCGCAGACCGACCCCGAGTCCTTTTTCCCCGAGAAGGGCGGCTCCACCCGTGAGGCGAAGAAGGTCTGCCTCGCCTGTGAGGTCCGCTCGGAATGCCTTGAATATGCCCTCGCCAACGACGAGCGCTTCGGTATCTGGGGCGGTCTGTCCGAGCGTGAGCGGCGTCGTCTGAAGAAGGCCGCCGTCTGATCGTTGCTGGACAGGGACCAGAAGTGACCTGATTGCATCCGGTCGTACTTCGGTCACACTCCGATCGTGTTCCGATCGAACGGCGCACACCCCTACGTAGTGATACGTAACGCACGGCCCGTCGCGGGTGGGTTGTCCACAGGCGGCGGGCCGCGCCGTTGTGCAGCCGTTAGTGTGGGCCTCCGTCCGAGACGCCCCGTGATCCCCCAAGGACACAGGCGTCCACCGCAGTCCAGCGAACCGGGGCCCGTACCTCGATGTCCGTGCACAGCCATTCGGCAGGTCAGTACGACACTGCCTCCGCAGCGTTCGACCCGGCCGGCCCGATGGTGTCCGACCCGGGCCGCCCGCCCGAGTTCCCGAGGCACGTGGTCACCGCCGTGCTCGTCTCGCACGACGGCGCCCGCTGGCTGCCCGACGCCCTCTCCGGGCTGCTCGGCCAGGAGCGCCCCGTGCAGAACGCCGTGGCGGCCGACACCGGCAGCGCGGACGCCTCCGCCCAGCTGGTCACCGACGCCCTCGGCGCCGACCGGGTGCTCCACCTCGCCCGGCGCACCGGCTTCGGCCAGGCCGTCGAGGAGGCCGTCCGCATCGCGGGCGTGCTGACCCCGGAGGAACTTCCGTACCTGAAGCGCCCCAGCGGCTGGGACCCCGTCACCCGCACCTGGCGCGACGACGCGTACGACATGCCGGAGCTGCCGCACGGCGAGCCCGAGCAGTGGCTGTGGCTCCTGCACGACGACTGCGCCCCCGAGCCCGACGCCCTGGCCCAGCTGCTGCGCGTCGTGGAGAACGAACGGGAACTGGGCAAGGACGTCGCCGTCATCGGCCCCAAGCTCCGCGGCTGGTACGACCGCAGACAGCTCCTCGAAGTAGGCGTGACCATCGCCCACAGCGGCCGCCGCTGGACCGGCCTCGACCGGCGCGAGCAGGACCAGGGCCAGCACGACCACGTGACCCCCGTACTGGCCGTCTCCACCGCCGGCATGCTGATCCGCCGCGAGGTCTACGAGGAGCTGGGCGGCTTCGACCGCAGGCTGCCCCTGATGCGTGACGACATCGACCTGTGCTGGCGCGCCCAGTCCGCGGGCCACCGCGTCCTGGTCGCCCCCGAAGCGGTCGTACGGCACGCCGAGGCGTCCTCCCGCGAGCGCCGCACCGTCGACTGCGTGGGCCGCACCTCCGCCTCCCCGCACAAGGTCGACAAGGCGGGCGCCACCTACACCCTCCTCGTCAACGCCCGCACCGCGGTCCTCCCCTGGATCCTCGTGCGGCTCGTCCTCGGCACCCTGCTGCGCACCGTCGCCTACCTCGTCGGCAAGGTCCCCGGGCAGGCGGTCGACGAGATCCGCGGCCTCCTGGGCACCCTGCTGCGCCCCGAGCGCATCATCGCGGGCCGCCGCAGGCGCGGCACCCCGCAGGTCGACAAGGACGAACTGCGCGCGCTGTTCCCGCCCCCCGGCGCCACCGTCCGGGCCACCGTCGAGCAGGCCGCGGGCAACCTCGTGGGCCGCTCAGACCCCGAACTGAACGCGGCGGGACGCCACGGCAGCGCGGTCGAGTCCGGACCGGGCGGCGACGACGCCGACTTCCTCCAGGTCGAGCAGTTCGCCCGCCTCAAGCGCGTCGCCCGCAAGCCCGGGCCGATGGTCTTCGTGGTGCTCCTCTTCTTCACCCTCATCGCCTGCCGCGAACTCCTCGGCGGCGGTGCCCTCGCGGGCGGCGCGCTGCTGCCCGCCCCCGCGGACTCCTCCGAACTGTGGGCGCGCTACCTGGACGGCTGGCACCCCGTCGGCGCCGGCGGCACGCAGTCCGCGCCGCCCTACCTCGCGCTCGTCGCCATGCTGGCGAGCGTGCTGTTCGGCTCCGCCGGACTCGCGGTCACCGTCCTGCTGATCGGCTCGGTGCCGCTGGCCGGCTTCGCCGCCTACTTCGTCTCCCGGCCGCTCGTCGAGTCGCGCCTGCTGCGCGCCTGGGCGTCCGTCGCGTACGCCTTCCTGCCCGCCGCCACCGGCGCGCTCGCGGGAGGCCGCCTCGGCACCGCCGTGCTCGCCGTCCTGCTGCCCCTCATCGCGCGCGCGGGGATCGCGGCGAGCGGTCTCGCCTCGGAGTCCGGCCGCGGCAGCTGGCGTGCCACCTGGGCGTACGCGCTCCTGCTGACGCTGGCCACCGCGTTCACGCCGATCGTGTGGCCCATCGCGCTGGTGCTCGGCGTCGCCCTCGCGGTCGTGCGCCGCGGTGACATCGCCGCCTACGGACTGCGCCTCCTGGTCCAGCTCGGCACCCCGCTGCTGGTCCTCGCCCCCTGGTCGCTCACCCTGCTCCCGTTCGGCTTCTTCCAGGAGGCCGGCATGGAGTACGAGTCGGGGGCGGCCTCCGCGCTCGACCTGCTGGGCGCGAGCCCCGGCGGACCCGGCACGGTCAGCGGGCTGATGCTCATCGGCATCGTGTGCGCCGCCGTGGCCGCCCTGATGCGCGCGGAACGGCAGCTGGGCATCTGGGCCGCCTGGACGGCAGCCCTGGTGGCGCTCGTCTTCGCCGCCCTCTCGAACGGCTCCACCTGGGCCGGACCCGCCACCCTCGTCTACGGCCTCGCCTTCCTCGCCGCCGCCGCGCTCGGCGCCGACGGGGCACGCTCGCGCGTGGCCGAGCAGAGCTTCGGCTGGCGTCAGCCCGTCGCCGTCCTCATCGCCTTCGCCTCGGCCGCCGGGCCCCTGCTCATCGCCGCCGGCTGGATGATCCGCGGCGCGGACGGCCCCCTGGAGCGACGAGATCCCGTCCAGGTCCCCGCGTTCGTCGCGGAGGAGAGCGGCACCCGCGACCAGGCCCGCACGCTCGTCCTCGGCAGCGACACGGAGTCCAAGGTCGGCTACACCCTCGTCCGCGGCTCCGGCGCCCGCCTCGGCGACGCCGAGCTGGCCGCGGCGGACGGCGAGAACAAGATCCTCGACAAGGTCGTCGCCAACCTCGTGGCGGGCTCCGGCGCCGACCAGGCCGACCAGCTCGGCGGCTTCGCCGTGCGGTACGTCCTGGTGCGCGACGGCGCGCCCCGCGAGGTCGCCCGCGTCCTGGACGCCACACCGGGCCTGAGCCGCCTCAGCCAGCAGGACGGCAGCGCCCTGTGGCGCGTCGACCGGCAGGTCGCCCGCGCGGCCGTCGTGCCCGCCTCCGGCGACCCGCAGCCCATCGCCGCGGGCCCCGTCGAACTGCACACCAAGATCTCCGCCGGTGCCGAGGGCCGCGTCCTGCGCCTCGCGGACACCGCCGACGAGGGCTGGACGGCCACCCTCGACGGGAAGCCGCTCACCAGGACCACGGTCGACGGCTGGGCCCAGGGCTTCGAACTGCCCGCCACCGGGGGCCGCCTCGACGTCACCTTCGAGGCGCCGTTCGGCCACACCGGCTGGCTGTGGGCCCAGGGCGCGCTCGCCGTCGTCCTCGTGGTGCTCGCCCTGCCGGGCCGCCGCCGCGACGTCGACGACGACCTCCCCGAGGAGGACGTCGCACCCGTCGAGTCCGCGTCCGGCGAGGGCCGCAGGGCCCGCCGGCTGCGCGCCCAGGCCGAGGCCGAGGCCGAACAGACGGAACAGGCCGAGCCGGCCGCGCACGCCGAGCAGGCCGAGCAGCCGGAGCGGACCGACCTGTTCGCGCCCGGCGCCCCGCCCCCTCCGGGGGAGGCCCCGGTGGTCGCCCCGGTCCCGCAGCAGCAGTCCTACGACGAGTGGGACGCGACGACGTACGGCGCCGAGTACGGCACCTACGAGCAGCAGCAGTACCAGGGCGCCCCGCAGTACCCCGCGGGCACCTACGAGCAGCAGCAGTACCAGGCGGACCCGTACCAGGCGGACCAGTACGACCCGTACGCGGCGTACGGCACGGGGAACGGGGGGTACGACCCGTCGCAGGCGTACGGCCAGGGCTACGACCCCTCGTACGACCAGCAGCAACAGCAACAGCAACAGCAACAGCAATCGCCCCACGGCACCGACAGTGAGCGCCCCGACGGGAGCCAGCAGTGAACCGCACCACCGTGTCCCTGATCGCCGGCGTGGCCGCGCTCGCCGCCGTCACCGGCTTCGCCTCGATGTCCGAGCCGCAGGCCGCCGAGGAGGGCACGGCCAAGGCGGCCGCCCAGCTGCCCGTGGAGCGCACGAGCCTGCTCTGTCCGGCTCCCAGCACCTCGGACCTCGCGGAGACCGCGTACACGTCCTTCACCCCCGTCACCAAGGGCACCGGTACGAGCGGCAAGGCCGAGCTGGTGGCCGCGGGCGCGCAGTCGGCCGACGAGGACGAGGACGAGAAGCAGGACAGCGAGCAGGACGACAAGAAGGACGGTGAGAAGGACGGCAAGAAGGAGAAGCCCGTCCTGACGCCGAAGGAGCCCGGGAAGCCGGTGACGGGCAAGGCCTCGGGCGCCGAGTCGCCCGCGCTGGTCGGCACGGCCGAGGGCAGGTTCGCCCCCGGCTGGGCCGTCCAGCAGACCACCGAGGTCGAGGCGGGCACCGGCCGCGGCCTGCTCGGCACCAGCTGCTCGGCCCCGGACACGGACTTCTGGTTCCCGGGCGCCAGCACCGCCAAGGAGCGCACGGACTACGCGCACCTGACCAACCCCGACGACTCCGCCGCCGTCGCCGACATCGAGCTGTACGGCAAGGACGGCGTCCTGAAGTCGACGGTCGGGGAGGGCATCAAGATCCCGCCGCACTCCAGCGAGTCGGTGCTCCTGTCGACGCTCATCGACGAGCCGGAGACCAACCTCACCGTGCACGTCACGGTTCGCAGCGGCCGGGTCGCCGCCGCCGTCCAGGCCCTGGACGACACGCTCGGCGGCGACTGGCTCAACGCCTCGGCCGCTCCGGCGGGCAGTCTCGTCCTGCCGGGCATCCCGAAGGACGCCACCTCCGTACGGCTGGTCGCGTTCGCGCCCGGTGAGGCCGACGCCGACCTGAAGGTGCGGCTCGCCTCGCCGACCGGCACGATCACCCCCGCCGGGCACGAGACGCTGCACGTGAAGGCCGGCATGACGGCCGCCGTCGACCTCGGCGACGTCACGCGCGGCGAGGCGGGTTCCCTGGTGCTGTCACCGACCGGGAAGTCCACCCCGGTCGTCGCGGCCCTGAGGGTCGTACGCGGCAAGGGCGACAACCAGGAGACGGCGTTCATCCCGGCCACGGCCCCGGTGGGCGCGCGGGCGACGGCCGCCGACAACCGCGCCAAGGGGTCCACGCTCTCCCTGGTCGCCCCCGGCCGCGGCGCGAAGGTCAAGGTCACGGCCTCCGCGGGCAGCGACGGCGGAACGGCCGCCTCGAAGACGTACACGGTCAAGGCCGGCACCACGCAGAACGTCGACCTGCCCGTGCCCGCCGGCCTCAAGGGAACGTACGCGCTCACGGTGGAGCCGCTGTCCGGCGGGCCCGTCCACGCCTCGCGCATGCTCGAAGCGGCCGAGGGGGGCGTGCCCATGTTCACCGTGCAGACCCTCCCGGACGACCGGGGGACGGTGAGGGTGCCGGAGGCCGAGCAGGACCTCTCGGTGCTGCAGAGGAAGTAGGACGGCACCTGCACTCTGGGGAGGAGCCCGGACCGGAGCGTCCGGGCTCAGTCCTCCCCGTAGCGGGGATCGACGGTCTCCGGGGTCAGGCCCAGCACCTCGGCGACCTGTTCCACCACGACCTCGTGCACCAGCGCGGCCCGCTCGTCGCGGCTCTTCGTACGGATCTCCACGGGGCGCCGGTAGACGATGACCCGGGCGGGCCGGCCCTCGTGCGCCGGAGTCGTGCCGCCCAGGGGCACGGCCTCGTCGCCCCAGCCCTCGTCGCCCGCCGGATCGAACCGGGGCACCTCCAGCACCATGAACTCGATGTCGGAGAGCTGCGGCCACCGCCGCTCCAGCCGCTCCACGGAGTCCTGCACCAGATCCGCGAACACCTCGGCGCGACTGGCCGAGAGGGGCACCTGCGGCGGTGCCACGGGCCCACGCATCCCGCGCCCGTGTCGATCACGACGGCGGGGCCTGGGTTCGGCGGGAGGGGGCGGCACGGGGTTGTCCATCACTGACGAAGAGTAGTCCCCGCGCCCTGCCGCCGCCCGCACACGGCACGCGTCCCGCCCGTGGCCGTGGACCGCCGTTCCGCGCGCCTCCTGGGACCTCGTGTCCGGCGGGTGTCCGACGGGTCGCAGGATGAGTATTCCAGCCAAGCTCAGGCTGGATTCCGTATCCTCCCGGACTGGATATTGTGCGGAGATCGACAGCTTTTGAGCGTCTCATGACCACTCCCGGGTCTGTCCGACACCTCGTCAACACCCGTACCAGCAGGTCGAACAGGCTCGCCGGACACCTCCTGTGTCAGGCGTCACAGCACGACACGGGGGAGTGGGCCGGGGAGGAGTCGTCGCGGCCCGCTCAAGAGTGCGGTACCGTCCAACATCGTGAGCCCTGTACGTCGCTGTTCGCGCACCGCTTGCGGCCGTCCCGCCGTAGCGACGCTGACGTACGTCTACGCCGACTCGACCGCGGTCCTCGGCCCGCTCGCCACCTACGCCGAACCCCACTGCTACGACCTGTGCGCCGAGCACTCCGAGCGCCTCACCGCGCCGCGCGGCTGGGAGGTCGTCCGGCTCGCCGACGCCTCCGCCCCCTCGCGCCCCAGCGGTGACGACCTGGAAGCGCTCGCCAACGCGGTCCGCGAGGCGGCCCGCCCGCAGGAGCGCCCCAACCGCCAGGGCGGCGGCAACGCCCGCGGCGCCGACCCGATGGAGGTCGCCCGCCGCGGCCACCTGCGGGTCCTGCGCTCACCGGATTCCTGAACCCTCCCTCTTCGCGGGGGACTTCCCCCCGGGTGTGTCCCCTGTGGCCCGTGTGCATTCGGTGCATGTTTCGCTCAGTGGTGCATGACCATTGACGTGCGCTTGTCGCGGACACGACCATTTTCCCCGGCCCGTGAGAAATTAATTTCCGCATAGCGGAATCGGGGGAGGCTCCGTGTACGTCCAGGAACTTGAGCCCTTGGCCGACTCGCTCGGTCTGTCCGCGCTCGTCGCGACCCTGCCCCTCGTCATCGTCCTCGTCCTGCTCGGCGGGGTCCGCATGAAGGCGCACCTGGCCGGCCTCATCGGACTCGCCGCCGCGGCCCTGGTCGCCACGCTCGCGTACGGCATGCCCGTGGGCCAGACCCTCTCCAGCGCCGCCCAGGGAGCGGTGTTCGGCCTCTTCCCCATCCTGTGGATCGTCGTCAACGCCCTCTGGGTGTACCGGATGACCGTCCGCACCCGGCACTTCGACATCCTGCGCCGCTCCTTCGGAAGGCTCTCCGACGACCCGCGCATCCAGGCGCTCGTCGTCGCGTTCTGCTTCGGCGCGCTCCTGGAGGCCCTCGCGGGCTTCGGAGCGCCCGTCGCCATCTGCTCGGTGATGCTCGTCGCGCTCGGCTTCGACCCCGTCCGCGCCGCGGTCGTCGCGCTGGTCGCCAACACCGCGCCGGTCGCCTTCGGGGCGATGGGCACACCGGTCGTGACGCTCGCCCAGGTCACCGACCTGCCCCTGGACACCGTCGCCTCCGTCGTGGGCCGCCAGACCCCGCTGCTCGCCCTGGTGGTGCCCCTCGTCCTCGTCTTCCTGGTGGACGGCCGACGCGGTCTGCGCGAGACCTGGGTACCCGCCCTGGCCTGCGGAGTCGCCTTCGCCGTCGCCCAGTTCGCCGCCTCCAACTACGTCTCCGCGCAACTCGCCGACATCGGGGCCGCCCTGGCCGGCGCGGGCGCGCTGATGGCGGTGCCGCACGCGCGCAGGCCCGCCGCCGAACCCGTACGCGCCGCCGTCCTGACGGGCACCCGCAGCGAGGACCTGGACGAGGAGGACCCGCGCCCCGAGGTGCTGCGCGCGTACGCCCCGTACGCACTGATCGTGGTGATCTTCTCCATCGCCCAGATCCCGCCCGTCAAGGACCAGTTGGCGAAGGCGACCCGGGTCTTCGACTGGCCCTTCCTGAACGTCGTGAACCCGGACGGCGACCCGGTCGGAGGCAATGTCTTCACCTGGCCGATCGTGTCCACCGGAGGCACGCTGGTGCTGCTCGCCGGAGTGTGCACGGCCGCCGTTCTCGGGGTGCACGCGCGCGTGGCCCTCAAGGAATGGGCCGCCACCGTCCACGAGTTGCGGTTCGCGATCCTCACCGTCACCTCCGTCCTGGCGCTCGCCTACGTCATGAACCTGTCCGGACAGGCGGCCACGATCGGCCACTTCGTGGCGGCGGCCGGCGCGGGACTCGCCTTCCTGTCACCCGTCCTCGGCTGGTTCGGAGTGGCCGTCTCCGGCTCGGACACCTCGGCCAACGCGCTCTTCGGCGCCCTCCAGGTGACCGCGGCGAGGGAGTCAGGACTGTCCCCGGAACTCCTCGCGGCCGCCAACAGCTCGGGCGGTGTCCTGGGCAAGATGATCTCCCCGCAGAACCTCACCATCGCCTGCGCGGCGGTCGGACTCGCGGGCCGGGAGGGCGACCTGCTGCGCAAGGTGCTGCCGTGGAGCCTGGGACTTCTGCTGGTCATGTGCCTGATCGTCGTCGGGCAGAGCTCACCGGTCCTGGAATGGATGCTTCCGTAGGTCCGTCCGAGGCCCGCGTGGGCGTACGGGTAGTTTTGGGACCTCTGTAGAGGACTGGGTCGAGCACTCGGTCGAGGACTCAAGGCTCAAGGAAGGCTGGCCGTGACCGCTGATCTGTCGCAGCTCGTGAAGGCGTACGACGTACGCGGGGTGGTCCCGGACCAGTGGGACGAGACCCTGGCCGAGCTGTTCGGTGCCGCCTTCGTGCAGGTGACGGGAGCGGACGCGATCGTGACCGGTCACGACATGCGCCCCTCGTCACCGGGGCTGTCCCGGGCCTTCGCGCGCGGGGCGGCGGCGCGCGGCGTGGACGTGACGGAGATCGGGCTCTGCTCGACGGACCAGCTGTACTACGCGTCGGGGGCGTTCGGCCTCGCGGGCGCGATGTTCACGGCCTCGCACAACCCGGCCCGGTACAACGGCATCAAGATGTGCCGGGCGGGCGCGGCCCCCGTCGGCCAGGACACCGGCCTCACGGAGATCCGGGAGCTGGTCGAGTCATGGCTCGACGAGGGAGCCCCGACAGCGCAGGCCCCGGCCTCCGGAGCCGCCGCCCCGGATGCGGCACCCGGCACGATCACGGCGCGCGACACGTTGGAGGACTACGCGGCGCACCTGCGCGGCCTCGTCGACCTGACCTCGATCCGCCCCCTGAAGGTCGTGGTGGACGCGGGCAACGGCATGGGCGGACACACGGTCCCGACTGTCTTCGCGGGCCTGCCGCTGACCCTCGTCCCGATGTACTTCGAGCTGGACGGCACGTTCCCGAACCACGAGGCGAACCCGCTGGACCCGGCGAACATCGTCGACCTCCAGAAGCGTGTCCGCGAGGAGTCGGCCGACCTCGGCATCGCCTTCGACGGCGACGCCGACCGCTGCTTCGTAGTCGACGAGCGCGGCGAGCCGGTCTCCCCGTCCGCGATCACGGCCCTGGTCGCCGCCCGCGAGCTGGCCAGGCACGGCGGCAAGGGCACGGTCATCCACAACCTGATCACCTCCTGGTCGGTCCCGGAGGTCGTCCGCGAGAACGGCGGCACTCCGGTACGCACACGGGTGGGCCACTCCTTCATCAAGGCCGAGATGGCCGCCTCCGGGGCGATCTTCGGCGGCGAGCACTCCGCGCACTACTACTTCAAGGACTTCTGGAACGCGGACACGGGCATGCTCGCGGCCCTCCACGTCCTGGCGGCCCTCGGCGGGCAGGAGGGCACCCTCTCCGCCCTCGTCGCCCAGTACGACCGCTACGCCGGCTCGGGCGAGATCAACTCAACGGTCGACGACCAGACGGCCCGCCTCGCCGCGATCCGCACGGCGTACGAGGGCCAGGAGGGCATCACCCTCGACGAACTCGACGGCCTCACCGTCACGGCGGCCGACTGGTGGTTCAACGTCCGCCCCTCGAACACGGAGCCGCTGCTGCGGCTGAACGCGGAGGCGCGGGACGGGGGGACGATGGCGCGGGTGCGCGACGAGGTGCTGACGCTCATCAGAGGCTGAGGGGCAGTGGTCGTCCGCGGGCCCGGTGGGGGCTGGTCGCGCAGTTCCCCGCGCCCCTTGGTATCTCAGCCTGTCCGGCGTTTGAGGACGAGCGCGGAGCGCGATCAGGGGGCGAGGGGGCGCAGCCCCCATGCAGTGACGGGAAGGGTAGGGGCGGCGGGGGCGAAGACCCCCCGCGCCCACCCCCACGCAGCGGTACCCTGACCAGGCCACATCCCCGCACCCCACCCCCCCGAAGGGACCCGACATGCCGCTAGAAGCCGGCCTCCTGGAGATCCTCGCCTGCCCGGCCTGCCACGCCCCCCTCAAGGAGGCCTCCTCCGAAGAGCAGGAGGCCGAGCTGATCTGCACGGGCAAGGACTGCGGCCTGGCCTACCCCGTCCGCGACGGCATCCCGGTCCTCCTCGTCGACGAGGCCCGCCGCCCCGCGTAGACCCCGCCGGTCACGGAGAAGCGACCCGCGAAGCGCCCGCAGTAGCAACGCCGCAGAAGCAACCCCGCACAAGCGACCCCGCCAGGCGTCCGGAGGCTGCCCACCATGTTCGACGAAACACTCCTCGACGACCCGGAGGCGCTGGCCCGCGCGGACCGGCGGGACCTGCTCCGCGGCGCCGCCGAAGCGGGCGCCCGCGTACGCACCGCCGTCCGGCACGCCACCGAGGCCGGCATCGCCGAGCTGAAGCCCGACGGCCGCCCGCGCGCCATCCTGACCGCGGGCCCCGGCCTCGCTGCCACCTGCGTCGCCGACCTCCTCGGCTCGCTCGCCGGCGCCGCCTGCCCCGTCACCCGGCTCACCCCCCGCGGAGTGGCCCCCGCCGCGGGCGCCCTGCTCTGGGAACTCCCCGGCTGGGCGGGTCCCGTGGACCTGCTCCTGGTCGCCACCCCGGACGGCAGCGAACCCGGCCTCTCGCTCCTCGTCGAACAGGCCTACCGGCGCGGCCTCACCGTCGTCGCCGTCTGCCCGACCCGCACCCCGCTCACCGAGGCGGTCGCGGTCGCCCACGGCCTCTCCGTACCGATGGCGACCGCCCCCTACGAGCCGCAGGCCCCCACCACCGCCTCGGCCCCGGGCTCCCTCTGGGCGCTGCTCACCCCGCTGCTCGCGCTGCTCGACCGCACCGGCCTGCTGTCCGCGCCGCCCGACGCCCTGGAGAGGGTCGCCGACCGTCTCGACCAGGTGGCGGAGCGCTGCGGCCCGGCCATCGCCACGTACAGCAACCCCGCCAAGACGCTCGCGTCCGAGCTCGCCGAGGCGCTTCCGGTGATCTGGACCGAGGGCGATTCCGCGGGTCCCGCGGGCCGCCGCTTCGTCGGGGCCCTGGCCGAACTCGCGGGACGCCCCGCCCTCACCGCCGAACTGCCCGAGGCCCTGGCCGCGCACAGCGTCCTCCTCGCGGGCACCCTGGCGGCGGGCGCGGACCCCGACGACTTCTTCCGCGACCGGGTCGAGGAGGCGCAGGTCGTCCACGCGCGCGTGGTCCTGCTGCGCGACCGCCCGGCCGGCGGCCGCACCGCCGCCCCGGCCGCCCGCGAGCTGGCCCTCAGCCACGACACGGCGATCAGCGAACTCGAACCGGAGGAGGGCGGCGACCTGGAAACACTCGCCGAACTGATCGCCGTCACGGATTTCGCCGCCGTTTACCTGGCGCTCGCCTCGACGGCCTGACCTTGAGCCACGCCTCCTGAACCTGGAGCCAGGCACCCCGAACATCGAGCCACGCCTCCTGACCGGAGCACGCGTACCAGCGCACGTACGGAGAAGAAGACAGAGCATGGACCGCCTCGACAACACCGTCCGCCCCTACGCCTGGGGCTCCACCACGGCCATCCCGCGGCTCCTCGGCACCGAGCCGACCGGCGAACCGCAGGCGGAGATGTGGATGGGCGCCCACCCGGGCGCGCCCTCGCGCACCCCCCGCGGCCCCCTCACCGAGGTGATCGCCGCGGCCCCCGAGCGTGAACTGGGCACCGGTGCGGTCGCGAAATTCGGCCCGCGCCTGCCCTTCCTGCTCAAGATCCTCGCCGCGGGCGCCCCCCTCTCCCTCCAGGTGCACCCCGACCTGACCCAGGCCAAGGAGGGGTACGAGGACGAGGAGCGCCGCGGTGTCCCGATCGACGCCCCGCACCGCAACTACAAGGACGCCAACCACAAGCCCGAACTGATCTGCGCGCTCACGGAGTTCGACGGCCTGTGCGGCTTCCGCGCCCCGCTGGAGGCCGCCGCACTGCTGTCGGCCCTGGAGGTCGACTCCCTCAAGCCGTACGTCGACCTGCTGCACGCGCACCCCGAAGAGGCCGCGCTGCGCGAGGTGCTGACCGCGGTACTCACTGCCGACCCCGAGCTGATGGCCACCACGGTCACCGAGGCCGCCGCTGCCTGCGCCCGGCTCGGCGGCGCCCATGCCCCGTACGCCTCGATCGCGCACCACTACCCCGGCGACCCGGGTGTCATCGCCGCGATGCTGCTCAACCACGTACAACTGCAGCCCGGTGAGGCGCTGTTCCTCGGCGCCGGTGTGCCGCATGCGTATCTGAACGGCCTCGGCGTCGAGATCATGGCCAACTCCGACAACGTGCTGCGCTGCGGGCTCACCCCCAAGCACGTCGACGTCCCCGAACTCCTGCGCATCGTCCGCTTCGAGGCGGGCGACGCGGGCGTACTGCGCCCCGAGGCCTCCCCGGACGGCGAGGAGGTCTACGAGACCCCCATCGACGAGTTCCGCCTCTCCCGGTACGTCCTCCCGGCGGGCGGACCCGACCGCGACCTCACCCGCGGCACCCCGCAGATCCTGCTGTGCACCGCGGGCTCCGTACGGACGGGCGACATCACGCTCGTCCCCGGCGGATCCGTGTTCGTCCCGGCGGACGAAAAGGTGGAAGTCTCCGGAAGCGGGACGATTTTCCGGGCCACGGTCGTCGTCTGACGGAATCACCGGGCGTCACTGCGGCGGCCCGGCGTTCCGGGGCCGGTCCGGGCTGCAACAATGGCCCACCGCAAAGGGCAGGCAAAGCGCGGGACGGCGGCCTGAGGGCGGCACGACCGGGGCAGCCGGGTGACAGACGAGTGCCGGTCGAGTGGCAGTCGAGTCGCAGACGAAGGGACATCGGAAGCACATGAGCGCGTCAGGCGGCACCAAGGCGATCGTGGCGGCACTCGCCGCCAACCTCGCGATCGCGGCAGCGAAGTTCGTGGCGTTCCTCTTCAGTGGTTCGTCGTCGATGCTCGCCGAGTCCGTGCACTCGCTCGCCGACTCCGGCAACCAGGGACTGCTGCTCCTCGGCGGCAAGAAGGCCAAGCGCGAGGCGACCCCGCAACACCCCTTCGGCTACGGCCGCGAGCGCTACATCTACGCCTTCCTCGTCTCGATCGTCCTCTTCTCGGTCGGCGGCATGTTCGCGATCTACGAGGGCTACGAGAAGATCAAGCACCCGCACGACATCGAGCACTGGTACTGGCCGGTGGGCGTCCTCGTCTTCGCGATCATCGCCGAGGGGTTCTCCTTCCGGACGGCCATCAAGGAGTCCAACCACACGCGCGGCAAGCAGTCCTGGAAGGACTTCGTACGCCACGCCAAGGCGCCCGAGCTGCCGGTCGTCCTCCTGGAGGACCTGGGCGCGCTCGTCGGTCTGGTCCTCGCGCTCGGCGGTGTGGGCATCGCCCTGGCCACCGGTGACGGCGTCTGGGACGGCATCGGCACCCTCTGCATCGGCATCCTGCTCATCGTCATCGCGATCGTCCTGGCCGTCGAGACCAAGTCGCTGCTCCTGGGCGAGGCCGCCGGCATCGAGGCGGTCCACAAGATCGAGGCCGCGATCGTCGACGGCGACACGGTCACCGGCATCATCCACATGCGCACGCTCCACCTCGGTCCCGAGGAACTGCTGGTCGCCGCCAAGATCGCGGTCGAGCACGACGACACGGCCGCCGAGGTCGCCTCGGCGATCAACGCCGCCGAGTCCCGTATCCGCGAGGCCGTCCCGATCGCCCGCGTCATCTACCTCGAACCCGACATCTTCAACGAGTCCGAGGCCGTGAAGGGCGCCGACCCGGAGGCCACCCCGGGCGGTCCGGCACCGACCGCCGAACACTGACCTCCGTAACACCGACTCTCGGACACGTGACCGGGGCCCGCCGAATCATCCGGCGGGCCCCAGTCATGTGTACGGCCACGGGTTACGTACGGCCATGGGCACGTGCGGCCTTCGGGCATCCGTGGCCTACGGCTACCGGATCTCGCGCAGCACGTCGAGGACAGCCGTCCCGTCGGGAGCCGCCAGCAGCCGCTCACGGAACTCCGCGTCCACCAGCTTCCGCGACAGCAGCGCCAGAATCCGCAGATGCTCATCGCCCGCGGCGGCCTCCGGTACGGAGATCATGAAGATCAGCCGGGCCTTCGTACCGTCGAGCGAACCCCACTCGACACCCTCCGCCGACCGCGCGAACCCCACGACGGGCGCGGTCACCGCGTCGGTCTTGGCGTGCGGGATCGCGATCTCCTCGCCGAGCCCGGTCGTGCCCTGCTCCTCGCGCCGCAGGGCCGTCGCCACCAGCTCGTCGACATCGGCGACCTTCCCGGTGGCCGCCAGCAGCCCGGCCAGCTCCCGGATCGCGGCCTCCTTGTCGACGGCGTCGAGCCGCACCTGCACGGTCCGGGCGGTGAGGTAACCGGAGAGGACCTCGTCGTCGGAGCCCGATTCCGCGCTCCCGCCGGTGTCGATGCCGGTGACCGCCGCAGCCGACGGGGCCGCCGCCGCTCCGGTGCCGGTGCCCGCCCCCACGAGGGCGAACTCGGGCCGCGGTGCCGTCGAACCGCCGGTCGTGGCCCCCACCGGCGACTGCCCCTTCCGCCTCCGCTCGCCGACATCGATGAGCGCGACCGTCGTCAGCGCCGTCACCGCCGTCCCGAGGACCACGGCGACGAAGAACATCGGTACGCCGCTCACGGCGCCCAGCACCGCCACGATCGGCCCGCCGTGCGGCACCGCGTCCTCGACCCCGGCGAGACCCGCGACCGCGCCCGCCACCGCGCCGCCCAGCATGTTGGCGGGAATGACCTGGGCGGGACGGGCCGCCGCGAACGGAATGGCACCCTCGGAGATCCCGAACAGCCCCATGAACAGTGAGGCGAGACCCGTCTCGCGCTCCTGCTCCGTGTAGAGGCGCCTGCGGATCAGCGTGGACACGCCCTGCCCGAGCGGCATCACCGGGATCGCGGCGGCGCACATGCCCATGACCTCCTGGTTGCCGGTCGCGATGAGCCCCGCGCCGAACAGGAACGCCGTCTTGTTGACCGGCCCGCCCATGTCGAACGCGATCATCAGCCCCAGGATCGCGCCGAGCAGCACGGCACTGGTCCCGGTCATCCCGCCGAGCCAGTCCGTCAGATGCTCGAAGACCCAGGAGATGGGCTTGCCGATCACGTAGATGAAGAACAGCCCGAGCGCCGTCGTCGCCACGATCGGGATCACGATGATCGGCATGATCGGCCGGACGAACTTCGGGACCTCGACCTTCTTGATCCACAGCACCAGATATCCGGCCAGGAACCCGGTCACGATCGCCCCGATGAAGCCCGCGCCCGCCTCGGAGTCGTACAGCGAACCGGTGTTGGCGATCCACCCGCCGATCATGCCGGGCACGAGCGCGGGCCGGTCCCCGATCGCGTACGCGATATAGCCGGACAGGATCGGCACCATCAGCTGGAACCCGATGACGCCGATGTTGTTGACGTCCATCCAGAAGGAACCCTTCGGGATGACCAGCCCGCCGGAGGGATCGGTGTGCCCGCCGAGCGAGAGCGAGATCGCGATCAGCAGCCCGCCGACCACGACGAACGGGATCATGTAACTGACACCGTTCATCAGCGCCTTGTACGCGATCCCGCGCTCCTTGCCGCCGCTCCCACCGCTGCCGGCGCCTGCGGGTCCGGCCACTCCGGAACCGGCCTGCGGGCCGCCGCCGTGCACCGGCGCCGTCCGCACCTGCTCGATGAGCCGCTCGGGATGGTGGATCCCCTCCGCGACCCCGACCTTCACGATCCGCTTTCCGGCGAACCGGCTCAGGTCCACATCCTTGTCGGCCGCGACGATCACGCCGTCCGCGGTGTTGACATCGTTGTCAGTGAGTACGTTCTCGGACCCGATCGAGCCCTGGGTCTCCACCTTCATGTCGATACCGAGCCGCTCCGCCGCCTGCGCGAGCTTCTCGGCCGCCATATAGGTGTGGGCTATGCCGGTGGGGCACGCGGTCACCGCGAGCAGCTTCAGTCGCCGCTGCTCTTCGGTGCCGCCGCCCGTGGGGGGAATTCCGGCCGGACTGGTCACGTGGATCTCCTAACGCCTTCGTCATGGGGGATCGCGGTCTGTCGTCGCGGTCCGCGGCCGCTCGTCGGGGTCCTGCCGGCGCGATCTTTCGTGGTGGGGGTTCGCGATCCGCGGGGTCGCGAGGTCGCGCACATGTTCCCGATCCCCGGCATCCTGCAACAGACCCCCGGACGGGATCAAAAGTTCAAAAGTCCCTTGTTGTCCAGGCCTGTTACCTCTGTCCCCGGCCCGCCGGACGCTCGAAATCCGCTTGATCTGTTCGCAGGCGGACTGGGGCCCACTGCGCCGATCGGTGTAGATTCGTAACCGAGCCAGACGTCGCTGCTGATGGCGGTCGGGCGGCCCCACGGGCCGGCCGAGGGAGAGAGGGCCTCCGACGGACTGCGCTGCGCAAGGCACCGGGCATTCGTGTGCCCCGTGGGGCGCTCACCGTGCCCGCCGCCGCGCAGACCAGCCGAAACCGACCTCGCCCCAACCCGAGGAGCAGCTCGCATGACCACTGTCGACAACCGACAGGACTTCAAGGTCGCCGACCTTTCCCTGGCCGACTTCGGTCGCAAGGAGATCACCCTCGCCGAGCACGAGATGCCCGGCCTGATGTCGATCCGCAAGGAGTACGCCGAGGCGCAGCCCCTCGCCGGCGCCCGCGTCACCGGCTCCCTGCACATGACCGTGCAGACCGCCGTACTCATCGAGACCCTGGCCGCCCTGGGCGCCGAGGTCCGCTGGGCCTCCTGCAACATCTTCTCCACCCAGGACCACGCGGCGGCCGCCATCGCCGTCGGCCCGAACGGCACGCCCGACAACCCCCAGGGCATCCCGGTCTTCGCCTGGAAGGGCGAGACCCTGGAGGAGTACTGGTGGTGCACGGAGCAGGCGCTGACCTGGCCGAACACCCCCACCGGCGGCCCGAACATGATCCTGGACGACGGTGGCGACGCCACCCTCCTCGTCCACAACGGCGTCCAGTACGAGAAGGACGGCAAGGTTCCGTCCGTCGACACCGCCGAGAACGACGAGCACCGCGTCATCCTGGAGCTCCTCAACCGCACGATCTCCGGCGGCTCGCAGAAGTGGACCCAGCTCGCCTCGGAGATCCGCGGCGTGACCGAGGAGACCACGACCGGCGTCCACCGTCTCTACGAGATGCACCGCGACGGCACCCTTCTGTTCCCGGCGATCAACGTGAACGACGCCGTCACCAAGTCGAAGTTCGACAACAAGTACGGCTGCCGCCACTCCCTGATCGACGGCATCAACCGCGCCACCGACGTCCTCATCGGCGGCAAGACCGCCGTCGTCTTCGGCTACGGCGACGTGGGCAAGGGCTGCGCGGAGTCCCTGCGCGGTCAGGGCGCCCGCGTGATCATCACCGAGATCGACCCGATCTGCGCACTGCAGGCGGCGATGGACGGCTTCCAGGTCACCACCCTCGACGAGGTCGTCGACAAGGCGGACATCTTCGTCACCACGACCGGCAACAAGGACATCATCATGGCCGCGGACATGGCCAAGATGAAGCACCAGGCGATCGTGGGCAACATCGGCCACTTCGACAACGAGATCGACATGGCCGGCCTGGCGAAGATCCCCGGCATCGTCAAGGACGAGGTCAAGCCGCAGGTCCACACCTGGAAGTTCCCCGACGGCAAGGTGCTCATCGTCCTCTCCGAGGGCCGCCTGCTGAACCTGGGCAACGCGACCGGCCACCCGTCGTTCGTGATGTCCAACTCGTTCGCGGACCAGACGCTGGCCCAGATCGAGCTGTTCACCAAGCCCGAGGAGTACCCGACCGACGTCTACGTGCTGCCCAAGCACCTCGACGAGAAGGTCGCCCGCCTCCACCTGGACGCGCTTGGCGTGAAGCTCACGACGCTCCGCCCCGAGCAGGCCTCGTACATCGGTGTCGAGGTCGAGGGCCCGTACAAGTCGGACCACTACCGCTACTGAGCCCGGCGCTCACACAACGGTTGTCAGCAGGCCCCCGGTCCTCACCGGCGGGGGCCTGCCCCCTACGAGGACCCGAGCCACCATGCCCCGCGGCCGATATTCGCTCCATGACCCGCACGACCACACCCCTCTCGCCGAAGAACGGTTCCACTGCGCGCCCGGCCCCTCCGGCTGGCGCTACGTCTCCCAACTGACGACCCCTTCCGGACCCCCTCCTTCCGGACCGACCGCTCCTTCCGGCACCGGGCACGAGGGAGCCGTAGGGCAAGGCACCTCCGTCGGCTCCGTCGACCTCGCCCTCGACGACCGCGGCCGCCCCATCCGCCTCGAACTCCACGCGTCGGGCTGGCAGGTCCGCGCCGCAGCCCTCGACGGGGTCACCTGGGTCCGTACCGACCCCACGGGAGAGCACGCCACCGAAGGCAATGTCCGCGCCCACGCCTTCACCGGTTCGTCCCCCGCTTTCCTCGTCGCCACCGCACGTCTGCTGCGCCTCACCCCCGATGCCTCCGCCACGCGTGTACGCCTCGTCGCCTTCACGGACCCGGTCCTCGCCCCGCGCACCCTCGACCAGTCCTGGGCCCTGATCACGAGAGAAGCACACGCCACTGACAACGGCCCCCTGACCGTGGAGGAATACCAGGTCACAGCCCTGGACACCGGTGAACAGCACACCGTGCACCTGTCGGGCGACGTGGTGCTCTCGGCCCCCGGCATCGAGCTCGAAGACCTCGAATCACCGCCGTCGGTCTTCACCTGACACCGGTTCCGGACGGTCCCGGCGGTCAGGCGAACACGTCGGTCAGGCGGGCGGGGCGAACCCGGTGGAGGGTCGCTCCGCGTCGGCCTCCTGCGGCGCCGGCTCGGCCCAGGCGTTCGCGGGGGCCGCGACGGGTGCCGGGGGCGGGGGAGCCGCCGGGCGATGAGGAGCCGGAGCAGGCGGGAGATAGGGAGCGGGCGGGCGGGCAGCGTCCTGGACAGGGCTCTGCGCCGGACCTCCCAGCGCACCCTGCATCGGGTGCCCGACCGGCGGCTGGGGCTGACTCGCGCCCTGTCCCGGGCCAGGCGGAGTCCCGTACGGCGGCCCGGCGTGCGCTGTGCCGTACGGCATGTTCGGGGTGCCCCAGCCCGGTACACCGGGCACAGGCCCGGCCGGGCCACCGGCGAAGCCGCCACCCGCAGCCCCGCCACCGCCGCCACCGAACGCACGCCGCGCCTCCCGCGCCTGCCGCTCCTGCATCACGGCCGCCAGGAATGCCGCCGGCGGGATGCCGGGCGGTACCGGAGCCCCGGTGCGCTCGGCGACGTCGTTCGCGAGGCGCTCGGCCATCGCCCACCCGACCTGCGGGTCCAGCTGCTGCATCCGCGTCAGGTACTGCCGGACGGCCAGCCACAGCCCGTCCGGGACCCCGGACAGATCGAGCCCGGAGAACCGCCCCGAGAGCCAGGGCGGCGGGGGAGGCACGAAGGACGTACGCCCGGCGGGAATCCGTTCGCGTACGACGAGGGTTCCGGCGAACACGTCACCGAGCCGCCGCCCCCGTGCCGACGCGAGCGACGCGATGCACGCCACGACCCCGAACGTCATCAGGATCTCGACCACACCGACCGCCCCGCGCACCAGCGCGTGCCGGAACCGGATGGGCCCGCCGTCGTCCCGCACCACGCGCAGCCCGCACGCCATCTTCCCGAGAGAGCGCCCATGGCTGAGCGTCTCCACGGCGATCGGCCCGCCCACCAGCAGAAGAAGAAACGCGGCGATCGCCATGGCCGTCTGCGCCGCCTCGTCGAGCGAGGCCGTGGCCAGGGCCAGGGCGATCATCGCGACCACATAGGCGGTCACCGCCACGGCCAGGTCGAGCACCACGGCCAGTACCCGGCTCGGCAGCTTCGCGGGGCGCAGCTCCAGCGCCACCGCCTCGCCCGTCACAAGCTCACTCACGCCCGTCGTCCTTCCCCGAACTGCCCTGAGAACAGCCAGTCTGCCAAGCTGAGGCAGATCGCGCCGCAGTGCGACAAGCTGACCACATGACGAGCGCAGGACGAGCAGCCGAGGAGCAGGCAAGCCGATGGACCTCGATGTCTTCGTGTCCGCCCACCGGGCGGAGTGGGACCGGCTCGACGCACTCCTCCGACGCCGGCGCCGTCTCACCGGAGCGGAGGCCGACGAACTGGTCGTCCTCTACCAGCGCACGGCGACCCATCTCTCCCTGATCCAGTCCAGCGCCCCGGACCCTCAGCTCACCGGCCGGCTCAGCCAACTGGTCGCCCGCGCGCGCAGCGCCGTCACGGGCACCCGCCGTGCCTCCTGGCGAGACGTCACCCGCTTCCTCACCCAGGGCTTCCCCGCTGCGGTCTACCGGGCGCGCCACTGGTGGGTTCCGACCGCGCTCCTGTCCACCGCGCTGGCGGTCCTCCTGGGCTGGTGGATCGGTACGCACCCCGAGGTCCAGTCCTCGATCGCGGCCCCCGCCGAACTACGGGAGCTCACCCGTCCCGGCGGCCAGTACGAGACGTACTACTCCAGCCATCCAGCGGCGTCCTTCGCGGCCCAGGTGTGGACGAACAACGCCCAGGCTGCCGCGATGTGCCTGGTACTCGGCGCCTTCCTGTGCCTGCCGGTCGTCTGGATCCTCTTCCAGAACATGCTCAACGTGGGGGTCGGCATCGGCCTGATGTCCTCGGCGGGCCGCCTCGACACCTTCCTCGGTCTGATACTCCCGCACGGCCTCCTGGAGCTGACCGCCGTCTTCGTGGCGGCCGGCACCGGACTGCGCCTCGGCTGGACCGTCATAGACCCGGGCCCGCGCACTCGCCGTGCGGCCCTCGCCGAGGAGGGTCGTGCCGCCCTGGGCATGGCGATAGGCCTCGCCCTGGTCCTCTTCGTCTCGGGCGCCATCGAAGGCTTCGTCACCCCCTCCGGCCTGCCGACCTGGGCCCGCATCGGCATAGGCATAGCCGCCGAAGTGCTGTTCCTCGTCTACGTCTACGTCCTGGGCGGGCGTGCGGTGCGGGCCGGAGAGACGGGCGATGTCGAGGAGGCCGAGCGCAGCGCCTCGGTGCCGACCGCGGCCTGATGTGCAGGCACCCCGATCAGGCTGCTAGTCTCCTCTTCGCCCCACAAAAACCGTTGACATGGGACGTGTGGGGAGGTAGATTCGAACAGTTGCCTAGAGCTGGACAAGCTCGGCGGTGGCAGTTAGCATCTGTCAGCTCCCTGGAATTCAATTCCGGTGGAGCACCTCCCGATAATTCAGAAAATGAGCGGCCGGTCAGGCCGGTCGAAAACTTCTGATAAAGTCGGACTCGCCGAAAGAGAGCCGCAAGGCAATCAAATAGGCAAAGGCCTTCCAACTGGCCACCGGAAACAAATTCCGACCGGAAACGGAACGGGAAAAGGATCTGGTAAGGTTGGAAACACGAAGGGAAGCGCCCGGAGGAAAGCCCGAGAGGGTGAGTACAAAGGAAGCGTCCGTTCCTTGAGAACTCAACAGCGTGCCAAAAATCAACGCCAGATATGTTGATACCCCGTCCATCACCGCATGGTGGTGGGTGGAGGTTCCTTTGAAAAAGTCCTGCCGGGGTAACACCTGGTAGGCGCATCAGCGAGGACGCTGTGAACGGCCTTCCTTATTCCGGTTGGTCGTTCCGCTCTCATGGTGTTCGCCGGATTACCGGTAAACATTCACGGAGAGTTTGATCCTGGCTCAGGACGAACGCTGGCGGCGTGCTTAACACATGCAAGTCGAACGATGAACCACTTCGGTGGGGATTAGTGGCGAACGGGTGAGTAACACGTGGGCAATCTGCCCTTCACTCTGGGACAAGCCCTGGAAACGGGGTCTAATACCGGATGACACTCCTACTCGCATGGGTGGGGGTTGAAAGCTCCGGCGGTGAAGGATGAGCCCGCGGCCTATCAGCTTGTTGGTGAGGTAGTGGCTCACCAAGGCGACGACGGGTAGCCGGCCTGAGAGGGCGACCGGCCACACTGGGACTGAGACACGGCCCAGACTCCTACGGGAGGCAGCAGTGGGGAATATTGCACAATGGGCGAAAGCCTGATGCAGCGACGCCGCGTGAGGGATGACGGCCTTCGGGTTGTAAACCTCTTTCAGCAGGGAAGAAGCGAAAGTGACGGTACCTGCAGAAGAAGCGCCGGCTAACTACGTGCCAGCAGCCGCGGTAATACGTAGGGCGCAAGCGTTGTCCGGAATTATTGGGCGTAAAGAGCTCGTAGGCGGTCTGTCGCGTCGGATGTGAAAGCCCGGGGCTTAACCCCGGGTCTGCATTCGATACGGGCAGACTAGAGTGTGGTAGGGGAGATCGGAATTCCTGGTGTAGCGGTGAAATGCGCAGATATCAGGAGGAACACCGGTGGCGAAGGCGGATCTCTGGGCCATTACTGACGCTGAGGAGCGAAAGCGTGGGGAGCGAACAGGATTAGATACCCTGGTAGTCCACGCCGTAAACGGTGGGAACTAGGTGTTGGCGACATTCCACGTCGTCGGTGCCGCAGCTAACGCATTAAGTTCCCCGCCTGGGGAGTACGGCCGCAAGGCTAAAACTCAAAGGAATTGACGGGGGCCCGCACAAGCAGCGGAGCATGTGGCTTAATTCGACGCAACGCGAAGAACCTTACCAAGGCTTGACATCGCCCGGAAAGCATCAGAGATGGTGCCCCCCTTGTGGTCGGGTGACAGGTGGTGCATGGCTGTCGTCAGCTCGTGTCGTGAGATGTTGGGTTAAGTCCCGCAACGAGCGCAACCCTTGTTCTGTGTTGCCAGCATGCCCTTCGGGGTGATGGGGACTCACAGGAGACTGCCGGGGTCAACTCGGAGGAAGGTGGGGACGACGTCAAGTCATCATGCCCCTTATGTCTTGGGCTGCACACGTGCTACAATGGCAGGTACAATGAGCTGCGATACCGCAAGGTGGAGCGAATCTCAAAAAGCCTGTCTCAGTTCGGATTGGGGTCTGCAACTCGACCCCATGAAGTCGGAGTTGCTAGTAATCGCAGATCAGCATTGCTGCGGTGAATACGTTCCCGGGCCTTGTACACACCGCCCGTCACGTCACGAAAGTCGGTAACACCCGAAGCCGGTGGCCCAACCCCTTGTGGGAGGGAGCTGTCGAAGGTGGGACTGGCGATTGGGACGAAGTCGTAACAAGGTAGCCGTACCGGAAGGTGCGGCTGGATCACCTCCTTTCTAAGGAGCACTTCTTACCGAGTCTTTCGGGGCAAGGTCAGAGGCCAGTTCATCGGCGAATGTCCGGTGCTGGTTGCTCAAGGGTGGAACGTTGATTATTCGGCACACTCGGCCTTCTACAGGCTGTAAGTACTGTCCTTCGGGGCGTGGAAAGCGGACCTTAGGGGCGAGGGTGTCGGGCGCGCTGTTGGGTGTCTGAGGGTACGGCCGTGATGGTCGCCTTCAGTGCCGGCCCCAGTGCACTCGGACTTCTGGTCCGGGGTGATGGGTGGTTGGTCGTTGTTTGAGAACTGCACAGTGGACGCGAGCATCTGTGGCCAAGTTTTTAAGGGCGCACGGTGGATGCCTTGGTACCAGGAACCGATGAAGGACGTGGGAGGCCACGATAGTCCCCGGGGAGCCGTCAACCAGGCTTTGATCCGGGGGTTTCCGAATGGGGAAACCCGGCAGTCGTCATGGGCTGTCACCCACATCTGAACACATAGGGTGTGTGGAGGGAACGCGGGGAAGTGAAACATCTCAGTACCCGCAGGAAGAGAAAACAACCGTGATTCCGGGAGTAGTGGCGAGCGAAACCGGATGAGGCCAAACCGTATGTGTGTGAGACCCGGCAGGGGTTGCGCATGCGGGGTTGTGGGATCTCTCTTTCACAGTCTGCCGGCTGTGAGACGAGTCAGAAACCGTTGGTGTAGGCGAAGGACATGCGAAAGGTCCGGCGTAGAGGGTAAGACCCCCGTAGTCGAAACATCAACGGCTCGTTTGAGAGACACCCAAGTAGCACGGGGCCCGAGAAATCCCGTGTGAATCTGGCGGGACCACCCGCTAAGCCTAAATATTCCCTGGTGACCGATAGCGGATAGTACCGTGAGGGAATGGTGAAAAGTACCGCGGGAGCGGAGTGAAATAGTACCTGAAACCGTGTGCCTACAAGCCGTGGGAGCGTCGCGCAAGGAACTTGTTCCTTGCGTCGTGACTGCGTGCCTTTTGAAGAATGAGCCTGCGAGTTTGCGGTGTGTTGCGAGGTTAACCCGTGTGGGGAAGCCGTAGCGAAAGCGAGTCCGAATAGGGCGGTATAGTAGCGCGCTCAAGACCCGAAGCGGAGTGATCTAGCCATGGGCAGGTTGAAGCGGCTGTAAGAGGTCGTGGAGGACCGAACCCACCAGGGTTGAAAACCTGGGGGATGACCTGTGGTTAGGGGTGAAAGGCCAATCAAACTCCGTGATAGCTGGTTCTCCCCGAAATGCATTTAGGTGCAGCGTCGTGTGTTTCTTGCCGGAGGTAGAGCACTGGATAGGCGATGGGCCCTACCGGGTTACTGACCTTAGCCAAACTCCGAATGCCGGTAAGTGAGAGCGCGGCAGTGAGACTGTGGGGGATAAGCTCCATGGTCGAGAGGGAAACAGCCCAGAGCATCGACTAAGGCCCCTAAGCGTACGCTAAGTGGGAAAGGATGTGGAGTCGCACAGACAACCAGGAGGTTGGCTTAGAAGCAGCCACCCTTGAAAGAGTGCGTAATAGCTCACTGGTCTAGTGATTCCGCGCCGACAATGTAGCGGGGCTCAAGCGTACCGCCGAAGTCGTGTCATTCATACAATAGGGCCAACGCCTGTATGGATGGGTAGGGGAGCGTCGTGTGCCGGGTGAAGCCGCGCCGGAAGGCAGTGGTGGACGGTTCACGAGTGAGAATGCAGGCATGAGTAGCGATACACACGTGAGAAACGTGTGCGCCGATTGACTAAGGGTTCCTGGGTCAAGCTGATCTGCCCAGGGTAAGTCGGGACCTAAGGCGAGGCCGACAGGCGTAGTCGATGGATAACCGGTTGATATTCCGGTACCCGCTGTGAAGCGTCAAACATCGAACCAGGCGATGCTAAGTCCGTGAAGCCGTTCCGGACCCTTCGGGGAATGGAAAGTGGTGGAGCCGACGGACCAGACCTGTAGTAGGTGAGTGATGGGGTGACGCAGGAAGGTAGTCCAGCCCGGGCGGTGGTTGTCCCGGGGTAAGGGTGTAGCCCGTTGTGTAGGTAAATCCGCACAACATCAAGGGTGAGACCTGATGCCGAGCCGATTGTGGTGAAGTGGATGATCCTATGCTGTCGAGAAAAGCCTCTAGCGAGTTTCATGGCGGCCCGTACCCTAAACCGACTCAGGTGGTCAGGTAGAGAATACCGAGGCGTTCGGGTGAACTATGGTTAAGGAACTCGGCAAAATGCCCCCGTAACTTCGGGAGAAGGGGGGCCATCACCGGTGATAGCACTTGCTGCTTGAGCTGGGGGTGGCCGCAGAGACCAGCGAGAAGCGACTGTTTACTAAAAACACAGGTCCGTGCGAAGCCGTAAGGCGATGTATACGGACTGACGCCTGCCCGGTGCTGGAACGTTAAGGGGACCGGTTAGTCAGATTTCGGTCTGGCGAAGCTGAGAACTTAAGCGCCAGTAAACGGCGGTGGTAACTATAACCATCCTAAGGTAGCGAAATTCCTTGTCGGGTAAGTTCCGACCTGCACGAATGGCGTAACGACTTCTCGACTGTCTCAACCATAGGCCCGGTGAAATTGCACTACGAGTAAAGATGCTCGTTTCGCGCAGCAGGACGGAAAGACCCCGGGACCTTTACTATAGTTTGATATTGGTGTTCGGTTCGGCTTGTGTAGGATAGCTGGGAGACTGTGAAGCTTGAGCGCCAGCTCGGGTGGAGTCGTCGTTGAAATACCAGTCTGGTCGTGCTGGATGTCTAACCTGGGTCCGTGATCCGGATCAGGGACAGTGTCTGATGGGTAGTTTAACTGGGGCGGTTGCCTCCTAAAGAGTAACGGAGGCGCCCAAAGGTTCCCTCAGCCTGGTTGGCAATCAGGTGTTGAGTGTAAGTGCACAAGGGAGCTTGACTGTGAGACCGACGGGTCGAGCAGGGACGAAAGTCGGGACTAGTGATCCGGCGGTGGCTTGTGGAAGCGCCGTCGCTCAACGGATAAAAGGTACCCCGGGGATAACAGGCTGATCTTCCCCAAGAGTCCATATCGACGGGATGGTTTGGCACCTCGATGTCGGCTCGTCGCATCCTGGGGCTGGAGTCGGTCCCAAGGGTTGGGCTGTTCGCCCATTAAAGCGGTACGCGAGCTGGGTTTAGAACGTCGTGAGACAGTTCGGTCCCTATCCGCTGTGCGCGTAGGAGTCTTGAGAAGGGCTGTCCCTAGTACGAGAGGACCGGGACGGACGAACCTCTGGTGTGCCAGTTGTCCTGCCAAGGGCATGGCTGGTTGGCTACGTTCGGGAGGGATAACCGCTGAAAGCATCTAAGCGGGAAGCCTGCTTCGAGATGAGGACTCCCACCAACTTGATTGGTTAAGGCTCCCAGTAGACGACTGGGTTGATAGGCCGGATGTGGAAGCCCTGTAAGGGGTGGAGCTGACCGGTACTAATAGGCCGAGGGCTTGTCCTCAGTTGCTCGCGTCCACTGTGTTGGTTCTGAAACCACGAACAACCGTTGTAGCCATGGTCACGGCTCCGGTTTGTCAGTTTCATAGTGTTTCGGTGGTCATAGCGTGAGGGAAACGCCCGGTTACATTCCGAACCCGGAAGCTAAGCCTTACAGCGCCGATGGTACTGCAGGGGGGACCCTGTGGGAGAGTAGGACGCCGCCGAACAAATATTACGGAAAGCCCCCGCACTTCGGTGCGGGGGCTTTTCTGCGTTTGCCTGCCGTTATGCGTTCTCCCCTTTCCGGTTTCCTGGAATTTCCCGGAAACCGGAAAGGGCAGAAGCAGGTTCAGAGACGGCCTGCGGCCTTGAGAGCCAGGTATGCGTCCGCCAAAGACGGCGGCAGGTTGTCCGGGGTCGCGTCCACGACAGTGACACCGTGACGCGTCAGTTGCTCCGCCGTGCGGTGACGTTCCGCCTGGGCCTGCGCCGCTGCGGCGGCCTCGTACACGGCCTCCGTGTTTCCCCGTGCCGTGGCCATGCGCTCGATGTGCGGGTCCGATACCGAGGCGACCAGGACCGTGTGGCGCTGGGTGAGGCGGGAGAGTACGGGAAGCAGGCCCTCCTCGATGGGGGCCGCGTCCAAGGTCGTGAGGAGCACGATCAGTGAGCGGCGCGGGGCCGTGCGGAGCGCGGTGGAGGTGAGACCGCGGGCATCCGTCTCGACGAGTTCCGGTTCCAGGTGTGCCATGGCGTTGACCAGCGAAGGAAGAACATCGCCCGCGGCACGGCCCTGAACCAGAGCGCGTACCCGGCGGTCGTAGGCCAGCAGGTCCACCCGGTCGCCGGCGCGGGACGCGAGAGCCGCCAGGAGGAGGGCCGCGTCCATGGAGGCGTCGAGACGCGGGGCGTCTCCGACGCGGCCCGCGGCTGTGCGGCCCGTGTCGAGGATCAGCAGGATGTGCCTGTCGCGTTCGGGACGCCAGGTGCGTACGGCGACCCTCGACTGACGGGCAGTGGCCCGCCAGTCGATCGAGCGCGTGTCGTCACCGGGGACGTAGTCACGCAGGCTGTCGAACTCGGTTCCCTCACCGCGGGTCAGCACGCTGGTGCGGCCGTCGAGTTCGCGCAGTCGGGCGAGCTTCGAGGGGAGGTGCTTGCGGCTGGCGAAGGGAGGAAGGACGCGTACCGTCCAGGGGACCTCGTGGTTGCCCTGGCGGGCGAAGAGGCCCAGAGGACCGTACGAGCGGATGGTGACGCGGTCGGCCCGGCGGTCGCCGCGGCAGGTGGGGCGCAGGCGGGTCGTGACGCGTCGGCGCTCGCCCGGAGGGACCGTCAGAAGGTGGCGGGACGCCGTGACTTCCGTGCCGGGCTGCCAGCTGCTCGGGGGCCAGGCGTCACGGACGCGGGCGCGCAGGGGACGGCCCGACGTGTTGGTGACCGTGAGGGTGACGTCGGCGGACTCGCCCAGGCGTACGGAGGTGTCGCCGGAGCGGGTCAGGCCCAGGCGGCGTACCGGTGCCGCCAGGGCGAAGTCGCAGGCGCAGGCGAGGGCCAGAGGGGCGTTGACGGCGAGGATGCCCGTCCAGCTGGGTTCCCAGATGCCCACGGGGAGGGTGCCGAGGGCCGCGAGGAGGGCGGTGCGGCCGGTGAGGGCCATCAGCGGGGGACGGGGACGTGGGAGAGGATCGCGTTGATGACCGAGTCGGCCGTCACACCCTCCATCTCGGCTTCCGGGCGGAGCTGGACGCGGTGGCGGAGAGTCGGCAGCGCGAGGGCCTTCACATCGTCCGGGATCACGTAGTCGCGGCCCGTCAGCCAGGCCCAGGCGCGAGCCGTGGCCAGGAGCGCCGTCGCGCCACGGGGGGACACGCCGAGGGTGAGGGACGGCGATTCGCGGGTGGCACGGCAGATGTCCACCACGTAGCCGGTGATTTCGGGGGAGACCGCGGTCTTGGCGACGGCCGCGCGGGCCGCTTCGAGGTCGGCCGGGCCCGCTACGGGGCGTATGCCGGCGGCGCGCAGGTCACGGGGGTTGAAGCCCTCGGCGTGGCGGGTGAGGACGTTGATCTCGTCCTGGCGGGACGGGAGCGGGATCGTCAGCTTGAGGAGGAAACGGTCCAACTGTGCCTCCGGAAGGGGGTACGTGCCCTCGTACTCGACCGGGTTCTGGGTCGCGGCGACCAGGAACGGCTCGGGGAGCGGGCGCGGGGTGCCGTCGACCGTGACCTGGCGTTCCTCCATGGCCTCCAGGAGGGACGACTGGGTCTTCGGAGGGGTGCGGTTGATCTCATCCGCGAGGAGGAGATTCGTGAAGACCGGGCCGGGCTGGAAGGAGAACTCCGCGGTGCGGGCGTCGTAGACGAGGGAGCCCGTGATGTCGCTCGGCATCAGGTCCGGGGTGAACTGGACGCGCTTGGTGTCGAGTTCCAGCGCGGAGGCGAGAGCCCGGACGAGCAGGGTCTTGGCCACTCCGGGGACGCCCTCCAGCAGGACGTGTCCGCGGCACAGGAGGGCGACGACGAGGCCGGTCACTGCGGGGTCCTGGCCGACCACGGCTTTGGCGATCTCGGCGCGCAGGGTCTCCAGGGAGGCGCGGGCGGCGGCTGCGTCCCCGGTGGTCCCGGTGTTCCCGGCGTTGTCAGTGGTCGGGGCCATCATGGACGGCGTACCTCTCTTTCGAGGGCGTCGAGTTGGTCGGCGAGTGCGATGAGGGCCGCGTCGTCGCGGGGCGGCGGCCCGAAGAGCAGGGAGTGCAGGGCTTGTCCTTCCTGGCGGAGCCGGGCGGACAGGGCGGGGAGCAGGGCTTCGGGCGCGTGCGCCTGAGCGGGGGACACACCGACGAGGGGGGCGAGGCGGGTGCGGGTGGTGGAGCGCAGAGCTCCCGCGGCACGGTCGCGGGCGTTGGACTTGCGGTAGAGGCGGGCGCGGCCTTCGACGGTCTCGGAGGCGCGGATCGCGACGGGGAGCCGTTCGGGGACGAGCGGGCCGAGGCGGCGGGCGCGCCAGAGGGCGGCCAGCAGCGCGGCGATGAAGAGCTGCAGCGTGCCCCAGAGCCAGCCGGAGGGGACCAGGTCGAGGAAGCTGCTGTCGCCGGCGTCGGTGGCCGAGTCGTCGGAGAGCGAGGGGAGGTACCAGACCACGTGGGTGCGGGAACCGAGGAGTTGAAGGGCGAGGGAGGCGTTGCCCTGCTGGTCGAGGCGCTCGTTCTGCAGGATGTCGGGCGCGCCGAGGACGACGGTGTCGCCGTCCCCTTCGGAGGCGGGCAGGCGCAGCAGGGTGGGCAGGCCGTCGCTGGGGTAGCAGGTGTCGGCGCCGGGTGCGTCCGTCGCGTACCGGATGCCGCCCGTGTCGGCGGTGCCTGCTCGTCGGGCGGCGGGCAGGGCGCAGTGGGGCGAGAGCGTGGAGTCGTAGCTGGGTGTGAGGTCCGCGTCGACTCCGGGGGCGAGGGTGCCGACGGACGGGGCGCCGGGGGCGACGAGGACGGTGCGTCCGCCGGAGTTCCGGTACGTGGAGTGCAGGCGGTCCTGTTGACGGTCGGTCAGCAGGTCGGGGCGGGCGACCAGGAGTGTCGTGTCGGGGCCGGTCGCGGTGCTCGCCTCTTCCAGGGTGGTGACCACGCGCGTGGACACGCCCCGGTCGGCGAGGAGTTCGGCGACGGCTCGGCTGCCCTTGGGGTCGGCGGAGCGCGGGTCGAGGCTGCCGTGCTGGGCGCCGGAGCGTACGACGGCGATGGCGACGGCGGCCACCAGGAGGATCACGAACGCGAGGACGACACCGCGCGAGCGGGTCCACACCTGGCGGACGGTGGGCGAGGCCGAGGTGGCGGGCGGGGCGGTCGGAGTCGGGGTTGCCGTGGGGGCCTCGGGTGTCATGTGGCGGCCCCCCGGCCGGCGCTGGTGAGGACGGGTCTGGTGCGTTCCAGGTCCTGGTCGAGCTGTGCGAGGCGGTGGTACGTCTCCGGGACGGCGGTGCGTCCGCCGTACGTGACGTCGTCGAAGTCCCGTGCCGCGGCGCGCAGCCGGTCCGTGTGGGCGGGCAGGGTGCGGCCCGCTTCGGCGGCGGCCTCGTCGGCGGTGCGTCCGGGGCGGGGGTCGAGCAGGGCGCGTTCCTCCAGGGAGCGGACGACGGCGCGCATGCGTTCCTGGACGGCCTGGTTCCAGTGGCCCTGGGCCGCGTGCGCCTCGGCGGCGGCGCGGTGCTCGGCAGCGCTGCGGGGCCGGTCGTCGAAGAGCGGGGCGGTCGAGACGGGGCGCCGGCGGGGGGAGCCGAGGCGCCACCAGAGGGCACCGATGAGTGCCACGACGGCCAGGACGACGACCAGGAGGCCGAGTCCGCCTCCGGGGGTCGCCGAGGAGGCCGTGTCGAGCAGTTCGCCGACCCACTTCCAGAAGGCGTCCAGGGCCCGACGCAGGAGGCTGGGGTCGTTCTCGTGGTACATCCGCTTCGACAGTTCGCGCCGGGCGGCCTCCCGCGCGGGGTCGCGCGGGACGGTCACCGGTGGTTCGCCGTCGGCGCGTGGCAGCGCCAGTACCGCAGTGACCACTCCCCCCGCCAGGCTCACTCCGTCAGCTCCCCGGGGTCGTGCCGGGGGCGCCGGAGCCGTGGTCCTGGATGCCGGCCGCGCGGGCCAGGTCGAGGTCGAGGGCCTCGCGGCGGATGCGCTGGTCGATGTAGAGGAGCACGGTGACGCCTGCGGTGATCGGGAAGGTGAGCATGGAGCCGATCACCGAGCCGATGCCGCTCACGATGAGGAACGTCCAGCCGAGGTCGCCGGTGCCGCTGTCGAGCATGCTGCCGATGCCGTCTCCGCTGAGCGCGGAGGCGAGGAAGGCGAACGGGATCACGATGATCGACGCGACGATGTTCGCGATGATCGTGGCGAGGAGCTGGATGCCGAAGACCCGCCACCAGGAGCCGCGGACCAGCTTCGCGGACCGGCTCAGCGACTTCCAGACGCTCTGCTTCTCCAGCATCAGGGCCGGCGAGGCCAGGGAGAAGCGGATCATCATCCAGAGCGCGACGACGGCCGCGGCCAGGCCGCCGAGGAGGCCGAGTGCGACGGCACCGTCACCGCCGCCCGCGAGGCCGACGAGGACGCCGGGCAGGATGCCCACGGCGGCGATCGCGGCCGCGATGAGCGGCAGCAGGAAGGTCAGGCCGAAGAGCTTGAGCAGCTGGGGCCGGGCGTCGCGCCAGGCCTCGGCGGTGGTCACCGACTTGCCGAGGACCGCGCGGCTGGTCACGGTCGTGAGCAGGGCCGTCGCGACGATCGTGCCGAGCAGGGTGATCAGCAGGACGACGCCGGAGTTCAGCAGGGTGTCGCCCATGGCGCGGGACAGTTCGCCCGCGGTGGCGCTCGGGTCGTTGAGGACGTCCGTGCTGGCGCTGTCGTCCAGGACGAGGCCCTGGAGCAGGATCACGAGGATCTGCGTGAAGACCGCGACGGCGAGCGAGATGCCGAGGACCGTGCGCCAGTGCGTGCGCATGGTCGACACCGCGCCGTCGAGGATCTCACCGACGCCGAGCGGGCGCAGCGGGATCACGCCGGGCTTGGCCGCGGGCGGGGGGCCGCCCCAGCCGCCGCCCCAGCCGGGGTAGCCGCCAGGTCCCGGTCCGTAGCCGCCGGGGCCTCCGTAGCCCCCCGGGCCGCCGTATCCGCCGGGGCCCGCGGGAGGCTGGCCGCCCCAGCCGGGGCCGGGCGGTGGTGGCGGTGGAGTCTGGGGCGGGGCCCCCTGCGGGCCGCCGCCGGGCGAGGGCCACTGGGCGGGCGGGGGCTGCTCCTTGGACCACTTCGGGCCCGGGCCGGACGGGGCGGGGCCGGGCTGACCCGGTTCGCCCGCGGGCTCGGTGGACGCGGGCCGGTCGGTGGGCCGGGCAGGGCCGGAAGGCGTCGGCTCCTGTCCGTTCTGCCCGTCGGAGGGGGCAGATCCGGGCGATGCCCAGCCCGGAGTGTCGTTCATCGTCGCTCCTTCACGGTGCCCGCCCGCGGTCGCGGCGGCAGGTTGGCTGCCATCGTGCCACGGTGTGGCCGGGAAGTGACCGGCCGCCGTATGGGCTGCACACCTTCAATTGTCCGCCCTGTACGGGGCAGACTGAGCAGATGGCTGATCAGTACGCGCAAATCCGCGAGGACAACCGGCCCATCGAGATACCCGCGATCCGGTGGGACGAGCCGCCGGAGGGACCCGTGCTGGTCCTCCTCGACCAGACGAGGCTGCCCGCCGAAGAGGTCGAGCTGGTGTGCACGGACGCGTCCGCGCTGGTGGAGGCGATCCGCTCGCTCGCCGTGCGCGGGGCACCGCTCCTCGGCATCGCGGGGGCGTACGGAGTCGCGCTCGCCGCGGCCCGTGGATTCGACGTGGACGGGGCGGCCGCCTCGCTCGCGGGTGCGCGGCCCACCGCGGTGAATCTCTCGTACGGGGTCCGCCGGGCCCAGGAGGCCCATCTCGCGGTGCTGCGGGCCGGTGGTGACCAGGAGCAGGCCGCGGCGGCCGCGCTGGCTGCCGCGCGGGCGCTGCACAAGGAGGACGCCGAGGCCAGCGGGCGTATGGCCGTGCAGGGGCTGACGCTGCTCGACGAGCTGCTGCCCGGGGGCAGCCACCGGATTCTCACGCACTGCAACACCGGGGCGCTGGTCTCGGGCGGGGAGGGCACGGCGTTCGCCGTGGCGCTCGCTGCGCACCGGGTGGGGCGGCTGCGCAGACTCTGGGTGGACGAGACGCGTCCGTTGCTGCAGGGTGCTCGCCTGACCTCGTATGAGGCGGCGCGCGCCGGAATGGCGTACACCTTGCTCACGGACAACGCTGCCGGGTCATTGTTCTCGGCGGGAGAGGTGGATGCGGTGCTCATCGGAGCGGACCGGATCGCCGCCGACGGTTCGGTGGCGAACAAGGTGGGGAGCTATCCGCTCGCGGTGCTGGCCAGGTACCACCATGTGCCGTTCATCGTGGTGGCGCCGCTGACGACGGTGGACCCGGACACTCCGAACGGAGCATCGATCGAGGTCGAGCAGCGTGCCGGTCATGAAGTGACAGAGATCACAGCACCCTTGGTGCCCGTGGCGGGAGTCGAGGCGGGAGGCGGGATACCGGTGGCACCCCTGGGGACCCAGGCGTACAACCCGGCGTTCGACGTGACGCCGCCCGAGTTGGTGACGGCGATCGTCACCGAGGCGGGCGTCGTGTCGCCCGTGACGGCCGAGGCGCTCGCGGAGCTGTGTGACAGGTCACGCCAGGTAACGATTTAGTTAATGGGATGATGTCGTTTATGAAGGGACGAGTCCTTGTCGTCGATGACGACACCGCACTGGCCGAGATGCTCGGCATTGTGTTGCGTGGTGAAGGTTTTGAGCCGTCTTTCGTAGCCGACGGCGACAAGGCGCTGGCCGCTTTCCGTGAGAGCAAGCCCGACCTGGTGCTCCTGGACCTGATGCTTCCCGGTAGGGACGGCATCGAGGTGTGCCGCCTGATCAGGGCGGAGTCCGGGGTACCGATCGTGATGCTCACGGCGAAGAGCGACACCGTCGATGTCGTGGTCGGCCTTGAGTCGGGCGCGGATGACTACATCGTGAAGCCGTTCAAGCCAAAGGAGCTGGTGGCCCGGATCAGGGCCAGGCTGCGCAGGTCCGAGGAGCCGGCGCCCGAACAGCTCGCGATCGGCGATCTGGTCATCGACGTGGCCGGTCACTCTGTGAAGCGGGACGGCGCCTCGATCGCGCTCACCCCGCTGGAGTTCGACCTGCTGGTCGCGCTGGCCCGCAAGCCGTGGCAGGTGTTCACGCGTGAGGTGCTCCTGGAGCAGGTGTGGGGCTATCGCCACGCGGCGGACACCCGTCTGGTGAATGTCCATGTGCAGCGGCTGCGCTCCAAGGTCGAGAAGGACCCGGAGCGGCCGGAGATCGTGGTGACCGTCCGTGGCGTCGGTTACAAGGCCGGACCGAGCTGACGTGTCCCGGGACAGTGCCGCTTCGGCGCCCGGTGAGCCGGGGGTCCGCTCGGGGCGGCCTGTCGGCCGGAAGATGACGGGCTCCCGCTGGGGACGGTTCGTCGAGGGCGGGCTGCTCCAGGGCGGAGTCCAGGGCAGCCCGGTCCTTCGGCTGTTCATGCGGTGGGTGCGCCGTCCGCTGCTGCCGGTCATGCGGCTGTGGCGGCGCAACATCCAGCTCAAGGTCGTCGCCACCACCCTGCTGATGTCGCTGGGCGTCGTCCTGCTGCTGGGCTTCGTCGTGATCGGGCAGGTGCGCAACGGCCTGCTGGACGCCAAGGTGAAGGCCTCCCAGAGCCAGGCCACGGGCGGGTTCACGGTCGCCAAGCAGGAGGCCGACAGCGCGGCGGGCGCGGGCGGCGACGACCGCTCCGGCCCGAACGAGAACCCCGTCCAGAACGTCAGCGGATGGATGAGCTCCCTCGTGGAGTCCCTCTCCAGCGGCGGCCAGGGCGCGTTCAGCGTCGTCACGCTCAGCACCACCTCCGCGGACAGCAGCAGCCGGGGCCTCGGCCCGCGCGCGTCGGGCTTCGTGGACTGGAGCCTCAGCGTGCCCCAGGACCTGCGTGAGCGGGTGGACGGCGGCACGGGCACGGCCCAGAGCTATACGCGCATCTCCTACACCAACGGCCAGGCCTCCCAGCCCGCGCTGATCATCGGCACGCAGGTCAACGACCCCAAGGGCGACCCGTACCAGCTGTACTACCTCTTCCCGCTCACGCAGGAGGAGAAGTCGCTCAGCCTGGTCAAGGGGACCCTCGCCACGGCGGGGCTGTTCGTCGTGGTGCTGCTCGGGGCGATCGCCTGGCTCGTGGTGCGCCAGGTCGTCACGCCCGTACGGATGGCCGCCGGGATCGCCGAGAGGCTGTCCGCGGGGCGCCTCCAGGAACGTATGAAGGTCACCGGTGAGGACGACATCGCGCGCCTCGGTGAGGCCTTCAACAAGATGGCGCAGAACCTGCAGCTGAAGATCCAGCAGCTGGAGGACCTGTCGCGGATGCAGCGGCGGTTCGTGTCCGACGTGTCGCACGAGCTGCGTACGCCGCTGACGACCGTGCGGATGGCGGCCGACGTCATCCACGACGCGCGCGTGGACTTCGATCCGATGACCGCCAGGTCGGCCGAACTGCTCGCCGACCAGCTGGACCGTTTCGAGACGCTGCTGGCGGATCTCCTGGAGATCAGCCGCTTCGACGCGGGCGCGGCGGCCCTGGAGGCCGAGCCGATAGACCTGCGGGAGGTCGTCCGCAGGGTCATCAGCGGGGCCGAGCCGCTCGCCGAGCGCAAGGGCACGCGGATACGGGTCGTGGGCGACCAGCAGCCCGTGGTCGCCGAGGCGGACGCCCGGCGGGTGGAGCGGGTGCTGCGCAACCTCGTGGTCAACGCCGTGGAGCACGGCGAGGGCAAGGACGTCGTGGTCAAGCTCGCGTCCGCGGGCGGGGCCGTCGCGGTCGCGGTGCGCGACTACGGAGTGGGCCTCAAACCCGGTGAGGCGACCCGGGTGTTCAGCCGCTTCTGGCGGGCCGACCCGGCACGCGCGCGTACCACCGGCGGTACGGGCCTGGGCCTGTCCATCGCCCTGGAGGACGCGCGGCTGCACGGCGGCTGGCTGCAGGCGTGGGGGGAACCGGGCGGGGGCTCGCAGTTCCGGCTGACGGTGCCCCGGACGGCCGACGAGCCGCTGCGGGGCTCGCCGATACCGCTGGAGCCCAAGGACTCGCGGCGCAACCGCGGCCTCAACGACGCGGGGCTGCCCCTCGGCGGTACGCAGAAGCTGGCCACGGTGCCTGCGCAGCCCGCCGAGCGGGCCGTGCCGCCGATGCCGTCGCGCGACCCCAGGGTGGCGGGCGCGGTGGATCCGGCGGCGCTGCCCGGCAGCGGCGCGCGCGTGGTGCCGCGGCCCGCCGCGGAGACCAGGCCTCCGGTCGCGGCACCGGAGGAGACGCCGGAAGGGGAGCCGTCCGAGGACGGCCCGGAAACCGGCGGGCAGCCGGAACAGCTCAAGCATGGGGAGGGGTCTCGTGGGCGCTGACCGCGATCGGGGCGGCCGTCGGCGTCCGGCACGTGGGGTGGTGTACGCCGCCTGCGGGACCGTACTGCTGGCCGGGTGCGCGTCGATGCCGGACGAAGGGGACCTGCGTGATGTCGAGGCCTCCCAGCGGCCGGACGCGCAGGTCAGGGTCTTCGCCATGCCACCGCGGGAGAACGCGCAGCCCGAGGAGATCGTCCAGGGCTTCCTCGAAGCGCTGACCAGCGACGACCCGCAGTTCGAGACGGCCCGCAAGTACCTGACCGAGGGCGCGTCGAAGAAGTGGCGTCCGAACGCGTCGACGACGGTGCTCGCGGACGGCCCGAACACCGTGGCGGAGCACAGCGGCAGCAGGGAGGCGACCGGCGACTACGCGTACTCGCTGATCGGCACCAAGGTCGCCACCGTGGACTCGCAGTTCGCCTACAAGCCCGCCGAGGGGGCGTACAGCGAGATCGTGCACCTGTCGGAGCAGAAGACCACGGACGGTGCCAAGGAGTGGCGCATCGACGCCCTGCCGGCCGGCCTGGTGATGGGGATGTCCGACTTCCAGCGCAACTACGAGTCCGTCAACAAGTACTACTTCGCCTCGAACACGCAGGGCAGGACCGGCGTTCAGCTCGGCGCGGTCGCCGACCCCGTCTACGTACGGGAGCAGGTGGACCCGGTGACGCAGATGGTCCGCTCCGTCCTCAAGGGGCCCACGAGCTGGCTCAAGCCGGTGGTCAGGTCGAGCTTCCCCACCGGTACGGCGCTGAAGAAGGGCGTCAAGTCGCTGACGCCCGACGACAAGAACCGGCTGACGGTGCCGCTGAACGCCAAGGCCGACCGGGTCGGGCAGGCCAAGTGCACGGAGATGGCCGCCCAGATCCTGTTCACGCTCCAGGACCTGACGCCCACGGGCATCGACGAGGTGGAGCTGCAGCGTTCGGACGGCACGCAGTCGTGCGTGATCAACAACAACCAGGCGGAGGTCTCCGTCGTTCACGGCCCGGCCAAGCGGGCCGAGTACGAGTACTTCATCGACGGCGAGAAGCGGCTGGTCCGGATACCGGGGGCCGGCAGCGATCAGGAGCCCGAGCCGGTGCCCGGTGCGCTCGGCGACGGCGGCGACGGCGGCAAGGAACTGCGGGCGGCCGCCGTCTCGCGGGACGAGGACACCGCCGCCGGGGTGTCGCTCGACGGGCGCTCGATGTACGTCGCGTCGCTCGCCTCGGGGGGCTCGCTCGGGGAAGCCGTGCTGCGCAGCAAGGCCACGTCGCAGGACGACGGGCTGACGACGCCCAGTTGGGACGCGAGCGGTGACCTGTGGGTGGCCGACCGCGGGCCGAAGGACTCCCGGCTGCTCCTCCTGCCGAAGGGCGCGGGCGACCCCCTGGTGGTCTCGACACCCGGTCTGGAGGGGCGGATCGAGGCGGTGCGGGTGGCCGCTGACGGGGTACGGATCGCGCTCATGGTGAGCGACGGCAAGCGGACGACCCTGCTCATGGGGCGGATCGAACGGGGCGACTCCGAGGGCGCGGGCGGGGAGGACACCGTCGCGATCCACGAACTGCGCTCCGTGGCACCGCAGCTGGAGGAGGTCACGGCCATGTCCTGGGCCGGCGACAGCCGTCTGGTCGTGGTCGGGCGCGAGGCCCGCGGCGTGCAGCAGATCCAGTACGTCCAGGTCGACGGCTCCACGCCGGTCGGCCCCGCCCCCTCCGCGCTCACCGGGGTGAAGGAGATCGCCGCCTCCGAGGACGAACGGCTGCCGTTGGTCGCGCACTCGGAGGACGGGATCGTGCGGCTGTCGAGCGGTTCGCAGTGGCAGACGGTGGTCAAGACGGGGATGGCGCCGGTCTATCCGGGCTGAGTTCCGCGGGCCGCTCCGGTACGGCGCGGCCCGCCTTCCCTCGTGTGGGGGACAACGTGCCTACGTGTGCGAGGAGTTGTCCACAGGTAGTTGTCCACAGGGCTGGCCCGGGTGCTTCGGGATTTGGCAGAGTGGTGGGCATGCGGGGGTGGTGGCAGGACCTCACCGACCTGGTGCTTCCGGCCGAGTGCGGAGGCTGTGGACGGCCTCGCACGGTGCTCTGCCCGAAGTGCCGTGCCGCTCTGACGGGGGATGCGCCGAGCCGTGTACGACCGGACCCGGAGCCGCCGGGGCTGCCGGTGGTGCATGCCGCGGCGCCGTACGAGGACCGGGTGCGGGCGGCGCTCCTCGCCCACAAGGAACGGGGGGCGTTGATGCTCGCCGGGCCGCTGGGAGCGGCGCTGGCGGGGGCCGTACGGGCCGGACTCGGGCCCGGTGGACGGGATGGACAGGAGGCCGAAGCGGCGGGTTCCGGGGCGCCGGTGCTGCTCGTACCCGTGCCGTCGGCGCGGTGGGCGGTGCGGGCGCGCGGGCACGACCCGGCGCGGCGGATCGCGCTCGCCGCGGCGGCCGGACTGCGGCGGTCCGGGACGCCGGCGCGGGTCGCGGCGGTGCTGCGCCAGCGGCGTGCCGTGGCCGACCAGTCGGGGCTCAACTCACGGCAGCGGCTGGACAATCTCGCCGGTGCCCTGGAGGTGGCCCCGGGTGGCGCACGGCTGCTGGCCGGCGCCGGGCGGGTCGTTCTCGTCGACGACCTGATGACGACCGGCGCGTCCTTGGCCGAGGCGGCGCGGGCGCTGAGAGCCGTTCTTCCGGGAAAAGGCGGATTCTACGGACGGGTAACACCTGGAACGACGGGAGAAGGGGCGAGACGGGCCCAGATGGCAGGTGTAGGCCGCGCAGAAGCGGTCAGGGAAAAGAGAGGCGCGCACAGCGCGGATGACGGGGTTGGCGCGGCAGTGGTCGCGGCATCTCCAGCTTCTTTCGAAATAAACCGGAACTGACAGAGAAGTTGCGTCGTTGCAGGTAGTGAGAGGTTCCATTCACCTGAATGGAGGTACGCCGCAGTAGAGGGTGACGACATCCGTCCAGGCGAGATATGTTCGGTTGTGAGGGAATGGCGGACGCCGTCCCTTGCATATCGGAATGCCGCGCCGTGGGTTTTCCCCATTCACCCGGGACAGTGGGGTGGGGATCTTGCCCGCGGGGGAGGAGGAGGTGGACGTCACCAAGTCCGAGGCTCCGGGACGCGCTGGAGCCTGGTGCAAAAGGGAGATGCTCCGCCGTCGAAGCGGAGCGATCCGGGAACGGAGTTCTGCGTGGACATCGTCGTCAAGGGCCGCAAGACCGAGGTGCCCGAGCGGTTCCGCAAGCACGTGGCCGAGAAGCTGAAGCTGGAGAAGATCCAGAAGCTCGATGGCAAGGTGATCAGCCTAGACGTCGAGGTGTCCAAGGAGCCGAACCCCCGTCAGGCCGACCGCTCCGACCGAGTGGAGATCACGCTTCACTCCCGCGGTCCGGTGATCCGGGCGGAGGCGGCGGCGAGCGATCCGTACGCGGCGCTGGACCTGGCGGCGGACAAGCTGGAAGCACGGCTGCGCAAGCAGCACGACAAGCGGTACACACGCCGTGGCGCCCGCAGGATCTCGGCCTCCGAGGTCGCCGATCACGTCCCGGACGCGGCGACGCTCGACGGGAACGGCAGCGTCGTCCACGACGAAGAGCCCGACGCCGTGCCGACCAAGAAGATCGGCTCGCTTGAGGTGAAGGGTGACGGCCCCCTCGTCGTCCGCGAGAAGACCCACGTCGCATCCCCGATGACGCTCGACCAGGCGCTCTACGAGATGGAACTGGTCGGGCACGACTTCTACTTGTTCGTCGACTCCGAGACCAAGGAACCGAGTGTCGTCTACCGGCGGCACGCGTACGACTACGGCGTCATCCACCTCAACACCGACCCGATGGTCGCCGAGGCGCAGCAGGCCCCGCCCGGTGGGGCGCTGGGCGGCTGACCCCGACCGGTGAGCTCCCCCGGCCCTCGGCCGGGGGGACGGCTTCAGCCGGTGCCCCTGGAGTGCTTGTGCGCCCCCAGGGGCACCGGTGTGCGACCCCTCAGTGCCCCGCTCTGTCATCCCGTTGTCGTCCGGGCATGAAATCATGGCCGTACCGGCCTCAACCGGTGTGTCGTTGCGTGGGGTTGGTGATGGCACAGGAACACAGGCCACGGCCTTCAGGGGGAGGAACCATGGCGGACAGCTTCGGACCGATGCGTGACGAGGATGCCGACGACGGCGTCGTCGGCATGGGCCCGGACGGGGGCTCCCCGGGCAAGGAGCCCATCCGGGTGCTTGTCGTGGACGACCACGCCCTCTTCCGCCGCGGTCTGGAGATCGTGCTCGCCGCCGAGGAGGACATCCAGGTCGTCGGGGAGGCGGGGGACGGTGCGGAGGCGGTCGACAAGGCCGCCGATCTGCTGCCCGACATCGTGCTTATGGATGTACGGATGCCCAAGCGCGGTGGGATCGAGGCGTGCACCTCCATCAAGGAGGTCGCTCCCAGCGCGAAGATCATCATGCTGACGATCAGCGATGAGGAGGCCGACCTCTATGACGCGATCAAGGCGGGGGCCACGGGGTATCTCCTGAAGGAGATCTCCACGGACGAAGTGGCCACGGCGATTCGCGCGGTGGCCGACGGGCAGTCGCAGATCAGTCCTTCGATGGCGTCGAAGCTGCTGACCGAGTTCAAGTCGATGATCCAGCGCACGGATGAGCGGCGGCTTGTGCCGGCGCCTCGGCTCACCGATCGTGAGCTGGAGGTTTTGAAGCTGGTGGCTACCGGGATGAACAACCGGGATATCGCCAAGGAGTTGTTCATCTCCGAGAACACCGTGAAGAACCATGTGCGGAACATCTTGGAGAAGTTGCAGTTGCACTCGCGGATGGAAGCGGTTGTGTACGCGATGCGGGAGAAGATTCTGGAGATTCGTTAGCGCTGGTGGCTGGTGGCTGGCCGGCTCGGTCACGGTGCTGACGGCTCGTTGCGGGGTGCGGGTCCGGTGGGGGCTGGTCGCGCAGTTCCCCGCGCCCCTAAAAGCCCCCTGCGGGGCTGGTCGCGCCGTTCCGCGCGCCCCTCAAAGATTGCGCCGTTCCCCGCGTCCCTAGAGCGTTCGGGCCAGCTCTGTTGTCAGGGCTTCTCGGATTTCCGGGGTGTTCGCGCGTTCCACTCTTACGTTCGTGCAGTCCACCCAGGTGGCTGCTTCCAGGAGGGCCTGGGCCACTGACGGGATCGACTTGGGGCTGTCCAGGGTGACCTGTTTGGCGACCAGGGTGGCGCCCTCGCGGGCCGGGTCCACGCGACCCACCAGCCGGCCGCCGGCTAGTACCGGCATCGCGAAGTAGCCGTACACACGCTTGGGCTTGGGGACGTAGGCCTCCAGGCGGTGGGTGAAATCGAAGATCCGCTCCGTGCGCGCCCGGTCCCAGACCAGTGAGTCGAACGGCGACAGGAGCGTCGTGCGGTGGCGGCCGCGCGGGGTCGTCTCCAGGGCCGCGGGATCCGCCCAGGCCGCCTTCGACCAGCCCCACACCGTGACCGGGACCAGGCCCGACTCCGCGATCACCGCGTCGACCTGCTCGCGCTTGAGGCGGTGGTAGTCGGCGATGTCCGCGAGGGTGCCCACGCCCAGGGAGCGGCCCGCGAGCCGCACCAGACGGCGCAGGCACTCCGTGTCGTCCAGATCGTCGTGCAGCAGCGGCTCCGGGATGGCCCGCTCGGCGAGGTCGTACACCCGCTTCCAGCCGCGGCGCTCCGTGCACACCACCTCGCCGTACATCAGCGCGCGCTCGACGGCGACCTTGGTGCCCGACCAGTCCCACCACTCGCTGGTCCTCTTCGCGCCGCCCAAGTCGGTGGCCGTGAGCGGACCTTCGGCCCTCAGCTGCTTGATGACCTGCTCGTACGTGCCGTCCGGCAGCGCGTGGTTCCAGTGCGGGCGGGCGCGGTAGGCGCGGCGGCGGAAGGCGAAGTGCGGCCACTCCTCGACGGGTAGGACGCAGGCCGCGTGCGACCAATACTCGAACGCGTGGGGCCGGGGCGGGGCCGTGCCGACCGGTGCCGGGGTCCAGTACGCCTCGTCGACCGTCCTGCGGCCGACGGCGCCCAGGCGCGCGTACGGGATGAGTTCGTGGGAACGGGCCAGGACGGAGATGGTGTCGAGCTGGACCGCGCCCAGATGCCGCAGCACGCCCCGCACGCCGCCCCTGCGGTCGGGGGCTCCGAGGAACCCCTGCGCGCGCAGGGCGATCCGACGGGCCTCGTCGGCGGAGAGTTCGGCGGTCGGGCGCGGCAGACTCGTCATGGTCCGCACGATAGGCGGTGCCACTGACAATCGCTCCCGGCCCGGCCGATCACGTCAGGTCGGGCGGGGAGCCGACGACTGCCGGGAGGTGGGCAGGTACGGGGCCGTGGACGGCAGGCCGAGGTCCGAGGGGAGCAGGGAACCGACCCAGCAGTCGCGGCGTACGCCCTTGTTGTTGACGCCCGCGCGAAGGGTGCCCTCCAGGACGAAACCGGCCCGTTCGGCGACCGCCAGGGAGCCCGTGTTGCCCACTTCGGCCCGCCACTCGACGCGGTCCATGGCCCGCTGGGTGAAGGCCCAGCGGCAGGCGGTGAGCGCGGCCTCGGTGATGTAGCCGTTGCCCCGGTGCTGCTTCGTCGCCCAGAAACCGATCTCGCCGACGCCCAGGCCGCGCATCGTGACGGCGAGCATGCCGGCGAGTTCACCGCCGACCGGCAGGAAGACACCGAAGGTGAACATCGAGCAGTCCGCCCACCCGTCGGGCACCATCTGCTCGGTGAAGGCCGTGGCATGTTCGCGCAGATACGGCGACGGGATCGTGGTCCAGCGCTGGATGTCGGGATCCTGGACGGCGTCGAACACGGCGTCGGTGTCGTGTGCTCCCACCGTGCGCAGCAGGAGTCGTTCGGAAGTCAGGGTGACGGGGTCCATCGGCCGATTCTGCTCGGGCTTCGGTGAGGAAGCCATCACTTTCGCACTGTGTGAGGCCGCCGTTACGTTTCGTGGCGCCGACGCGGCACCTTCCGCATCCTCCGCCCGTTGTCTCTGTGGCTGTCACATGCAGACCTCCCGGCGCGGTGGGGTCCTCGCTTACGATGGCCGTTGCTCAAGCTGTGATTTGAATCTGCCATTGAAACCGACAGTCCCAGGCCCGACCGGCAAGGAGACAAACCCTCGTGTCCGTCCTCTCGAAGATCATGCGTGCAGGCGAAGGAAAGATCCTGCGCAAGCTGCACCGCATCGCGGACCAGGTCAAGTCCATCGAAGAGGACTTCGTCGACCTCTCCGACGCCGAGCTGCGCGCCCTGACCGATGAGTACAAGCAGCGGTACGCGGACGGCGAGAGCCTCGACGACCTGCTGCCGGAGGCGTTCGCGACCGTCCGCGAGGCCGCCAAGCGAGCCCTCGGTCAGCGGCACTACGACGTGCAGATCATGGGCGGCGCCGCGCTTCACCTCGGCTACGTCGCCGAGATGAAGACCGGTGAGGGCAAGACCCTGGTCGGCACGCTGCCCGCGTATCTGAACGCCCTCTCCGGAGAAGGCGTCCACCTCATCACGGTCAACGACTACCTGGCCGAGCGCGACTCCGAGATGATGGGCCGCGTCCACAAGTTCCTGGGTCTGACCGTCGGCTGCATCCTGGCCAACATGACGCCGGCCCAGCGCCGCGAGCAGTACGCCTGCGACATCACGTACGGCACGAACAACGAGTTCGGCTTCGACTACCTGCGCGACAACATGGCGTGGTCGCAGGACGAACTGGTTCAGCGCGGCCACAACTTCGCGATCGTCGACGAGGTCGACTCGATCCTGGTCGACGAGGCCCGTACGCCGCTGATCATCTCCGGCCCCGCCGACCAGGCCACCAAGTGGTACGGCGACTTCGCGAAGCTCGTCACGCGCCTGAAGAAGGGCGAGGCGGGCAACACCCTCAAGGGCATCGAGGAGACCGGCGACTACGAGGTCGACGAGAAGAAGCGCACCGTCGCCATCCACGAGTCCGGTGTCGCCAAGGTCGAGGACTGGCTGGGCATCGACAACCTCTACGAGTCGGTGAACACGCCGCTGGTGGGCTACCTGAACAACGCCATCAAGGCCAAGGAGCTCTTCAAGAAGGACAAGGACTACGTCGTCATCGACGGCGAAGTCATGATCGTCGACGAGCACACCGGCCGTATCCTCGCCGGCCGCCGCTACAACGAGGGCATGCACCAGGCGATCGAGGCGAAGGAAGGGGTGGACATCAAGGACGAGAACCAGACCCTCGCCACGATCACCCTGCAGAACTTCTTCCGTCTCTACAAGCGCCACGACCACGACGGCAAGGACGTTCCCGGCCTCTCCGGCATGACCGGTACGGCGATGACCGAGGCGGCCGAGTTCCACCAGATCTACAAGCTCGGCGTCGTCCCGATCCCGACCAACCGGCCCATGGTCCGCAAGGACCAGTCGGACCTGATCTACCGCACCGAGGTCGCGAAGTTCGACGCGGTGGTCGACGACATCGCCGAGAAGCACGAGAAGGGCCAGCCGATCCTCGTCGGCACCACCTCGGTCGAGAAGTCCGAGTACCTCTCGCAGCAGCTCAGCAAGCGCGGCATCCAGCACGAGGTGCTGAACGCGAAGCAGCACGACCGTGAGGCCCCGATCATCGCCCAGGCCGGCCGCAGGGGCGCCGTCACCGTCGCCACGAACATGGCCGGCCGCGGTACGGACATCAAGCTCGGCGGCAACCCCGACGACCTCGCCGAGGCCGAGCTGCGCCAGCGCGGCCTCGACCCCGAGGAGCACATCGAGGAGTGGGCCGCGGCGCTGCCGGCCGCCCTGGAGCGTGCCGAGAAGGCCGTCCAGACCGAGTTCGAAGAGGTCAAGGACCTCGGCGGGCTCTACGTGCTGGGCACCGAGCGGCACGAGTCGCGCCGTATCGACAACCAGCTGCGCGGTCGTTCCGGCCGTCAGGGCGACCCGGGCGAGTCCCGCTTCTACCTGTCCCTGGGCGACGACCTGATGCGGCTCTTCAAGGCGCAGATGGTCGAGCGCGTCATGTCGATGGCGAACGTGCCGGACGACGTGCCGATCGAGAACAAGATGGTCACCCGTGCCATCGCCTCCGCCCAGTCGCAGGTCGAGACGCAGAACTTCGAGACCCGTAAGAACGTCCTCAAGTACGACGAGGTCCTCAACCGGCAGCGCGAGGTCATCTACGGCGAGCGCCGCCGCGTCCTGGAGGGCGAGGACCTGCAGGAGCAGATCCAGCACTTCATGAACGACACGATCGACGCGTACATCGACGCGGAGACCGCGGAGGGCTTCGCCGAAGAGTGGGACGTCGACCGGCTGTGGGGCGCGTTCAAGCAGCTCTACCCGGTGAAGGTCACCGTCGAGGAGCTGGAGGAGGCGGCCGGCGACCGGGCCGGACTGACCGCCGAGTTCATCTCGGAGTCCATCAAGGACGACATCTACGAGCAGTACTCGGCGCGCGAGGAGCAGCTCGGCTCCGAGATCATGCGTGAGCTGGAGCGGCGGGTCGTGCTCTCGGTCCTGGACCGCAAGTGGCGTGAGCACCTCTACGAGATGGACTACCTCCAGGAGGGCATCGGCCTGCGCGCGATGGCCCAGAAGGACCCGCTGGTCGAGTACCAGCGCGAGGGCTTCGACATGTTCACCGCCATGATGGACGGCATCAAGGAGGAGTCCGTCGGCTACCTGTTCAACCTGGAGGTCCAGGTCGAGCAGCAGGTCGAGGAGGTTCCGGTCGAGGACGCGAAGCCGTCGCTGGACAAGAAGGACGCGGTTCCCGCCGGTGGGGGTGCGCGTCCGGAGATCCGGGCCAAGGGGCTCGACGCTCCGCAGCGGCCGGACCGGCTGCACTTCTCCGCGCCCACGGTCGACGGTGAGGGTGGTGTCGTCGAGGGCGACTTCGCCACGGACGACGAGCCGGTGCGGTCGGAGTCGGACGGGCTCACTCGGGCCGAGCGGCGCAAGCAGCAGAAGAGTGGGCGTCGGCGCAAGAAGTAGCGGGGTGCTCCGCGGGGTGCTCCGCGGGGGTTTGCGGGGCTTGTGCGGGGCGCGCTCTCTTTGAGCGGGTGGGTGAAGGGTCGGGTGCCGGTTTGGTGCCCGGCCCTTTGCGTTGGGTTGGGGCTCCGCCCCTCCCCGGTCCTGGCCTTCGGCCCTGGAATGGGGGGGGCGGGGCGGACGGGTGTTGGTGGGTGCGGGTCGGTGGGGGCTGGTCGCGCAGTTCCCCGCGCCCCTGGGGGGTGGGGGTGGGCGTGGTGTTTGGAGGGTGCGGTCGGTGGGGGTTGGGTGCGCAGTTCCCCGCGCCCCTGAAAGGGGCCTCTTGAGCCTCAGGCGTCCTGGGGTGGGGGCCTGCGGGTGCCGCCGAGTTCTACCGCTGTGCAGCGCCAGCGGAGGTCCGGGCCCTGTTCCAGGCGGAAGGCCATGGCGCGGAGCTGGTCGCCGGCGCCGATGCGGGCGAAGGCCTCGATCGCGCCCGGGCGGGCCACGTAATAGCCGATGTCCCGGACGAACGGGCGGGTGCCGCGGGTGCGGAGCGGGCTGTGTTCGGCGAGCCAGGCCAGTTCGTCGTAGGCGCGGCCCGCGGTGTGCCGGAGCATGGAGTGGACCGGGCGGTGTCCGCTGAGCACCTCGACGAGCCGGTCGGCGAAGACGTCGGTGGGGCGGGGCTGCGGGGGCGTGGAGAAGCCCGTCCTGGCCCGCGGGGCGCCCGGGGTGCCCCGCGGCGTCGTACGCGGCGTGGTGCCGCCCGGGCGGCGCGTGTCGTGGCGTACGGGGGGTCGGGTGCCCTGGGTGCGCCTCGTCCTGGTCATCACCTTGTTCACGGCGGAGCCCCATTCGGTCGGACCGGCTGATACCGGTCGGTAACTTTCCGTTGGGGATCTTGTACGGGGCCGGGGCGAGCGACCGCAAGCGGACCGGGCGGGCGCCGGGACCGGCGGAATGTTCACCTATCAGGGGGACGGGAGGGGGCGGCGGGCTTGGGAGGCCCGGGGCCCACCGGGTGACGGGCGGGACGGGGGTGGACGCCCGGGCGGGGGTGGGTACGGACTCGAAAGGGGACACCCGCACGTATCCTGAAGACCTTCCGGCAGGTGCGGGACCCGCCCACGGAACCACGTCTACGAAAGCGGTCAGCCATGCGTGTGTACGTCCCCCTGACCCTCTCCGGTCTCGCCGAGGCGTACAAGACGGGTGAGCTCGGCTCGGGCCCCTTCGTCGCGTACGCCGTCACGCCCGCGCTGCGTGAGTGGTACCTCTCCGACGACATCGAGGAACTGGAGTACGCGGCGCTGAACCGGGCCGCGCTCGCCTCCCTGCGGCTGGTCGCGCTCGACCCCGGTACCCCGCGCCGGCGGGTGGTCGTCGCCGTCGACGTACCGGACGGGGCCGCGGTCGCCGAGCCCGGTCTGGGCCCCGACCCCGCGTCCCTCGGCGAGCTGCGGGTCGGCGCGGCCGTGGCGCTGGCCGAAGCCGCGGCCGTGCACGTCGACTCGGACGAGGCGGAAGCCGAGGTGACGGCGGCCGCGGACGCGCTGGGCGCGGCGGACCGGGGCGACGACGACGCGCAGTTCGTCGTGGACGGGGCCGCGGACCACGAGCTGCTGTGGTTCGCCACGCAGGAGATCCCGAACCTGGTGGGGCTCGGCGACTGAGGCACTCCGGGGGCGTACGGCGTCCGGCAGGTGCTTCCGCGGGGCATTCGAAGCGCACATGGGGCTTTGTCGGTGGTGCCGGGTACTTTTTGGATATGGGGATGCGCGGAGCGACACATATCGTCTGGGACTGGAACGGGACGCTGTTCCACGACAACAAGGCAATCATCGGCGCGACGAACGCGGCGTTCGCGGAGCTGGGCATACCGTCGATCACGCTGGAGCGGTACCGGGAGCTGTACTGCGTACCCGTGCCGAAGTTCTACGAGCGGCTGATCGGGCGGTTGCCGACGGACGACGAGTGGGAGGTCATGGACGCGGTCTTCCACCGGTACTACGCGGAGCACCGGGTGGGGTGCGGGCTCACCGACGGGGTGCCCGGGCTGCTCGCGGAGTGGGTGTCGGGCGGGCGGAGCCAGTCGATCCTGAGCATGTACGGGCATGAGGAACTGGTGCCGTTGGTGCGGGGGTTCGGTATCGAGCCCCATTTTGTGCGGGTCGACGGGCGGACCGGGCCGTCGGGCGGCAGCAAGGCCGAGCACATGGTGCGGCATCTGAGAGCCCTGACGGGGGTGGAGCCCGCTCGTACGGTGGTGATCGGGGACGCGGCGGACGATGCGGTCGCTGCGCGGCATGTGGGGGCGAAGGCCGTGCTGTACACCGGGGGGTCGCACAGTCGGGCCAGTCTTGAGGGGGTGGGGGTGCCGGTGGTGGATTCGCTTGCGGAGGCGGTGACTCTGGCCGAGTGGTTGGCGGCGTGAGTTTCTGGGGCCTGCCCCTTGGAGCCGCTTGAGCCCTGCGGCTCGGGTCGTCGGCCTTCGGCCGGGGGTTGTGTGTCGGGTGCGGGTTCGTTGTGGCTGGTCGCGCAGTTCCCCGCGCCCCTAAAGGCGCAGTTCCCCGCGTCCCTGGAAGGCGCGGGTGCCTGTGCCCGTGGCGCTGGGGGTGTGGGCGTCGTGTGTCGGGTGCGGGTTCGCTGTGGCTGGTCGCGCAGTTCCCCGCGCCCCTAAAGGCGCAGTTCCCCGCGCCCCTTGAGGGGCGCGGTTGTCCGCGGTCCTGGCCGTGCACAGTCGTCGACGAAGCGAACTGTGCAAAGTGTCAAAAAGGTGATCCCTCTTTTGTACACATACGGCTCATGACGAGGCCCCCCGCAGGGGCGATAGCCTTGGGTCGTGATCAGCGCGATACGTCGCGGGGGCATCGTTGCCCCTGCCCTGCGCCCGGACCGCACGGACGACATCCGTGACCGGGCGGTCGCTGGTCCCCGCGAGCGGGCAGCCGCCGAACAGGCACCGAGATCAGGGTCACACCCTCCGGTGCCGCCAAATATGGCCGATAACGCCCCGCTCATCTCTCATCGCGGCATAGCGTCGGATCAGACCGGACACCCCGCGTCGCGGCGCTACGTCACTTCACGTTCTACGACGTCACGCAACGGCGCGCGACAGGAGCCAGAGGACAATGCAGACCAAGCTGGACGAAGCCAAGGCCGAGCTGCTCGAACGAGCCGCCCGGGTTGCTGAGAACAGCCCGGCCGGGGGGAATTCTCACCTGCCGACCGGGAAGACGGACGCGAGCGCTCCCGACCAGGACACATTGCTCGCGTTCCTCCAGCGCTACTACCTGCACACCGCCCCGGAGGACCTCGCCGACCGCGACCCGGTCGATGTCTTCGGAGCCGCCTTCTCGCACTACCGACTGGCCGAGAAGCGACCCCAGGGCACGGCGAACGTAAGAGTCGTCACCCCGACCGTCGAGGAGAACGGCTGGACCTGCAGCCACTCCGTCGTCGAGGTCGTCACCGACGACATGCCCTTCCTCGTCGACTCGGTGACCAACGAGCTGTCCCGGCAGGGCCGCGGGATCCATGTCGTGATCCACCCGCAGTTCTTCGTGCGGCGCGACCTCACCGGCAAGCTCATCGAGGTCCTCGGGACCCGCCCCGCCGGCGACCTCCCGCACGACGCCTCGATCGAGTCCTGGATCCACGTCGAGATCGACCGCGAGACCGACCGCGCCGATCTCAAGCAGATCACCGCCGATCTGCTGCGGGTCCTGTCCGACGCCCGTGAGGCCGTCGAGGACTGGGAGAAGATGCGCGACTCGGCGCTGCGGATCGCCGAGGAGCTGCCGAAGGAGCCCACCGCCGACGACCTGCGCGACCAGGAGGTGGAGGAGGCCCGCGAACTGCTGCGCTGGCTCGCGGACGACCACTTCACCTTCCTCGGGTACCGCGAGTACGAGCTGCACGACGACGACTCGCTGGCCGCCGTCCCCGGCACCGGGCTCGGCGTCCTGCGTTCCGACCCGCAGCACGGCGAGGACGAGAGCCACCCCGTCAGCCCGTCCTTCGAGCGGCTGCCCGCCGACGCCCGCGCGAAGGCCCGTGAGCACAAGCTCCTCGTCCTGACGAAGGCGAACAGCCGCGCCACCGTGCACCGGCCGTCCTACCTCGACTACGTCGGCGTGAAGAAGTTCGACGCCGACGGCAACGTCATCGGGGAGCGGCGCTTCCTGGGCCTGTTCTCCTCCGCCGCCTACACCGAGTCCGTGCGCCGGGTGCCCGTCATCCGCCGCAAGGTCGCCGAGGTCCTGCGCGGCGCCGGCTTCTCGCCCAACAGCCACGACGGCCGCGACCTCCTCCAGATCCTGGAGACGTACCCGCGCGACGAGCTCTTCCAGACCCCGCCCGACGAACTGCGGGCGATCGTCACGTCCGTGCTGTACCTCCAGGAGCGGCGCCGGCTGCGGCTCTACCTGCGCCAGGACGAGTACGGGCGCTACTACTCCGCGCTCGTCTACCTCCCGCGCGACCGCTACACCACCGGCGTGCGCCTGCGGATCATCGACATCCTCAAGGAGGAACTGGGCGGCACCAGCGTCGACTTCACCGCCTGGAACACCGAATCGATCCTCTCCCGGCTGCACTTCGTGGTCCGGGTCCCGCAGGGCACCGAACTGCCGCAGCTCAGCGACGCCGACAAGGACCGCATCGAGGCGCGGCTCGTCGAGGCCGCCCGCTCCTGGGCCGACGGTTTCGCCGAGGCGCTGAACGCCGAGTGCGGCGAGGAGCGCGCGGCCGAACTGCTGCGCCGGTACGGCAACATCATCCCCGAGGGCTACAAGGCCGACCACAACCCGCGCACCGCGGTCGCCGACCTGGTCCGCCTGGAGCAGCTCGGCGACGGCAAGGACTTCGACCTCAGCCTGTACGAGCCGGTCGGGGCCGCCCCCGGAGAGCGCCGCTTCAAGATCTACCGCATCGGCGAGTCGGTCTCCCTCTCCGCCGTCCTGCCGGTCCTCACCCGGCTCGGCGTCGAGGTCACCGACGAGCGGCCCTACGAGCTGCGCTGCCCGGACCGCGACTCCGCGTGGATCTACGACTTCGGTCTGCGGCTGCCCAAGTCGCCCGGCGGCAACGGCGACCACCTCGGCGACGACGGCCGCGAGCGGTTCCAGGAGGCCTTCGCGGCGACCTGGACCGGGCGCGCCGAGAACGACGGCTTCAACTCCCTCGTCCTGAGCGCCGGGCTGAACTGGCGGCAGGCGATGGTGCTGCGCGCGTACGCCAAGTACCTGCGCCAGGCCGGTTCGACGTTCAGCCAGGACTACATGGAGGACACCCTCCGCAGCAACGTCCACACCACCCGGCTGCTCGTCTCGCTCTTCGAGGCCCGGATGTCGCCGGACCGGCAGCGGGCGGGCACCGAGCTGACCGACGCCCTCCTGGAGGAGCTGGACGCCGCTCTCGACCAGGTGGCCAGCCTCGACGAGGACCGGATCCTGCGGTCCTTCCTCACCGTCATCAAGGCGACCCTGCGCACGAACTTCTTCCAGGAGGCGGGCGGCGGCGTACCGCACGACTACGTCTCCATGAAGTTCGACCCGCAGGCCATCCCGGACCTGCCCGCGCCGCGGCCGGCGTACGAGATCTGGGTGTACTCGCCGCGCGTCGAGGGCGTGCACCTGCGGTTCGGCAAGGTCGCGCGCGGCGGGCTGCGCTGGTCCGACCGGCGGGAGGACTTCCGCACCGAGATCCTCGGGCTCGTCAAGGCGCAGATGGTCAAGAACACCGTCATCGTGCCCGTCGGCGCCAAGGGCGGCTTCGTCGCCAAGCAGCTGCCCGACCCGGCGGTGGACCGCGACGCCTGGATGGCCGAGGGCGTCCGCAGCTACAAGACCTTCATCTCGGCGCTGCTCGACATCACCGACAACATGGTGGCCGGCGAGGTCGTACCGCCCTCCGACGTCGTACGGCACGACGGCGAGGACACCTACCTGGTGGTCGCCGCCGACAAGGGCACGGCGACGTTCTCCGACATCGCCAACGGTGTGGCCGAGTCGTACAACTTCTGGCTCGGGGACGCCTTCGCCTCCGGCGGCTCGGCGGGCTACGACCACAAGAAGATGGGCATCACCGCCCGCGGCGCCTGGGAGTCCGTGAAGCGGCACTTCCGCGAGCTGGGCGTCAACACCCAGACCGAGGACTTCACGGTCGTCGGCGTGGGCGACATGAGCGGTGACGTCTTCGGCAACGGCATGCTGCTCTCCGAGCACATCCGCCTGGTCGCCGCCTTCGACCACCGGCACATCGTCATCGACCCGCGCCCGGACGCCGCGACCTCGTACGCCGAGCGCCGCCGCCTCTTCGAGCTGCCGCGTTCGTCGTGGGCCGACTACGACAAGGAGCTGCTGTCGCAGGGCGGCGGCATCTTCCCCCGTACGGCCAAGGCGATCCAGCTCAACAGCCACATCCGGGAAGCGCTCGGCATCGAGGGCAACGTCGGCAAGATGACCCCCGCCGACCTGATGCGGGCCATCCTCGCGGCGCCGGTGGACCTGCTGTGGAACGGCGGCATCGGTACGTACGTGAAGGCGTCCACCGAGACGCACGCGGACGTCGGCGACAAGGCCAACGACGCCATCCGCGTGGACGGCGCCGACCTGCGGGTCAAGGTCGTCGGCGAGGGCGGCAACCTCGGCCTCACCCAGCTCGGGCGCATCGAGTTCGCGCAGGCCGGCGGCAAGGTCAACACCGACGCCATCGACAACAGCGCGGGCGTGGACACCTCCGACCACGAGGTGAACATCAAGATTCTGCTCAACGCGGTGGTCGCGGACGGCGACATGACCGTCAAGCAGCGCAACAAGCTGCTCGCCGAGATGACCGACGAGGTCGGCACGCTGGTCCTGCGCAACAACTACGCGCAGAACACGGCGCTCGCCAACGCGCTCGCCCAGTCGCCGAGCATGCTCCACGCCCAGCACCGCTACCTGCGGCACCTGGTGCGGGCCGGTCACCTCGACCGCGCGCTGGAGTTCATGCCCACCGAGCGGCAGATCAAGGAGCGGCTCAACGCCGGGCACGGGCTCACCCAGCCGGAGACGGCCGTCCTCCTCGCGTACACGAAGATCACGGTCTCCGACGAGCTGCTGCACACGTCGCTGCCCGACGACGACCACCTGCGGAGCCTGCTGCACGCGTACTTCCCGAGCGCGCTCGGGAAGCAGTTCGCCGAGCAGATCGACAGCCACCCGCTGCGGCGCGAGATCGTCACGACCGTGCTGGTCAACGACACGGTCAACACCGGTGGTACGAGCTTCCTGCACCGTCTGCGGGAGGAGACCGGGGCATCCCTGGAGGAGATCGTCAGGGCGCAGACCGCGGCCCGCGCGATCTTCAACTCCAGCTCCGTGTGGGACGGCGTCGAGGCGCTCGACAACAAGGTCGACGCGGGGGTCCAGACCCGGATCCGGCTGCACTCGCGCCGGCTCGTCGAGCGCGGTACGCGGTGGCTGCTCAACAACCGGCCGCAGCCGATCCAGCTTGCTGAAACGATCGGCTTCTTCCAGGAGCGGGTCACGCAGGTCTGGGGCGAGCTGCCCAACCTGCTGCGGGGCGCCGATCTGGAGTGGTACCAGCAGATCTACGACGAGCTGTCCGGGGCCGGGGTGCCGGACGAGTTGGCGCAGCGGGTGGCCGGGTTCTCGTCCGCCTTCCCGACGCTCGACATCGTCGCGGTCGGTGACCGTATGGGCAAGGATCCGATGGCCGTCGCGGAGGTCTACTACGACCTCGGTGACCGGCTGCGGATCACTCAGCTCATGGACCGGATCATCGAGCTGCCGCGGGCCGATCGGTGGCAGTCGATGGCGCGGGCGTCGATCCGGGAGGACCTGTACGCGGCGCACGCGGCGCTGACGGCGGATGTGCTGGCCGCGGGGAACGGGTCTGCCACGCCTGAACAGCGGTTCAAGGCGTGGGAGGAGCGGAACGCGGCGATTCTTGCTCGGGCGCGGACGACTCTGGAGGAGATTCAGGGATCCGAGGCGTTCGATCTTGCGAATCTGTCTGTGGCGATGAGGACGATGCGGACGATGTTGCGGACGCATTCGTAGCGGTTGCGTCCACGCCGGTTGAAGGGCACCCCTGTGGGTTGGGGGTGCCCTTTCTTTTCTCGCCCCCGCCGCCCCTACCCGTTCCCGTCCACGTATGGGGGCTGCGCCCCCTCGCCCCCCTGATCGCGCTGCGCGCTCGTCCTCAAGCGCCGGACGGGCTGGAGTGTCGCGGACCGTCCGCGAATCTCTCAGCCCGTCCGGCGCTTGAGGACCGGGGGTTCGGGGGCGGAGCCCCTGAGTCGTGGACGGGAACGGGTAGGGGCGGCGGGGGCGAGGGCATGTCCCTGTACGGGCTAGTTCCTGTGTGGGGATCCTCTGGGGGCGCTTAGGGTAAATAGGATGAATGAGGATCGTCCTGACATCTCTGTTGTCGTGATCGTCTACAACGACGAGGCCCGGCTGGACACAGCCGTCCGCTCCGTGCTGGAGCAGACGCTGCGCAACGTCGAGGTCGTGATCGTCGACGACCGGAGCACGGACCGTTCGTACGACGTCGCGCGAGGGCTGGCCGCGCGGCACCCCGGCCGCGTACGCGCCTTCCGGCTGGACGAGAACAGCGGAGGCTGCGGCGCGCCCCGCAACCGCGGGATCGCCGAGGCCCGCGGCACGTACGTCGTCTTCCTCGACAGCGACGACGTACTGGAACGCAACGCCTGCCGGAACATGCTGGAGGCGGCCGAGACGACCGGCGCCGATCTCGTCTCCGGCCTGTGCGTACGGGTCCACGTCGACTCGCGGGGCGGCAAGGAGGTCAAGTGGTACCCCTGGCTCTACACCCGCACCCGCACCCTGGAGTCGGTCTCCGAACTGCCCGACCTGCTGGTCTTCGACACCCTGTCCACCAACAAGTGCTATCGCCGGGAGTTCCTGGTCGGGGAGGGGCTTGAGTTCCCCGTCGGCATTCACTACGAGGACCTGCTCTTCTCCGCGCGGGCGTACGCGGCGGCCCGCAGGATCACCCTCATCCCGAACCGCGTCTACGACTGGCGGGTCGTCGACAAGGCCGCGGCCAAGTCCATCAGCAACCGCCGCGCCGAGATCGCCAACTTCGCGCACCGCATGGAGATCCACCGGCGGGTCGACCGGCTGCTGGCCGAGCGGGGGCTGGCGGAGCTCAAGTTCTTCAAGGACGTCAAGTTCCTCAAGCACGACCTGGTGCTGCATCTGCGCGATCTGCCGTTCCGGGACGCCTCCTACCGGGAGGAGTTCGCCGCCATCGCGCGCGGCTATCTGGACTCCATCGACCGGGCCGCCTTCGACGAGGTCGAGCCCATCCACGCCATCTGCGCCTATCTGCTGAGCAGGAGCGACTGGGACAACCTCCTGCCGGCCGTGGACACCCTCACCAACCGCGACAAGATCTCCTCACCGCTCGTCGAGCGCGACGGCCGCGTCTACTGGTGTGCCGAGCACATCGACGAAAGGGACGAAGAAGGAGTCTTCGCTCGGCATGTTCTCGATGTCACCGAACTCGGCTATCACGTCAAACCCGTCGAGAAGATGTTCCTGCGCAATGTCCTGACCGGGTACGAGGAGGGAGCGGGTACCGCAGGCACCCCCGGCACCCCCGGTACCGTCCGGCTGGCCGGGCGCATCACCAACCCCCTCGGTGTCGTCCCGCCCGGCGCGCGGCTCACCGGCGAGCTGGAGTTCGGCGCCCGCCGCAAGGGCGTGCGCTTCCAGACCTTCCGTTTCCCCGTCCGCACGCTGCGGCACGAGGGCGAGTCCATCGCCTGGGAGGCGTCGGTCGACCTCGCGCACGGGCTGCGGCCCCTCGGTGTCGTGGACGCCGTGTGGGACGTACGGCTGCGTCTGGACGTCGACGGGGTGCGCACCACCACCCGTCTCACCGCCTCCGAACCCGGTCTGGCCGTCGGCCGGTCGCCCGTCCGGCCGCGGCTCACCCGGCTGGTCGCCGACCATATCGAGCCCGAGGTCTCCGCGCGCGGCCATCTCTCCTTCCGGGTCGTCACCCGCGAGCGGGTCGAGGCGCTCGTCGGCAGGGGAGTGCGGGGGACGCCCGGCCGGCTCGCCAAGTCCGGGTACCGGAAGGCGAAAGGGGTGCGGCGCAGGCTCACCTCCGGGGCCACCAAGATCCGCGTCTACCACGAGGTGTTCAGCCGGCTGCCCGTGAAGAAGGGCCTGGTCGTCTTCGAGAGCCATCTGGGCCGGCAGTACAGCGACAGCCCCAAGGCGCTCTACGAGGAGATGCGGCGCCAGGATCTCGCCTTCGACGCCGTGTGGTCGTACGCAGGGCGCCCCGAGGGCTTCCCGCCCGACGCGACCCTCGTACGCCGCTGGTCGCTGCCCTATCTGAAGGCGCTGGCGCGGGCGGAGTTCTGGGTCGACAACCAGAGCTATCCGCTGAAGCTCACCAAGAGGCCGCAGACCACGTACATCCAGACCTGGCACGGGTCGGCGCTCAAGCGGATGGGTTTCGACGAGGCGGAGTGGAAGCTCAGGACCCGGGGCGCGCAGCAGGAGCAGCAGCGCGTCCTCGACCGCTTCGACCGGTTCCTGATCCGCTCCGAGCACGACGTACGCACCCTCGCCCGTGCGTTCCGGCTGAAGGAGCGCACGCTGCTGCGCGTGGGCTACCCCCGCAACGACGCGCTCGTGGCGGCCCGCGGGCGGGAGGAGGAGACCGGTGTGCGGGAGCGCGGGCCGCTCGCCGCCGAGCTGGGGATCCCGGACGACAAAGCCGTCCTGCTGTACGCGCCCACCTTCCGGCAGCACGGCGGCAGGCAGCGGCGGTTCGAGCTGCCCTTCGACGTGGAGCGGTTCGCCGACGAGTTCGGCGACCGGTACGTCCTGCTGGTGCGCTCGCACTACCTCAACCACGTCGTGCTCCCGCCGTCGGTGCGCGGGCGCGTCGTCGACGTGTCGGCCCACCACGACGTGACGCCGCTGCTCGCGCTCGCCGACGGTCTGATCACCGACTACTCGTCCGTGATGTTCGACTACGCGCTCCTCGGCCGGCCGCTGTTCTTCTTCGCCCACGACTACGAGGAGTACGTGCACGAGGGCCGCGGCACCTACTTCGACCTCCTCGAACGGGCCCCGGGCCCCGTCGTGCGCACCGAGGAGGAGCTGTACGTGGCCCTCGCCTCCCTCGACGAGCAGGTGGTCAAGTACCGGGAGGCACGGGAGGGCTTCGTCGCGGAGTTCGGCGAGTACGACACGGGTACCGCCGCGCGGAGCATCGTCGACCAGTTCTTCTCCCAGTGGAGGCGCGCATGACAGCCGAGGGCACCCCCACGACCGCGGATCCGCGCCGGGACCTCTTCTTCGTCTCCAACAGCGTCGACGAGCTGGGCGGGGTGACGAGCTGGTCGCACCAGATGGCCCGGCTGTTCACCGGACGCGGCCACCGCGTCCACGTCGTCGGCATCACACCGTCCGAGGTGCCCCAGGAACTCGGCGAGATCCCCTACCCGACGACGACCCTGTACGCCGGACAGCCGCCGCGGCCCGGCCGGGCGCGCGAGGCGAGCATGCGCGAGGAGGCCGCGAAGCTCACCGCCCTCTTCCGGGCGGCACGGCCCGGCGCGGTCGTGATCGTCACGCAGGTGTGGGCCATGGAGTGGGTCGCCCAGGCCGACACGCGCGGCCTGACCGTGATCGGGATGAGCCACGAGTCGTACGCGTACTCGAAGGCGTCCTCGCGCTTCAACCGGGTGCGCAGGCACTACCGGGACGTCGACCGCATGCTGGCGCTGACCCGCGAGGACGCCGACCTGTGGATCGGGCAGGGCATGAACAACGCCTCGTACATGCCGAATCCGCTGCCGTTCATGCCGGAGGTGCCGTCGGCGCGTACCGGGAACGTGGTCGTCAGCATCGGGCGGCTGCACGACCAGAAGGGCATCGACATGCTCCTCGACACCTGGGCGGAGGTCGCGCCGCGCCACCCCGACTGGCGGCTGCGGATCTACGGCTCGGGCGAGGACGAGGAGATCCTGAAGAAGCAGTGCACGGCCCTCGGGCTGGACGGCTGCGTGGACTGGATGGGGCGTACGAGCGATGTGCCGGAGGCGCTGCGGGGCGGTTCCGTCTTCGCCCTGTCCTCCCGGGGCGAGGGGTTTCCGCTCGCCTTGATGGAGGCCATGGCGATGGGGGTGCCGTGTGCGGCGTTCGACTGCGCGCCGGGTGTGCGGGAGATCGTCCACGACGGGGTGGACGGGCTCCTTGCGGGTCTCGGCAACACGGGGGAGCTGGCTCGGCGGCTGGATGTCCTGATGTCCGACAAGTCGCTGCGGGACGGGATGGGCGAGGCGGCCCGCGTCAATATCCAGCGTTATACGACGACCGAGATCGTGAGCAGGTGGGAGGGGTTGTTCGCGTTTCTTGAACGGTGAGGTCCCGGTTGTGCGTCGGGTGCGGGCCGGTGGGGGGCACCCGCGCAGTTCCCCGCGCCCCTGGGCAGTGGGGGCGCGGGGAACTGCGCGACCAGCCCCCACTCGCCCGCAGCCGAACTACCCCTTCCCCCCACCCCCCGTGAACTTCTCGTACTCCTTGAGGACTTCCTCCGTGGGGCCGTCCAAACGGAGTTCCCCCCGTTCGAGCCACAGCACCCGATCACACGTGTCCCGGATCGACTTGTTGTTGTGGCTCACCAGGAAGACCGTGCCCGCACTCTTCCGCAGCTCCCGGATCCGGGCCTCGGAGCGCTTCTGGAAGGAGCGGTCCCCCGTCGCGAGGGCCTCGTCGATCATCAGCACGTCGTGGTCCTTCGCGGCGGCGATGGAGAACCGCAGTCGCGCCGCCATCCCGGAGGAGTACGTGCGCATCGGCAGGGTGATGAAGTCGCCCTTCTCGTTGATCCCGGAGAAGTCGACGATCTCCTGGTAGCGCTCGCGCACCTGCTCGCGGGACATGCCCATCGCGAGCCCGCCCAGGTAGACGTTGCGTTCGCCGGTGAGGTCGTTCATCAGCGCGGCGTTGACGCCCAGCAGGGAGGGCTGGCCGTCCGTGTAGATACGGCCGTGTTCGACGGGCAGCAGGCCGGCGACGGCCTTGAGCAGGGTGGACTTGCCCGAACCGTTCGTGCCGATCAGGCCGATCGCCTCACCCCGGTACGCGGTGAAGGAGACGGACCTGACGGCGTGCACCTTGCGCACGCCCGACGCCTGCTCGGCCTTCTTCCCACGCAGGATGCGGTTGAGCGCGGCGGTGGCGCTGCCCCGCCCCACGCCCGTGCCGTTGACGCGGTAGACGATGTCGACGCGGTCGGCGACGACGGTGGGGATCCGACCGACCCGGTCGGTCACTGCGCTCTGTTCAGCCACGGCCGTAAGTCTCCTCAGCCTTCCAGAAGTAGATGAAGCCGCCGACGCCGGCGAGCAGGGCCCAGCCGACCGCGAGTGCCCACACGTGGTGGGGCAGCTGGCTCGCGTGGAACGAGTCGATCAGCGCGAACCGCATGAGGTCGATGTAGACGGCGGCCGGGTTGCACCGCAGGGCGAGCAGCACGATCCGCGGCAGGTCCGGGTGGCCGGCGAGCACCCGGTCGATGCTCCACATGACCCCGGAGACGTACATCCAGGTCCGCAGCAGGAACGGCATCAGCTGTGCGATGTCCGGTGTCCGGGCGCCCAGCCGGGCCACGATCATCGCCACGCCCGCGTTGAACACGAACTGAAGTGCCAGCGCGGGCACGGCCAGCAGCCAGGACACGCCGACGGGCACACCGAAGCAGAGCAGGATCACGAACAGCGCGGCCATCGAGAACAGCAGCTGCTGAAGCTGTTGCAGCGCGTACGACACCGGGAGCGCGGCCCGCGGGAAGTGCAGGGCGCGGACCAGGCCGAGGCTGCCGGAGATCGCCCGGGTGCCCGCCATGATCGAGCTCTGTGTGAACGTCCACACGAACACGCCCGTGACCAGGAACGGAACGTAGTCCGGCACGCCCCGGCTCGTGCCCATCAGGACGCCGAAGATGAAGTAGTAGACCGCCGCGTTCAGCAGGGGGGTGGCCACCTGCCAGACCTGGCCGAGCTTCGCCTGGCTGTACTGGGCGGTGAGCTTGGCCGTGGCGAACGCGGTGATGAAGTGCCGGCGCGCCCACAGCTGGCGGACGTACGCGGACAGGGTGGGCCGTGCGCCGCTGACGGTGAGGCCGTGGCGGGCGGCGAGTGCCGCGGGGTCGTCGTCGGGCAGGACCGGCGCCGGGGGCGGGGGCGCCGAGGACGGTGTGTCGAGGACCTGACTCACATCCGCTGCTTTCACTCGGGGGAGGGGCGGAGAGGGAGGAAGGGGCGAACTGGGGCCCTTCGAGGGCTCTTTGCCTGCGGTTGAGCTGCGATTGGGGACGGCTTTACGTCGGGACGGGACCGTATCGTCGTCACGTGAGCGTAGGCCGATCCGACGTCGGAACGCAACCGTTTCGTCGTCACGCCTCTATGCTGGTCCGCATGACGACGAACGCCGATGCCGACGGAGCACCCCAGAGCCCTCAGCAGCCGGAGTTGCCGCCGCAGTCGCGGCCGGAGCGGCCCGAGCGGCCGGAGCGGCCGGAGTCGGAGGCGAAGCCGCAGCCGCGCCGCCGGGCCCCCGCCGGGGCGGCCGTCCTCCGGGAGGACGTCACGGAGGCGATCAGGGCCGCCGTCTTCGGGGAACTCGCGGCCGTCGGATACGCGCGCATGTCCATCGAGGGGATCGCGCGCCGCGCGGGCGTCGGCAAGACCGCCGTCTACCGCCGGTGGCGCTCCAAGCTGCACCTGGTGCTCGACCTGGTCTCCGCGATCGCCGTACAGGGGCTGCCCGCACCCGACACGGGCACCCTGGAGGGCGATCTGCGCCTGCTGTACGAGGTCACCTCACGCGCCCTGCGTCACCCTGTCGCCTCGCAGGTCATCCCGGATCTTCAGGCCGAGGCGGCCCGCAACCCGGAGATCGCCGAGGCCCTGCAGAAAGCGCTGCGCGAGGGGCAGGCGGGCGTCGCCAACGGCATCGTCGAGGCGGCCCGGGCGCGCGGTGAGATCCGTGCGGACGTCGACGGCGAACTGGCTCTCGACCTGATGTCGGGACCGCTGTACTGGCGCGCGGTGGTGATCCGTGGCCCAAAGCCGCCGAAGGGATATCTGGAGAGCTTGACCCGGGCCACGGCGGCGGCTCTCAGGGCGCTGTAGAGGACCGGAGACGGCCGTTCCACCTGCGGTTCGGCGGCGCCTGCCGCCCTGCTCCGGGTACCTCCCGGGAGGCTCCGAGGCCCCGCAGCGACCGGATCGTTGTCATCCACGCCTCACTCTCGGGCCCTCCGGGGGCGCATACTGGAAACACGATGACGAAGCCATCCGCGCCCCGGCGCCACCTGTCCACCAGTCCCTTCAAAGCTCCGGTTGTCCCGGTCGCCAAGCACTTCGCCCTGGGTGACCGTGTGACGCACGACCAGTTCGGCCTGGGCAGGATTGTCGGCGTCGAGGAGGGCATCGCGATGCTCGTCGACTTCGGCTCCCGCCAGGCCCGTATCGTCAGCCCCTACACCCGTATGGACAAGCTCTGACGGATCGCGTCAGCACACCCTCGCCGCGGCCCAGGACCACCTCCGGCCCGCGGCGAGTGTGTTTCGGAGCCGCGAGCCGCGCAGCGGTGCGGCGGCTCCTAGCCGTGCCGTGCCTGCGGGTGGAGCCGTAGCCAGCCCTCCCAGGCCGACGTGATCATGTCGTCGAGGCCGTACTTGGCCTTCCAGGCGAGTTCCGCGGCGACGCGTTCGGCGGAGGCCACGACCCGCGCCGGGTCGCCGGGCCGGCGCGGGGTCACCGTGGGCGCGAGCGTGTGGCCGGTGAGCTCGTTGATGCGGTCGATCATGCGGCGGACCGAGACGCCCTCGCCGCGCCCGATGTCGAGGGTCAGCTCGGTGCCGGGGGCCGCGGCGAGCCGCCTGGCCGCCGCCACATGGGCCTCCGCCAGGTCGACGACGTGGATGTAGTCGCGCACGCAGGTGCCGTCCGGGGTCGCGTAGTCGTCGCCGAAGATCCGGGGCGGCTCGCCCCGCGTGAGCTTCTCGAAGACCATCGGCACGATGTTGAAGACGCCCACGTCGGCCAGTTCCGGCGCCGCCGCGCCCGCCACGTTGAAGTAGCGCAGACAGGCCGTCGACAGCCCGTGCGCGCGGCCCGTGGACCGCACCAGCCACTCCCCGGCGAGCTTGGTCTCCCCGTACGGGTTGATCGGCACGCAGGGCGTCTCCTCGGTCACGAGGTCGACGTCGGGCATGCCGTACACCGCGGCCGAGGACGAGAACACGAAGGACGGCACCGCGGCGGCCGTGACCGCCTGCAGCAGCACACGCAGCCCCTCGACGTTCTCGCGGTAGTAGTGCAGCGGCAGGTCCACCGACTCGCCGACCTGCTTCTTCGCCGCCAGGTGCACGACACCGGTGATCGCGTGGTCCCGCAGCGCCCGCGCGACCCGCTCCCCGTCCAGGGTCGAGCCGACGACGAGCGGCACCCCGTCCGGGACGCGTTCGGAGATCCCGGTGGACAGGTCGTCGTACACCACGGTCCGTTCGCCCGCCTCGGTCATCGCGCGGACGACGTGCGCCCCGATGTAGCCGGCGCCGCCGGTGATCAGCCAGGTCATCTACGGCCGTCCCCTCGTGTGTACTCGTGCGTACTCGTGTGTCCCTCATGGTGCGGATACGGATCAGTGAAGCAAACGCTTCAGTCTGCGGCCCAGCACGGCCGCCGTCCCCCGCAGCCCCGGCGCGATCCGCAGTGCGAGCGAGCCCGCGTGGGTCGCGTACGGCTGGACGAGCAGGACCCCGTGCCGGACGCTCGGCAGGATCGTCCGGCGCAGCAGGCCGGGGCCCGTGCTCGCGTGCGCGGTGGTCTCGCGGGTCGTGCCGTCGTGGAAGCGCAGGCACAGCCGCAGGTCCCAGGTGCCGGAGCCGAGCGCCGCGAGGTCGGCCGGCGCCTCGGCCGTCCAGGAGTCGACGCCGGAACCGATGGAGCCGGAGCCGATGGTGTCGGGGTCGATGTCGTCCGCGTGGAAGCGTGCGGTGAGCGTGAGGCCCGTCCGCCCGTCCCCCCGGTGCACGAACTCGGCGTCCACGGTCGCCGGTGCCGCGTCCGCCATCCGCCCGTACAGCTCGTGCAGGCGCAGCCGCAGCCGGGTGCCGCGCGCGCGGGGCCGCAGTTCCGCGTCGACGGCCATGGGCAGGACGCGTACGGGCCGGTGCAGGAGGTGTTCCAGGGTGACGTGGGGCAGGTCGGCCGACCAGATTGGCGTACCGTCCTTCGCCCGCGCGTACGGGGGCCGCAGCCGGGCCGGACGCGCCGCGACCTCCTTGATGCGGGTCAGGTCGCGCGGCTTCTCGGAGGCCAGCACCACCTGGGCGATCACCCTGCCGGGCGCCGGGGCCAGCGCGAAGTCGGCCGCGTCGAACGTCGCGAGGTAGGCGCGCGTGAGGGCCCACCACTCGCGCCGGTACACGGCCCCGCGCAGATCCAGCTCGCGCACGTACATCCGCAGGGCGTGGTCGAGGAACCGCGCCCGGGACGCGCGGGCCAGCCGCTTCTCACCGGCGGCGAGGAGGACGTCGTACGCCAGGGCGTGGGCGGTGATCCTGGCGCGCCAGTTGTCGACGCCCGACCTGTCCAGCGAGATCGACAGGCGTTCGGCGTCGCGGCGCACGTGCCAGACGTAGACCGTGTCCGGGATCAGCGCGATGCGCGGACGGGCGGCGAGCACGCGCGCGGTGAAGACGAAGTCCTCGTAGGGGAAGCGGCCTTCGGGGAAGCGGATGCCGTGCTCGCGCAGGAAGCCGGTGCGGTACAGCTTGTTGACGCACAGCGTGTCGTGGACCAGGCGGACGCGGCGCGAGGGGCGGGTCACCAGGGCGGCCCCCGCGTACAGCTCGGGCTGCCAGCGGACCTCGCGGCCGGAGGGCAGTTCGCGGCGCACGCACAGGCCCGCCGTGACCTCGGTGCCGCGTCCGGTGGCCGCCGTCAGCAGGGCGTCCACCGCGCCCGGCGGCAGTACGTCGTCGCTGTCGAGGAACATCACGTACGGGGCCGTGGCGGCGTCGATGCCGTCGTTGCGCGGGCTGCCGCAGCCGCCGCTGTTGACCTCGCGGCGGACGACCCTCAGGCGCGGCTCGTCCGACGCGAGGCGGTCCAGGAGGTGCGCGCTGCCGTCGGTCGAGCAGTCGTCCACGGCGATCACCTCACGGACCGCGGGCCCCTGCGCCAGGGCCGAGCGCACCGCGTCCCCCACATGGGCGGCGTCCTCGTACCCGATGACGACGACGCTCACCTGCGCCCGGTGCGGTCGGGGGGCGTGAGGCGTTCTGGCTTGCATGGCTCGTACGGCTTCCACGAGACGCAATAGTAGTTAATGCGGGCAAAATCCCCTTTAGGGGCACTCGCTCAAGGGGCGCCCACCGTCTCGTGGGGGCGGTGTCGATCGGGCGCGGGGCGCGTTTCCGCGGGCCGGGGTCCGGCGGGTCGGAGCCCGGCCGTCCACAAGCGGTGGAAGGAGAGCCCGGCGGCCGTCACCAGCAGGCCGTTGCGGACGAGCATCAGCAGGGTGCCCGTCCAGGTGCAGGCCACGACGTCGTCGTACAGGACGGGGTACGCGAGCGAGCTGACCGCCGCCGCCGCGGCGACCAGCGTCGCGACCGGGCGCTGCGTGGTGTGCCGCGAGGTCAGGCACACGGCGGCCAGCCCGATCAGCCACACCAGGTACTGGGGACTGATGACCCGGCTCGTCACCGTGAACAGGAGCACGGCGCTCAGCGCGGCGTCGTACGGGGTCGCCGGCGTCCAGTGCCGGGCGCGCAGCCGCCACAGCAGCAGCGCGCCGAAGGCCGCGACGGTGAGCGCGAGCGACACCGCGGCGATCGAGGTGACGTACGGGCCGGTGAACTCCATGGCGCCGTACCGGTAGCCCACCTGCCCCGGCCAGCCCGCGTGACGGGCGAGGGACAGGGCCGTGCCGCCGAGCGACTCGATCTGCACGCCCCGGCCGCTCTGCTGGTGCAGGAAGTCGAACGGGTCGCGGAAGAGCGCGCCGAGCGTCAGCAGCAGCGCGCCCGCGGTGACGGCCGCCGACGTCCACGCCTCCTTCGTCGTACGGCCCCGGGGCGTGCCGATCAGGGTCAGCGCGGGCCACACCTTCACCAGGGCGCCGAGCGCGGCGAACGCGCCGCACGCGCGCGTGGAGCGCGACAACGCCAGCAGGGAGACCACGGCGAAGGCGGTGACCTGCACGTCGTAGCGCGCGAGGGGGATGTGCAGGAGGAGGGGCAGGGCCGCCGTCCACAGCGCCGCGCCGCGCAGACTGCGGCCGGGGCGGGTGCCCGCGCGCGTGAGGACGACGGCGACCAGCAGGTCGGTGGCCAGGGTGAGGGTCACGAACGCCTGGAAGTACGTCAGCCCCGGCAGCAGTCCGGGGGAGAGCAGGACGGGGCCCGCGCCCGGCGGGTACTGCCACAGGCGGTCGCCGGAGGGGAACGTGCCGGTGGCGAGGACGCCGTACCAGCGGGCGTACAGCTCGTGCACCTCGCGTGCGACGCCGCCGACGCCGAGGGGGGTGCGGCCGTCCTGGGAGAGCAGCCAGAGCATCAGGGCGCGGGTGGCCGACCAGGTCGCGGCGAGGGTCGGGAGCTTCTTCCGGGGGATCATCCGGGGGATCGTAAGCCGCAAGGTGACTCATAACGGCTGATGACGAGTCGATCAGCGGCAAAGGTCAGCTATTAGCACAAGATCTGGCGCATGATCGTCAAGCGTTCGAGGGGTGCTGTCGGTTTCGGCTCCGGCTCCGGCTCCGGCTCCGGCTCCGGCCCCGGCTCCGGCCCCGGCCCCGGCTCCGGCTTCGGTGTCGTCGGGGCCGTGGTCGTGCCCGGGGTCGTCATGTTCGTGATCGGCCTGTGGGGGATCGACCGGGGCGGGATGTGGCGTGACGAGGCGGTCACCTTCCAGGTGGCGCGGCGGTCGCTGCCGCAGATCTGGCATCTGCTGCACTCCGTGGACGCGGTGCACGGGCTCTACTACCTCCTCATGCACCCCGTCCTCGCCGTCCGTCCCGGCGAGGTCGCGCTGCGCCTGCCCTCGCTCTGCGCGGCGGCGGTGACGGCGAGCCTCGTGGCGGCGCTGGGGGTGCGGCTTGCGCGTCCGCGGGTGGGGTTGTGGGCGGGGTTGTTGTACGCGGTGACGCCGGTGGTGGGGCACTTCGCGCAGGAGGGGCGGGCTTATGCGCTCGTCTCCGCGGGGGTGGCGGGGGCCACGTTTTTGCTTGTGCGGGCGGCGGGGTCGGGGGGTTGGCCCTCCGGGACGGGGGTGTGTGTCGGGTGCGGGGCGGTGGGGGCTTGTCGCGCAGTTCCCCGCGCCCCTATCGGGGTCCTGCGGTCGTGTGTTGGGTGCGGGCGGGTGGGGGCTTGTCGCGCCGTTTCCCGTGTCCCTGGGTGGGGGTGGGGTGTCTATGGGGGTGTTGTCGGGGTCACCGTGTTGCTGCATGAGTTCGCCGTGCTGGTTCTGCTCGCGCATGCGGGGACGTTGGTGCTTGCGCGGGTGTCGCGGGATGTGTGGTGGGGGTGGGGGCGGGCCGTCGCCGGTGTGGTTCTCGTGGTGGTTCCGCTGGCAGTGGTCTCCCATGGGCAGGCGGGGCAGGTGGCGTGGCTCAGGGCTCCCGATGGCGCCGCGGTCGAGGCGCTGCTGCGGTCGTTCGCGGGGCCGACCCCGCTGGTCCTCGGCCCGTATCTGCTGCTGATCGTCCTCGCCCTGCGCGGGCCGCTCGCCCGCCGCGGCGCGTTCTCCCTCCCCGCGGTCGCCCTCCCGCTGCTGCTCGTGCCGCCCGCGACCCTCCTCGCCGTCTCGCGCCACTGGCCGCTCTACGACGACCGCTATGTGCTGTACGCGCTCGCGGGCGCACCCCTGCTGGCGGCGGCGGGCGCGGAACGGCTGGCCGGGGCGGCGGCCCGGCTGTACGGCCGCCGGACGCCGCGACACGTCCACCCGTACGCCGTCACATGCCTCGGAGTGTGCGGCGTCGCCCTCGCCCTCGTCGCGCAGCTTCCCGTCCTGCGCGCGGACCGGGACCCCGCCCGGCGCCCCGACGACCTCGCCGCCGTCTCGGCCGCGGCGGCCCGGCGGATGAGCCACGGCGACCCCGTGCTCTTCCTCCCGGCGCTCGCCAGACGCGCGGCGGTGGCGTACCCGAAGGGCTTCCGCGGTACGGCGGACATCGCGCTGCGCGAGCCCGGGCCCGTCTCCGGAACCCTCTACGGACGCGAGACCTCTCCCGGCGAACTGCGCCGCCGGCTCGACGGGCTCGACCGCGTGTGGGTGGTCGCCGAGCCGTACGCGCTGCGGCCCGGCTGGTATCCGCCGGTCCCCGCCGAACAGGTCAAACTCGCCCTCCTGGAGGGGGAGTTCGTGCCGCGGGCCGAGTACGTGCGCAAGGCGTCGGTCATGCGGCTCTATGTGCGCAGGTCCGTGGCGGCGGGCCCGGCCGGGGTCACTCGCAGCCCGGGGTCTCCTCCAGCGCCGCCGCGTCCAGCGCGCCCGTGAGCCGGTCGAGCCGGGTCCGCAGGTCCTCGATCTCCGCCAGCTCGAAGCCCGTCGCGGCGGCGATCCGGCGCGGTACGCGCAGCGCCCGCTCGCGCAGGGCCGTGCCCTCGCCGGTGAGCCCGACCATCACGGACCGCTCGTCCAGGGCGCTGCGCTCACGGCGTACGAGACCGGCCGTCTCCAGTCGCTTCAGCAGCGGCGACAGCGTGCCGGAGTCGAGCCGCAGGTGCTCGCCGACCTTCTTCACGGGCAGGTCGCCGTGCTCCCACAGGACGAGCATGACCAGGTACTGGGGGTAGGTGAGGCCCAGATCCTTCAGGACGACGCGGTACAGACTCCCGAAGGCGCGCGAGGCGGCGTTCAGGGAGAAGCAGATCTGCTGGTCGAGGCGGAGGAAGTCGTCCTGGGGGTCCTCGGACACGGGCGTCGTGGTCATGGCTCCAGGGTACCTCGGCACGTCATTTAGTTGTGCACAATTTAATTGTGTGCTCTACTTGTGGTTGTCGGCGGCCGGGAACCACAGGCCGCGGGCCCGATGTGGACCTTGAATGACCTTTGAGAGGGATGGTTTCCATGGACGCGATCTACACCGCCGTAGCCACCGCCACCCACGGCCGTGACGGCCGCGCCTACAGCTCCGACGGGCAGCTCGACCTGCAGCTCGGCATTCCGACGGAGATGGGCGGCAACGGTCAGGGGACGAACCCCGAGCAGCTGTTCGCCGCCGGGTACTCGGCGTGTTTCGCCAGTGCGCTCGCGCTGGTGGGGCGTTCGGCGAAGGTCGATGTCAGTGACGCGGCGGTGACCGCGGAGGTCGGGATCGGCAAGGAGGGGGAAGGGTTCGCCCTCAAGGTCACGCTTCGGGTGGAGCTGCCGGAGTCTGTCGACGCGGAGACCGGGCGGAAGCTGGTCGAGCAGGCTCACCAGGTGTGCCCTTACTCGAACGCTACGCGGGGGAACGTGCCGGTCGAGCTGGTCGTCGAGTAGTTTTCCTCGCCCCGCCGCCCCTACCCGTTCCCGTCCACGCATGGGGGCTGCGCCCCCTCGCCCCCCTTTGCGCAGTTCCCCGCGCCCCGAGGCACCTAGGGGCGCGGGGAACTGCGCAATCTTTTGGGCCCGCCCCCACCGGCCGTCGGCCGACACAGGGCCTCGTCCTTCAGGGGCGCGGGGAACTGCGCAATCTTTTGGGCCCGCCCCCACCGGCCGTCGGCCGACACAGGGCCTCGTCCTTCAGGGGCGCGGGGAACTGCGCAATCCTTTGGGCGCGCCCCCGCCGGCCCGCAGGCTAAGTCCTCCAGTGGGGGTTCGGGGGCGGAGCCTCCGAGTCAGTGACGGGAACGGGTAGGGGCGGCCGGGGCGGAAATCATCCCCCGCCCACCACAGCGGTACCCCCACCACCGCAGCCAGCCACGCCATCACCATCAGGCGGTCGATGGCGATGTCGGGGTGTGCGGCCATGCTCAGCACCCCGGTCGACGCGGCGCCGACCAGCAGCACCCCGAACGCCGGCCGCGCCCGGAGCGCCGCCCAGACCCCCGCCCCGACCAGCACCAGGAACAGCGGCTCGGCCAGTTGGCGGCGCAGCCACTCGATCCAGAAGTTGACCTCCAGGTGGAGGAACTCCCGCCAGGGCCGCTCCCGGTCCGGCCGGAAGAAGTGGTCGGTGAGCAGGTCCTGGAGGCTGTCCGACTCCGAGGGGTAGTGCAGGAGCCGGGCGAGCAGGACCGTTCCCGCAGCCGCCCCCACCGTCACCTTCAGCAGCGTCTTCACGGCGTCCCCGACCGGCCGCCCCGACCTCCTGCGGTGGACGCCGATCACACAGCACGCCCCGGCCAGACACACCGCCAGGAACAGTGCCTGCGAGTGCTTCACGGTGAAGAGCAGCGCCAGGGAGAGGGCGACCACGGGGCCCGCCCGCCGCCCGCGCAGCACCAGCGCGCAGCCCCACAGCGCCGCGAGGGTGAGCGCCAGCATCGTGCCCTCGGTCATGGGCCGCATCGCGGTGACGCCCGTCGGCAGCACGTAGTACAGCGCCTGCCCGGCCAGCGCGGGTCCCACCGGCACGTCCAGCGTCCGCAGGACCAGGAACACCAGCACGCCGCCGGCCGCCGCGACGCACACCCCCGCCGCCCACAGCCCCCACGTCACGCCGAACACCGTCACGAACGGCAGGAGCAGCAGCGGATAGCCGGGCCGCACCTCGAAGATCCGCATGAACCGCTCGCTCATGAAGGGTGCCGTCCAGCCGGACGTCTGGCCCGCGTCGAGCCGCCGGCCGACGCTCCAGTGGTAGTAGCGGTCGCACTCCGCCCGGATGCCCGGCCCCGGATCGGGGGCACGGAAGCGCCGGACGTCCACGCTGTGGTTGCGGGAGGCCGTCTCGCCCCGGCTCGCGCACACGTACGCGATGCTGCGGTCCGCCGCCTGAGTCTTGTCGGCGCCGCCCAGACTCAGCGCGTACGACAGGTAGTTGCGGCTGTCGGGGGTGTCCCGGCCGGTGACGTTGGCGAGCTGAAGGCAGCCGAACAGGGCGGCGAGGAACAGCACCCACGCGGCGGGGCGGGCCTTCATGAGCGGGTCAGCGCGTCGCTCGGAGCACCGGCTGCGGGCGCGGGGACCATGGGTGCCGCCAGGTCCTCGCCGAGCATCAGCGTCCGTACGACCCTCTCCGCGGCCCGCCCGTCGTCGTAGCCGCCGAACCGTGACCGGAAGGCGGTCCGCAGCCGGGTCGACTCCTCGTCCCGCCACGCGCCCGACGCGAACAGCCGCGCCAGTTCGTCCTCGTCGCGGGTGACATGGCCCGGCGGATGCTCGGTGACGTCGAAGTACGTGCCCCGCGCGGCGAGATACGTGTCCAGGTCGTAGGCGTGCAGGACGATCGGCCGGTCGAGGTGCGCGTAGTCGAACATCAGGGCGGAGTAGTCGGTGATCAGCGCGTCGGAGGCGAGCAGCAGATCCTCGACGTGCGGTTCGTCGGTGACGTCCAGGAGGAGGCCGCGCGCGGCCAGGTCCCGCAGGCCGAGGCCGCGTTCGTGGTGCTGGGCGAGGGACGGGTGCAGGCGGACCGCCAGGACGTGGTCGCCCGGCAGCCCCGCGATCAGGCGTTCCAGGTCGCGGGCCGGTGCGTAACCGCCCTGCCGGTGGTCCCGTTTCGTCGGCGCGTACAGGAGCAGGGTGCTCCCGTCCGGGACGCCGAGGCGCTGCCGTACGGATGCGCGGCGGCCCTCCTCGGGGCGGACCAGGCAGTCGTTGCGCGGGCTGCCCGAGCGCAGGGACGTGTAGCCGCAGGGGTAGGCGCGGTCCCAGACCAGCTCGGAGTGCGGGTTCGCGACCAGGCTGTAGTCCCAGCGGTCGGCGCGCCGCAGCATCTTCGGGACGCTGAAGCCGCGCCGCGCGCCGGGGTACTTCAGCAGATCCGCGCCCATCGACTTCACCGGGGTGCCCTGGTGGGTGTGGATGTGGACGGAGCCCCTGCGTTTGACCAGATCGTTCGCCCAGTTGACGTTGTTGATCAGGTAGCCGGCGCGTGCCGTGACCCTGCGGTAGGCGCGGCTGCCCGGCAGGACGTGGTCGACGCCCGGCGGCAGCGCGGCCACATGGTCCTTGCCGACCACCCACACGGACCGGATGTGCGGGGCGAGCTCCTGCGCCTTGCGGTGGATCGCGGCCGGGTCGCCGAGGACGCCCCGGTGCGAGAAAGCCGAGTACACGGCGAGGTTGCGGTCGAGCGGGCGGCGCAGCACCAGCCGCCGGTGCAGCGCCAGCAGCACCCTGCGCAGCCGTCGCCGCCACGCGAGGCGGCGCCTGCGCAGCCCGGCACGCTTCACGGCGGCGACCCGGTGCAGCGCGTAGAGGGCGTACGGGGCGCGGGCGAGCAGCGTGAACGACGTCCGCGGGATCTGCGCGCCGGGCCGGTGCCCGTCCGGCCGGTACGCGCGCAGGTCCCGGGCCGCCCGCCGGTGGAACTCGGGACGCGACGACGGCGGTACGCGGTCCGCCTGGCGCAGGATGAAGAGGTAGTGGTCCGCCATGTGGTCGTAGAGGAAACCGCGCCACCGCTCCAGCTCCGGCCGCTCCCCGAGGAACCGGAACAGCCGCTCGTACTGCGCGAACACCTCGAAGTGCTCCCGGCTGGGCGTGCGCATCGCGTTGCCCTGGCGGCGCTGGCGGTAGTACACGCAGATCCGGTCGACGAGGGTGATCGTGCGGGCCGTCCACAGCGTCTGGTAGACGATCACCGCGTCCTCGTAGAAGCCGGTGGGGAAGGTGAAGCCGCCCTCGCGGAAGAAGTCGAGGCGGTACGCCTTGTTCCACACGACCGTGAACAGGTCGAGCAGTTCGGGGCGTTCGGCGACCGTGAACACCTCAGGGCCCGGCGCGGCGAACATCTCCGCGTCCCGGTTGCGCTTCACCGCGCCGTACCAGTGGGTGCGCGCGTAGTCGAACAGCACGATGTCCGGCCGGCCGGTGGCGTCGATGCGCTCGGCGATCGCCCGCAGGGTGCCCGGGGTGTAGCTGTCGTCGCTGTCCAGGAAGAGCAGGTACTCGCCGCGCGCCAGCTTCGCGCCGTGGTTGCGGGCCGGGCCGATACCGCCGTTGACGGGCAGGTGCACCGCCACGACCCGCTCGTCGCGGGCCGCGAACTCGTCGATGATCGCCGGGCTCCCGTCCGGGGAGCGGTCGTCGACGACGATCAGCTCGAAGTCGCCGTACGACTGGCCGAGGACCGACTCCAGACAGGTGCGCAGGTAGCCCTGCACGTTGTGGACGGGCACGACGATGCTGAAGCGGGGCATGGCACTTCCAGGTCCGGGAGCTTGCTGGGGCGCGGGAGCGGGTGAGGGCGTCGAGGCGCCCATCAGCGCGCCGGTGTGCGGGGGCGTGACACGGCGGCGGCCGGTGCGGGCAGGCGCTCGCGCAGGGGGATCGGCGCCGGCAGCTCCTCCTCGGGCTGCCCGAGCAGCACCCGCCGTACGACCCGTTCGGCGGCCTGTCCGTCGTCGAACTCGCAGAACCGCTCACGGAAGGCGGACCGCAGCGCGGCGGACCGCCCGTCCGCCCACCGGCCCGACGTGAGGACCTCGATCAACTCCCGCTGCGTACGGGCGACATGGCCCGGTGGCTCGGCGAGCAGGTCGAAGTAGACGCCCCGGGTGTCCCGGTAGACGTCCCAGTCGTCGGCGTACGTGACGATGGGGCGGTCGAGGTTGGCGTAGTCGAACATGATCGACGAGTAGTCCGTGATCAGCGCGTCCGAGGCCAGACAGACGTCCTCGGTGTCCCGCAGGGACGTCACGTCGATCAGCCGGCCGTCCGCCACGGCCTGCCGCAGACCGGCGTCGCCGTCGAGGAAGTAGTGCGCGCGCAGCAGCACCACGAACTCCTCGCCCAGCTCCGCGCAGAACCGCGCCAGGTCGAACTGCGCCGACACGTCCCGCGGATAGTCCCGGTAGGTCGGCGCGTACAGCAGCGCCACCCGGCCCTCGGGGACGCCGAGCCGTTCGCGGATCGCGGCGACCTCGCCGGGGGCCGCCGTGTAGAAGCGGTCGTTGCGCGGATAGCCGTACTCCAGGTGCTCGAAGGCGCTCGGGTAGGCGCCCGACCAGACCTCCGTGGAGTGGGCGTTGGAGGACAGGGAGCAGTCCCAGCGGTCCACGCGCCGCATCAGCTTGCCGAAGCTCCCGGTGGCCGCCGCGACGGCCCGGTACTCGATCTGGTCGACGCCCATCCGCTTCAGCGGGGTCCCGTGGTGGGTCTGGACGTGCACGGTGCCGGGGCGCTTGACCACGGCGTGCTCGAAGTTGACGTTGTTGAAGGTGTACTTCGCCCGCGCCATCACCTCCCAGTACCGTCTGCTCCCGATCACCACGCTCTCCACGTCGTCCGGCATGTGCGGCAGTTCCTTCTCCTTCACCAGGAACACCGACCGGATGTGCGGGGCGAGTTCGCGCGCCTTGCGGTGGATCGCCGCCGGGTTGCAGGCGTAGCCGCGTCCCCAGTAGGCGGCGAACACGGCGAGGTTCTCGTCCAGCGGCCTGCGGAGGTACCACGCGTACGTCAGGGCGCGGCGCCTGCGCAGCACCGAGCGGCCCGCGTACGCCCGCGCCCGCGCCGTCAGCCGGTTGAGGGCCGGGAGCGCCCGGAACGCCGTGTACGCGCCCCGCCGCAGCAGCCGGGCCCGCACCGTCCCGGCGCGGTGGCCCGCCGGGCGGTACCGCCGGTAGAGCCTGCCCGCGCGGCGGAAGAAGGCCCGGCCGCGGGGAGCGGTGGCCGCCGTGTCGAGGACCTCGGCGAAGAGCTGGTCGAAGAGCTGTGAGCGGAGGGCGCGCGCCCGGTCGTCGGCGTCGGCGTCGGCGTCGTCGGGGAGGCCCTGCGCGGCGGCCCGGTCCAGCACCAGCTCGACCTGGTCGAGGAGTCCGGCGGCGGTGGCTCCGGCTCGCGGGCCCGTCGTCGTGCCGCCCGCCTGCCTGCGTTCGGTGCGCCGTACGCACACCGTGCGCAGTACGGCGGTCCCGCCGGCCGCGAGCGCCACGAGACCGGAGCAGCCGAGGTCCGCGTACCGGCCCTCGGGGAAGGCGAGCCCGTGATCGCGGAGGAAGGCGCGGCGGTGGACGGTGGCCCAGACCGGCAGCCGTACGTCGGCGGGGTCCCCGTCCTCGAACAGCTCCGCGACCGGCTCGCCCTCCCACCACGGCACCCGCTCATGGCCCAGGCGCAGCACATCGATCTCGGCCCCGCTCCCGGCCCCCGCTTCGGACCCGGCGGCCCCGCCGCTCTCCCGCAGCCGTGCGTCGATCCCGGCCAGCGCCCCCGGTGTCAGCACGTCACCCGCGTCCAGGAACAGCACGTACGCCCCGTCGGCCGCCCGCAGTCCGGCCTCGCGGGTGCCGGTGACCCGGACGACCCTGGCGTCCCGCCCGGCGTACTCGGCGGCGAGCGCGCCCGCGGGCGAGTCCGGGTCCGCGCAGGCCGCGATCAGCTCGAAGTCGGTGAAGGACTGGGTGAGCACCGGGTCGAGGGTCGTGGGGAGCCGCCCCGCGACGTCGTGGACGGAGACGATGATGCTGAAGCGGGGCATGTGATGTGGTGCTCTTTCTGTCTGTGCTGTGTGGTGCCGCCGTCCCGGCGGGGTGACGGACCCGCCGGGACGGCAGCACGCGCGGCGGCCCGTGGTGAGGGCCCGGGAGGGCGCTCCCGCCGCCGGCGGTGTCAGCGCCCGCGGCGGCGCCTTGCCAGTGCCCTCGTGACGATCGGCGGGAGCAGGTCCTTGGCGAGTGCGCGGGCACGGCCGGGGCGGCGGGGCGGGGCGGTCGTGGCGGGCCGCGCGGGCGCCGGCCGGGACGACGCGGCGTGCTGGACCGGGACGTCCGGCGCTCCGGTGCCGTCTGCCGCGGCAGGTTCCTCCTCGGCCGAGTACCGGGAGACCGGGTGCTTCGGCTCGGTGGCCTTCCTGCCGTCTATGCGGATCATTCCGTGCCCCGCGACCTGCTGCACCTCGTGCCACATGTCGTCACGGGCCGCCAGCCACTCCAGCAGCGCGTCGCGCAGCGGCTCCGGATCGCCCCACGTGCCGTAGAACTTCGTGCCGGTCACGCATATGGGGTGCAGATCGAGCGCGGCGACCGCCCCCCAGGTGGCGGCGGCGACCCCCGGGCAGTGCTCCGCGCGGTAGTCGTCCAGGACGACCACGCCGTCGGGCAGGAGGATGTCCCGCACGGCCTCGATGTCCCCGTACACGTGCTCGTACAGGTGCGAGGCGTCTATGTGCGCGAAGCGGCAGCTGTCGTCCGCGACACGGTCGGCGACCACCGACGTCGGAGCCTGGACGACCTCCGGCAGCCTCTCGTGGAACGCGGAGAAGTTCGCCTCGAACGCCCGCCTGGTGAGCGTCGAGTACGACTTGTTCATCTCCTTGAGGTTGGCGGAGTCCGGCGCGACCGAGTCGAAGAGGTCGCACACCGTGAAGGCGTCCTCGGCACGTCGGTACGAGGCCATGAAGATCGCGCTCTTGCCCATGTACGCGCCCAGTTCGAGCAGGTCGCCCCGCTGCGCCCGGTCCATCTGCCCGGACAGGAACCAGTCGAACAGCTGCTGGTCGACGGCCCGGAACCAGCCCTTGACCTCCGACAGGGCCTTGGGCCGGGGCAGTTCGGTGGTGCTGGAAGTCATGAGTACTCCGTAAAACGGGGTCTGTGGAATTCCTGTGCCTGGGGATGGGACCGGAGTGCTTCAGGGTCTGTCAACGACGGGAACGGAAACTCCGGGTGTCGGGACGGAGGCGAGGGGCGAGGGGGTGTTCCCGGCGGCCGCGGACGGCACCGGACGGCGCTCTTCCGGCGGCACCACCGCGGGCAGCCCGGCCGTCTCGCCGAGCACGACCCGGCGCACGATCCGCTCGGCGGCCCGCCCGTCGTCGTACGGGCAGAACCGCTCACGGAAGGCGGACCTCAGCTGCGCGGAGCGCGAACCGCGCCAGTGGCCGGTCGCGAAGATGTCGATCAGCTCGTCCTCGTTGCGGGCGATCGCGCCGGGCGGGAAGGCCCGCAGGTCGAAATAGGTCCCGCGGGCGGCCTCGTACGCCTCGGGGTCGTCCGAGAGGAGCACGATCGGGCGGTCGAGGCCCGCGTAGTCGAACATCAGCGACGAGTAGTCCGTGACCAGCGCGTCCGAGGCGAGGCAGAGCGACTCGACACTCGGATGGTCGCTCACGTCGATCAGCCGGCCGCCACCACGGGCCAGCGGGGCCCCGTATGAGGGGTGGGCGCGGGTCAGCAGGACGAACCGCGGGCCGAGCCGGCGCAGCACCCGCTCCAGGTCGAGCGCGGTGCGCTGGGTGCGGCGGTAGTCGCGGTGCGTCGGCGCGTACAGGACCGCGACCGTGCCCTCCGGGATGCCGAGCGACTCGCGCAGCCGGGCCACCTCGGCCGCAGTGGCCCGCTGGAAGACGTCGTTACGGGGCTGGCCGTACTCCAGCATCGTGTACGCGGCCGGGAAGACGCGCTCCCAGACGAGGGTGGAGTGGCGGTTGCCGGACAGGCAGTAGTCCCACCGGTCGGCGTCGCGCAGCACCTCGGCGAAGTCCGTGTCCCGCGCCGCCGCCGGACGGTCCTGGAGGTCCAGGCCCATGTGCTTGAGCGGGGTGCCGGCCTGCGTCTGGACGAGGATCTGGCCGCGCCGCTTGACCAGCCGGCGGTCGAAACCGGCGTTGCCGACGACGTACTTGGACCGGGCCAGGGCCGTCCAGTAGGCGGCGGAACCCGGCGTCAGCCTGCGCGTGCCCGTCGGGACCGTGTGATGGAAGCCGGAGGCCGCGACCCACGCGGTGCGCATCCCCGGGGCGTGCGTACGGAACGCCGCCTCCAGCGCCCCCGGGTTGCAGCCGTGACCGCGCCCCGCACGGCCCGCGAAGACGGCGCGGTCGGCCCGCACGGGCAGCAGCCGCTGGACGCCGTAGTGCAGCCGCAGCGAGGCCGTCCGGACCCCGCGGGCCAGCGCCCCGGCGAGCCGCGCCGCCCGTCTCTTCAGCCGCGTCGCCGTCCACAGGGCGCGGTAGGTGCGATGGCTGCCGAACCGTACGAGGGCGTGCCGCAGCCGGTTGCGGGAGGGGACACCTGCGTCGCGTACGCGGTAGCGGGCGTAGTGGGCGCGGGCCTTGCGCAGGAACGCGGCGCGGGAGCCCCGCGGCAGCCGGTCGCGCTTGAGGAACACGGCCGACAGATGGTCGACCATCCGCTGGAACAGGATCGGCCGCCAGCGCGCCAGCTCGGGGTGCGCGTCGAGATGGGCGAAGACCCGGTCGTACTGGTCGAAGATGTCGAAGTGCCTGCCGCTGGTCGTGCCGAGGATGTTGCCCTGCCGCCGCTGCCGGTAGTGGACGCAGACCCGGTCGAGCGTCGCGATGGTCCTCGCCGCCATCAGGACCGGGTACGTCCAGGGCGTGTCCTCGTAGTAGCCGGGCGGGAACGCGAACCGCTCCCGCTCGACGAACTCCCTGCGGTACGCCTTGTTCCACACCACCATGAGGACGTCCAGCAGACCCGGCCGGTCGTCGAGGCTGAACGGCGCCGGACCCTCCTCGTGGAGCTGCCCCGCCCGGACGTTGCGGACCGTCTCGCCCGACCAGAAGGTGCGCGCGTAGTCGTAGACCAGGACGTCCGGGTCGCCGGTCTCCTTGACGCGGTCGGCGATGTCCCGCAGCGCGTGCGGGGTGAGGCTGTCGTCGCCGTCCAGGAAGATCAGGTAGTCGCCGGTCGCGGCCCGCATTCCCGCGTTGCGGGCCCGGCCGAGGCCCACGTTCTCCTTGAGGTGGACGGCCCTCACCCGCGAGTCACGGGCCGCGAACTCGTCGGCGATCGCACCGCAGGCGTCCGGCGAGCAGTCGTCGACGGCGATCAACTCCAGGTCGGTGAACGACTGTTCCAGAACCGATGCCATGCACTCGTGCAGATACGCCTGGACCTGGTACGCGGGGACAATGACACTGAACCGGGGCAAGGGACATCCATGGGATCGGCGCGGCCATATTGCCCGGCAACGGCCGAAGGGGTTACGGGGTTACGCCGAATGCGGCATGTGGGGGACCCCCGGGCGACGCGAAGGGGCGGACCGGCACCGGCCCGCCCCTCAACTCGCCTGCTGCGAAAGCTACTTCACCGCTCCCGCCATCACCCCGGACACGAACTGCCGCTGGAACGCGAAGAACACGGCCAGCGGGATCACCATCGAGATGAACGCGCCGGGCGCGAGCGTCTCGATGTTGCCGGAGAACTGCCGGGTCTGCTCGGTCAGCGCGACCGTCAGCGGCCGGGAGCCGGAGTCCGAGAAGATCAGCGCCACCAGCATGTCGTTCCACACCCACAGGAACTGGAAGATGCCCAGCGAGGCGATCGCGGGCGCCCCCAGCGGCAGGATCACCGTCGCGAACAGCCGGGTCTCGCCCGCCCCGTCGAGCCGCGCCGCCTCCAGGAGTTCCCGGGGGATCTCCGCGAAGAAGTTGCGCAGCAGGAAGATCGCGAACGGCAGGCCGAAGCCCACGTGGAAGAGGACCACGCCGATGACGCTGCCGAAGATCCCCAGGTCGCCGAAGAGGTCGGCCAGCGGGATCAGGGCGATCTGGATGGGCACCACCAGCAGTGCCACCACCGCCACGAACCACCAGTCGCGGCCCTTGAAGTCCATCCAGGCGAAGGCGTATCCGGCCATGGCGCCGATCACGACGACCAGGACGGTGGCCGGCACCGTGATGTACACCGTGTTCAGCAGGGAGTCGGTGATCTCCTCCTTGCCGAGCAGCGTCGAGTAGCTCTCGGTGGTGAGCTGCGACGGCTTGCTGAAGACCTCCCACCAGCCGGAGGCGGCGATGTCGGTCGGGTCGCGGAACGACGAGGCGAGCAGCCCCACCGTCGGCGTCACCCACAGCAGTGCGACCAGGATCAGGAAGACCCGCATCGCGCCGCCGCCCGCGGCGCTCGCGATCCGGGAGGCGAGCGAGCGCTCGGGGGGACCGGCGGCGTCCACGGCCGCGGACGTCTCCCCGGGACCCCCGGAGTCCCCGGGTCCCTTCAGAGGTACGGAGGGTGCGGTCACCGTCGGCGCTCCCTTCGCAGTCGGCGGATGTTGACGATCATCACCGGCATCACCAGGAGCAGCAGCACGATGCCGATCGCGCTGCCGAGCCCCTGGTTGTTGCCGCCGCCGAAGGACGCGTTGACCAGTTGCAGGGCCAGTACGTTCGCCTCGTCCTTGCTGGGCTGCGGGGCGATGATGAAGACCAGGTCGAAGATCTTCATCACGTTGATCATCAGGGTGATCAGGACGACCACGAGGACCGGTGCGAGCAGCGGGACCGTGACCCGGCGGAACACCTGCCACTCGTTGGCCCCGTCGACCCGGGCCGCCTCCAGCAGATTGCGGTCCACCCCCGCGAGACCGGCCGCGATGAGCACCATCGCGAAACCCGCCCACATCCAGGCGTACGAGCCGATGATGGCCGGGGTGACCAGGCTCGGGCCCAGCCAGTCGACGCCGTTGTAGGGCTCGGCGAAGTTCGAGGACGGCAGCCGCAGTTGCGCGCCCGCGGCGGACGCCGGCAGCGTGAACGTACCGTCGTCGCCCGCCTTCGCCGAGGCCACCACCTTTCCGTCCTTGACCGCCTCGACCTTCATGCCCGGCAGCGCCTTCTCGCCCGCGTCGATGGCGCCCTTCGTGCCGCCGCCGCCCAGCGTGAAGTCCAGCCAGACCGTGCCGGAGACGCCGTCGCCCGAGGTCTTCGCGGCCCTGGCCTCCCCGGGGTCGCCCGGCACCTTGTCCGGGGCGATCCCGACCAGCGGGATCAGGACCTGGGAGCCCGCGCCCACCGTGCCCGCCGAGGTGAACGCGCCCCCGCCGGACGCCTTGAGGTCGCTCTCGGTGGACGGCCGCGCCTTCGGATACACCGACGAGTCGGCGAACGTGTCGTGCACGCCCACCAGCACGGCGTTCGCCACACCCTGGTCCGGGTCCGCCTCGTACACGAGCCGGAAGATGATGCCCGCGGCGAGCATGGAGATCGCCATCGGCATGAAGATGATGAGCTTGAACGCCGTCGACCAGCGCACCCGTTCCGTCAGCACGGCGAAGATCAGACCCAGCCCGGTCACCAGCGCCGGGGCGACCGCGACCCAGATCGCCGTGTTCTTCACCGCGGTGAACGTGGCGTCGTCGCTGAACAGGTCCCCGTAGTTCCCGAGACCCACGAAGCCCGAACCGTCGGCGTCGTACAGACTGCGCCAGACCGAGTACCCGATGGGGTAGACCACGAGCGCGCCCAGCAGCACGATCGCCGGCAGCAGGAACAGCCCCGCCACCCACCACCGCGTACCGATCACACTCTTGCGTTTGCCGACGGGGGGCACCGGGTTCGCCGGGCCCCCCGCCGCCGCGACCTGCGACGACATCGGCGGCCGTCAGCCCTTGTACGCCTTGGCGGCGGCCGTCTCCAGCTGTTTCTGCGCGCCCGCGACGTCGGAGGGGGTCTTCAGGAAGTCCTGGAGCGCCTTCCACTCGCCCGTGCCCTCGGTACCGCCGAAGGCGGCCGGCGCCTGGTCGGACATGTCGAAGCGGAACGAGTCGCCCGCCTTCAGCAGGGCCTTGCCGATGTCCCGCGTCACGTCGTCCTTGTACTTGTCCGCGTTCATCTCCCTGTTGGGGGAGATGAAGCCGCCCTGCGCCGCCCAGATCTCGGCCGCGTCGGTGGAGGCCAGGAAGGTCAGCAGGGCCTGCGAGCCCTTGTCGTCCTTCAGCGCCACCGCCACGTCACCGCCGCTGACCACCGGCGACGCGTCGCCGACCGCCGGGAACGGGAACACCTTGGCGTCCGTGCCGATCTCGGCCTTCGTGTCGGCGTTGATGTTCGCCGCGACGAAGTCGCCCTCGAAGACCATCCCCGCGGGCGTGTCACCGGAGAAGGTGTTCGTCACCGACTTCGGGAACTCCGTGCGCAGCGCGCCGGTGTTGCCGCCCGCGATCAGGTCGTTCTTGCCCCACAGCTGGGCCAGCGTGGTCAGTGCCTCCTTCACGGACGGATCCGTCCACTTGATCTCGTGCTTGGCCAACTGGTCGTACTTCTCCGGGCCCGCCTGCGAGAGATAGACGTTCTCGAACCAGTCGGTGAGCGTCCAGCCGTCCTGCCCGCCGATGGACACCGCGGGCGAACCCGCGTCCGACAGGGTCTGCGCGGTCTGCACGAACTCGTCCCAGGTCTTGGGCTCCGCGGTGATGCCCGCCGCCTCGAACGCCGCCGTGTTGTACCAGACCAGCGACTTGTTGGCGGCCTTCGCGTAGACGCCGTACTGCTCGCCCTCGTACGCCCCCAGGTCCTGCCAGCCCTTGGAGAAGTTCTTGTCGAGCTGCGCCTTCGCCTCGGCGCCCATCGGCTTGACCCAGCCCTTCTCGGCGAACTGGTGGAGCACACCGACCTGCGGGAGGAACGCCACGTTCGGCGGTTTGCCGCCCTCGATCTTCGTGCCGAGGAACGTGGAGGTGTTGTTGCCGGTCGGTACGTAGGCGACCTCCGCGCCCGTCCGCTTCTCGAACTCGTCCAGGACCTTGGTGAAGTTGTCCTGCTCGGGGCCGGTCCACACGGCCGCGACCTCAAGCTTCTGCCCGTCGAGCTTGGGGAGTTGCACGCTGGAGGCGGCGCCGGTGCCGGTGTCGCCGCCGTCGTCCTTCTTGTCGTCGTCACCGCCGCATGCCGTGAGCGTGAGTGCCATCGCCCCCGCGACGACGGCGGCCGCGGCCTTCGCGGCGCCGCTCCTCCTGTGCGACCTGCTGATACGAAGAGTGCTGCTGCGCATGGTGTGCCCCGTTCTCCGTCGAACGTCCGAGGTCCTGCCCGTGCGCTCTTGGTCTACGCCCGTGCGCTCGGCGTCGGCAAGGGCGCCTGCGCTGTCAAGGCCGTGATCGTGACCGCGTCGTGACGTGGGCAGTTGGGCAGTTGGGCTTTGGGCGGCACCCACCACGGGGCTGAGCCCTGAGCGGCTCCCACCACGGGGCTGCGCCCCGGGACCCGGGGGTGTGTTGTCGGGTGCGGGCCGGTGGGGGCTGGTCGCGCAGTTCCCCGCGCCCCTGACGGGCGGGGCTGCGCCCCTTGCCGTTTTCAGCCTGTCCGGCGTTTGAGGACGAGCGTGTTCAGCGCGATGGGGGGTTTGGGGGCGCAGCCCCCAAGTGGGGTTACAGGAGGGAGGGGACCTCTGCCGCCGAGACCGAGCGGGAGGCTCGTTCCAGGGCGCTGGCCAGCAGGGCCAAGTCCGTCGGACCGTTGCCCAGTTCACGCACGGGCCGCCGCGCGGGCGGATCCCCCATCCGCGCCCACTCAAGCGGCACGACCGTGGGCCGCAGCGTCGCCGTACGGGGAATACGCCCCGTCACCCGCCCGCCCTGGAACGGCACGGACCGCCCACCCGGCCCAGCCGCCCCGAGCCTGCCCCGCCCGGGCGACGGCTCCTCCGCCCCCACCCCCGGCGCTTCGAGCACCACCCGCAGCCCGGCCCGCCGGGCCAGCTCCGTCTCGTCCGTGCGGGCCCCGCCCCCGGTGGCCGCCACCAGATGCACCCCGAGCCGCTCACCGTCCCGGGCGACCCCCTCCAGGGCCCGTACGACGGACCCGGCGGCCGGGCGCCCGGGGGACCCCAGCGCGGGGGACAGCAGCGCGTCCAGGTCGTCGACGACCACGACGAGCCGGGGCAGCGGCGGCCCCGCGTCCGGACGGGGCCGGGCCGCGGCGGGCCGCAGCCGCAGCGTCGAACTGGACATCGTCTCGATGTCCCCGGCACCGGCCGGAGCGGACGCCCCGGACGTGGAACCCCCCGACCGCTGCGCGACGACCCGGCGCGGCCCCTCCCGGCCGGCGTGCCACTCGGTGAAGTCGAGACGCCCGAGCAGCTCGGCCCGCCGCTTCAGCTCGGCGGACAGGGACTGCGCGAACTCCCGCATGCGTACGGGGTCGTGGGCGCCCAGATGCGTCGTGACGTGCGGCAGGTCCGTACAGACCTGAAGCCCGTCCCCGCGCGCCGCCGAACCACCGGAACCGGTGCCGTCCCGCCCGTCGACCAGCACGATCCCGAGCCGGTCGGGCCGCTCCGCGGCGGCGAGCGACGCGGCGACGGAACGCAACAGCTCCGTACGCCCGCTGCCCGGCGGGCCCTCGATCAGCAGATGCGGGCCCTCGCCCACGAGGTCGACCCCGACGGGACCGCGCGGCCCGGCGCCGAGCACGGCCGTGGCCCGGCCCCCGAACGCCTCCGGGTCGTCGGCCGCGTCCGCCCAACGCGCCATCAGGGACGCCGGGGTCGCCCGCGCCAGGCCCAACTCGTCCAGCAGCCGCGCGGTCTGCGGCAGGGGAGCGGACACGCGGGTGTGCCGCTCACCGGCCCCGCCCTCCGCGCGCAGCGGCGCCAGGGCCCGGGCGAAGCGCTCGGCCCACGCCATGGAGACCGCGTCCACCGCGGCGACCGTGCCATGGCCGACGGGCCCGCCCGAGGAACCCGGAGAAGCCGGAGAACCGGAAGAACCCGCGGAAGCAGCCGAGGTGCCCGACGGGCCGTGGGGCTGTGTCGCGGGCGCCACGCGCAGCAGCCGCAGGGCCGTCGCCACATCCCCGCTGAGCAGCGCGACCGCCCCGCACGCGCGGAACGCGGGCGCCACCGCACAGGCCGCCTCGTACGTGTCGATCACGGGCGAGGAGGGCGACGCGGCCGGTGTCTCGGCGAGACAGATGACATGGATGCCGACCTGGGGACCCTCGGCCGCGAGCCGCGACACGGCGTCCCGCACACCGGCCGACCCGGGGTCCCCGTCCACCACGACGACGGTGCGGGGACCGGACCATCCGCTCTCGGCCGGATGGTCGGACCGGGCCCAGGAAGGCCGTCCGGCCCTTTCCCGCGCCTCACCGGCCTGGCTGCCGCTGCGGGGGAGTCCCAGGTGGGTGACGTTCGGGTCGCGGACGAGCGGATGGCTCCCGGGGGCGGGCACACCGGAGGCGTCCCGGCCGGGTCCCGTCCCGGCGTCCGCCGGGTTCCTCGGGCGCGGCGCGAAGGCCCCGCTGTCGTCCGGCGAGCCCGTGCCGAGCCGGTGCCCGTGGCCCCGCTCGGCGGCCCGCCCCGTCTCCGTCAGGTGGTCCTCCAGACGCCGGACCAGCTCCTCCGTGCGCGCTGTCGCCTGTTCGCGGTCGTAGGCCAGCAGGAGGCGGCAGTCCTGGCCGTGGGTGGGGCGCAGGTGGGGCAGCCAGCCGAGCCACGACCACTCGGCGACGCGCTCCTCCAGGGAACGCGAGCGGTCCGTGCTGAGGAGGGTGATCTCCAGCGAGTCGGGGGAGTGCAGCGCGGCGAGCTGCGCCACCACCGCGCGCGCGAGTCCCGACAGACGCTCGCGCGGTCCGGCCAGGCCCAGCGCCCCGACCTCGCGCAGCCCGGCGGTCACCGGGACCGCGGACAGCAGTCCGGAGCCGTCGGGTGTGCTCCGGTCCGCCGTGCCCAGCCGGACCGTGAGGGTCTCCTGGTGTCCCGGTTCGCGCTCCCACAGCCGCGGTCCCGGGCCGAGCGCCGCCAGCAGCAGCGCGGCCGGATCGGGCCATCGCTCGGGCGCGGGCACACCCAGGGCGACGGGCTCGGCGAACGGTGCCTCGTACGAGTCGTACTCGGCCTCGTCGCCGTACTGGTCCTCGCTCCGGGACCCCGCCAGCCGGCGGGCCCACGCGGAGAGTCCGCGCTTGCGCGCGGTGCGCGGCACGGGTGTCCCCCGGAGGGGAGTGCCCTTCCGCTTGCCCTCGCCCGGTCCCTGGACGCCGGGTCCCGGGTCCTCCTCGTACGCCTCCCCGCGGTCCCCGTACTCGACCCGGTCCCCGTGGTCCCCGTGCTCGATCCGGGGCGCCCCGCCCTGGCCCGGCACCACGTGCGCTCCCGCAGGCAGGTGCTCCTGGGTGCCGGGGGCCCCGCTCCCGGCGGAGCCCCACCCGGCGGTGCCGTAACCGTGATGGGTCTCGGAGGTGGGCGGCGCGACACCGGAGCGGGAACCGCCGGTGCTCCGGGCATCCCCGGAGCCCGCGGCGCCCCTGGAGCCGAGCGCGGAGTCCTCGCCGCGCGCACGAGGCACCCTCGCGCCCCCGGCGCCCGCGTCGTCCGACCGGGACCCGGACCGGGCCCCGGAGCGGGAGGGAGCTCCGGATCCGGCCTCCGCCGCCCCACCGGAAACGGCCGGATCTCGCCCCTGATCCTGTCCCGCGCCCGGGCCCGTGCCCTCGCCCCGTGCCTGCCCCTGTGTCTGCCGCTGTCCGTGTCCCGCTCCGGAGCGTCCTGAAGCGGCCCCCGCCGGCACCACCCGTACATGCCCCTCGCCGTCCGGTGCGGTCTCCAGGATGTCGGCCGGTTCGCCCGCCGGGGCCAGCAGCAGGGCCGACTCGCCCACCCGCAGCAGCGCGCCCGGCGCGAAGCGCACCGGGCGCTCGCCCACGCGCCTGCCGTCCAGCACCGTGCCGTTCGTGGAGCCCAGGTCCGCCACCGAGACATGGCCGTCCGCCGCGACCGTCACGGCGCAGTGCAGCCGGGAGACGTCCGGGTCGTCCAGCGGTACGTCGGCGTCGGCGGAGCGGCCGATGTCGATCCGGCCGCCGTGCAGCAGATGGACGCCGCCGGCGTCGGGCCCGGCGACCACGCGCAGCTGGGCCGCCGCGGGGTCGACGTCGGGGCCGGGCTGCGCGGGGGACCCCAGGGACAGCACGGCGCCGTCCATCAGGGGAGGCTCACCCAGCGTGCAGCGCTGTGCGTCGAGCCGCTCCGCCTCCGCGTACAGCACCCCGGGGCCCTCGCCCCCGACCGCCGAGGCGAGGCCGGAGGCCACCGCCGCGAGCGCGGTCCCGGCGGGTGCCGTGACCAGCACGTCGCAGGACGCGGGGCGTCCGTCGGGGCGCGTCCCCAGCGGGTCTACGACGGTCAGCCGGATCTGCATCGCCGTCAGCGGTCCCTTCTGTCGCGGGCGCCCGCGACGGGGCTCACCCGCGGTCCCCACCGCGGATTCCCCCACCGCGCACGGGCACGTCGGCCAGTACGGAAAGCATCCTCGCACCTGATACTGACAACACGCCCGCACTCCGCAAGCAAGTGATCTTGATTGGTCGGCTCTGCCCGCAAAAGTGCCTGACCAATGCCCGGTTGAGATCGGTCACGTCAAGATCCGGCAACCAAAACACCCAAAGCGAGCGTCTTTTCATCGAACACATACGGGAAAGCCCCACGTAATGCATGGGTGGACGGGACTGAGAAAACCGCAGTGCGACGACAACCCGGAGCCGTGTTCGGCGGCATTACAGTGGGTCGGAACCACCCGTAGCACGGTGGACGGACCAGCCAAGCAAGCAGCAGGGAGCGCATGACGTGCGGCCGGTAGGCAGCAAGTACCTCCTGGAGGAGCCGCTCGGACGCGGCGCCACGGGCACCGTCTGGCGGGCCAGCCAGCGCGAGGCGGCGGGCGCCGAGGCGGCCGTGGCAGGTCAGCCCGGTGAGACCGTGGCGATCAAGGTCCTCAAGGAGGAGCTCGCCAGCGATCCCGACATCGTGATGCGGTTCCTGCGGGAGCGCTCCGTCCTGCTCCGGCTGACCCACCCGAACATCGTGCGCGTACGCGACCTGGTGGTCGAGGGCGATCTGCTGGCGCTGGTCATGGACCTGATCGACGGTCCCGACCTGCACCGCTATCTGCGCGAGAACGGCCCGTTCTCGCCGGTCGCCGCGGCCCTGCTCACCGCCCAGGTCGCCGACGCGCTCGCCGCCAGCCATGCCGACGGAGTCGTGCACCGCGACCTGAAACCGGCGAACGTCCTGCTCCAGCAGCTCAACGGCCAGATGCACCCGATGCTGACGGACTTCGGCATCGCCCGCCTCGCCGACTCCCCGGGCCTGACCCGCACCCACGAGTTCGTCGGCACGCCCGCGTACGTGGCGCCCGAGTCCGCCGAGGGCCGCCCGCAGACCTCCGCCGTCGACATCTACGGCGCCGGAATCATGCTGTACGAGCTGGTCACCGGCCGTCCGCCGTTCGGTGGCGGCTCCGCTCTCGAAGTCCTGCACCAGCACCTGAGCGCCGAGCCGCGCCGCCCCTCCACGGTCCCCGACCCGCTGTGGACCGTCATAGAGCGCTGCCTGCGCAAGAACCCCGACGAGCGGCCCAGCGCGGAGAACCTCGCCCGCGGTCTGCGTACGGTCGCCGAGGGCATCGGGGTGCACGCGAACTCCGCGCAGATCGCCGCCGCCGAGGCCGTGGGCGTACTCCTCGCCCCGGACCCCGCCCCCGCCGCCGTACCGGGCGAGTTCGGCGCCGCCGACCCCACCCAGGTGCTCCCGCAGGGCGCCGCCTCGTACGACCCGAACGGCGCGACCAGCGTCCTGCCGCACGCCGGCGCGGGCGCGGCCGACCCCACGGCCGTACTGCCCCACCGAGGCGCGGCCGACCCGACGGCCGTGATGCCGCCGGTGCCGCCGAACCAGCCCGGGGCGGGCCCCGAGGACCCGCACCCCTGGCAGAACCAGCTGCGCGCGGCCCGCGACCGCAACGAGGCGACGCAGGTGCAGTCGTACCTCGACCCGAACGAGGACCCGCTGCGCCGCCGCCCGCAGCGGCAGGTCTCCCGGCCGCCCCAGCAGCAGCCGCAGCAGCCGCCGCCCCAGCAGCCGCAGCAGCGCGGACAGCGCAGGCAGCGCAACCAGCAGCCGCAGAACCAGCAGGGGTACGGCTACCCCCAGCAGGGCGGGCAGCAGGGTTACGCCCCGCAGCAGCAGGCCCCCCAGCCCCAGCGGTACTCCGCGCCGCCGCAGCAGCCCCAGCAGCCCGCGCCGCGTCCGCAGCGCGAGCCCCGGCAGCGCAGCGCCAACCCGATGAAGATCCCCGGACTCGGCTGCCTCAAGGGCTGCCTGTTCACGATCGTCATCCTGTTCGCGGCCGGCTGGGCGATCTGGGAGTTCAGCCCCCTCCAGGACTGGATCGGCACGTCCAAGGGGTACTGGGAGCAGCTGTCGGACTGGTTCAGCACGGTCTCCGGATGGGTCGAGAAGATCGGCGGAGGGTCCGGCAACTAGGACCCCGCCCGCCCCTGGGCTTTCCACGAGGTCGCTCCCTCGGAATCCCCGGAATCGCGCTGCGGTTCTGGGGATTTGTCGACACCTGGGGGGTGATTTCCGTCCCGGAAGTGAAGGTTGGTGCTCCGGGCGCGTAGTTTTATCGCCAACACGCGCCCGTAGGAGCAGTCTTGGTACGGAAGATCGGCAGCCGGTACACCGCGCACCAGATCCTGGGACGGGGCAGCGCCGGCACGGTGTGGCTGGGTGAGGGACCCGAGGGGCCCGTCGCCATCAAGCTGCTGCGCGAGGACCTGGCGTCCGACCAGGAGCTGGTGGGACGGTTCGTGCAGGAGAGGACGGCCCTGCTGGGCCTGGACCATCCGCACGTCGTCTCCGTGCGGGACCTGGTCGTCGACGGCACCGACCTCGCCCTGGTCATGGACCTCGTCCGCGGCACGGACCTGCGGACCCGGCTCGACCGGGAGCGCCGCCTCGCCCCCGAGGCGGCCGTCGCGATCGTCGCCGACGTCGCCGACGGGCTCGCCGCCGCGCACGCGGCGGGAGTCGTGCACCGGGACGTCAAGCCCGAGAACGTGCTGCTCGACATGCAGGGGCCGCTCGGACCCGGCGGCTCGCACCCCGCGCTGCTCACGGACTTCGGCGTCGCCAAGCTCATCGACTCACCGCGGCGGACCCGCGCGACGAAGATCATCGGTACGCCGGACTACCTGGCGCCCGAGATCATCGAGGGGCTGCCCCCGCGGGCGGCCGTCGACATCTACGCGCTGGCGACCGTGCTGTACGAGCTGCTCGCCGGCTTCACCCCCTTCGGCGGCGGGCACCCGGGAGCCGTCCTGCGGCGGCACGTCACCGAGACCGTCGTCCCGCTGCCCGGCATCCCCGAGGAGCTGTGGCAGCTGCTCGTACAGTGCCTGGCGAAGGCGCCGGCGTCGCGGCTGCGGGCCTCCGAGCTGGGGGAGCGGCTGCGCGAGCAGCTGCCCCTGCTCGCCGGGATGCCGCCGCTGGACGTCGACGAGCCCGACGGGGAGGCCGAGGGGCCCTACGAGGACGCGGCGCCCGCCGAGCCGGAGGTTCCGCGGGAGCGGGTGCGGCGCGGGGCCGTGCCGCTGGTGCCCGGCGCCAAGCCGGACTCGAACCGGGACACGCACACGTCCATGCGGGTGCCGGGGCCCGACGAGCTGGCGGGGGGCGCGCTGGGTACCGCGCGGGCGCCTCGGGCGGCGGGGGCGCCGCGGCCGGGGTCCGCGCGGCATCGCGCTTCCGCGCGGCGGCGGCGGATCACGTTGGGGGTGGCGGGGGTGGCGCTCGTCGCGGCGATAGGGGGTGGCGCGTGGCTGGCCGTGTCGGGGGACGACGCGGAGCCTCCCCACGACACGGAGAGGTCGTCCCCGGCGGCGCCCTGACCGGACCCGGCTTTTCTCGCCCCCGCCGCCCCTACCCGTTCCCGTCCACGCATGGGGGCTGCGCCCCCTCGCCCCCCTGATCGCGCTACGCGCTCGTCCTCAAACGCCGGACGGGCTGAAGGAGGTCGGGGCGCAGCCCCCGCCCTCCTTCAGGGGCGCGGGGAACTGCGCGATCAGCCCCCACCGGCCCGCAGACGAAGTCCTCCGGCCGGAGCCAGGGCTGCCCGACTTGGCGGAGCCGTTACGCTGGGGGCGTGGCAGTCGTCGATGTTTCCGAAGAGCTCAAGTCCCTCTCCTCGACCATGGAGTCGATCGAGGCCGTCCTGGACCTCGACAAGCTGAGGGCGGACATCGCCGCGCTTGAGGAGCAGGCGGCGGCGCCGTCCCTGTGGGACGACCCCGATGAGGCACAGAAGATCACCAGCAAGCTGAGCCACCTCCAGTCGGAGGTGCGCAAGGCCGAGACCCTCCGCGGACGCATCGACGATCTCAGCGTGCTGTTCGAGATGGCCGAGGAGGAGGACGACCCGGACACCCGTGCCGAGGCCGAGACCGAGCTCACCGCCGTCAAGAAGGCGCTGGACGAGATGGAAGTCCGCACACTCCTGTCCGGGGAGTACGACGCCCGTGAGGCCGTCGTCACCATCCGTGCCGAGGCCGGCGGCGTCGACGCCTCCGACTTCGCCGAGAAGCTCCAGCGCATGTACCTGCGCTGGGCCGAGCGCCACGGCTACAAGACGGAGCTCTACGAGACCTCGTACGCGGAAGAGGCCGGCATCAAGTCGACCACCTTCGCCGTCCACGTCCCGTACGCGTACGGCACGCTCTCCGTCGAGCAGGGCACGCACCGGCTGGTGCGGATCTCGCCGTTCGACAACCAGGGCCGCCGCCAGACGTCGTTCGCCGGTGTCGAGATCCTGCCCGTGGTCGAGCAGACCGACCACATCGAGATCGACGAGTCCGAGCTGCGCGTGGACGTGTACCGGTCGTCCGGTCCGGGCGGCCAGGGCGTCAACACGACCGACTCCGCGGTCCGGCTGACCCACCTGCCCACCGGCATCGTCGTCTCCTGCCAGAACGAGCGCTCGCAGATCCAGAACAAGGCGTCCGCGATGAACGTCCTCCAGGCCAAGCTCCTTGAGCGCCGCCGCCAGGAGGAACAGGCCAAGATGAACGCGCTCAAGGGCGACGGCGGCAACTCCTGGGGCAACCAGATGCGTTCCTACGTCCTGCACCCGTACCAGATGGTCAAGGACCTGCGCACGGAATGCGAAGTCGGAAACCCCGAGGCCGTTTTCAACGGCGAGATCGACGGTTTCCTTGAGGCCGGAATTCGCTGGCGCAAGCAGCAGGAGAAGTAAGCGACTTTTCCGTACGTCGTTTTGTCGACAGGGCAACTGCCGTCCACCTGACGGCAGTTGCCCTTTCTGCTGCGCTCTGGTGACTGATGTGTGGGTTTTACATCACACTCACATGACGCTGTGCCGGTCAAAAGACCTTCATCTGGACATCGCGGTCGCAACGACCTTGACGATGTCTTGAAAGATGGGAAAGCTGACGCGTGGCATGCGTATTTCTGGGGCGCGTGTGAACCGGGGGCCCCACAGGGTCATCCCCGAGGTCGCGGCCCCGGGCGCTGCACCATCGACGATGAGCTACTGGGGGTAGCAACCAGATGACCAAGAAGACGCGGATCCGGATCGCGCGGATAGCCGCCGGTGCGGTGATCGCCGCCGGTGCCTCTCTGACCGCCGCCGGTGCCGCCTCGGCGCTCGACGTCGGTGTCGACGTGGCCGGGCTGAATGTCGGCGCGAGCGTCGACGAGAGCGGTGTCGCCGTCGGTATTTCTGCTGACGACGACGACCCGACCACCCCGCCTCCCACCACGGAGGAGCCGACGGAGATCCCGACGGAGCCCACCGAGGAGCCGACGGAGCCCACCGAGGAGCCCACCGAGCCCACCGAGGAGCCCACCGAGCCCACGGAGGAGCCCACCCAGGACCCCACCGATGACCCGACCACTCCCGGCAACGGGAACGGGAACGAGAACGGCACCGGCGGCGGCAACGGCGGCAGTGGCAACGACAACAGCGCCGACAGCGCCGACGGCAGCTCCAACGTCGTCGAGCAGGGTGCCGGCAAGGAGAGCCTGACCGACACCGGTTCGGACACCTCCGCCCAGGGCACCGGCGGCGAGCTGGCCGAGACCGGCGCCGCCGAGAACATCACGTACCTGCTGATCGGCGCCGCGACGATGATCGCCGGCGGCATCGGCTTCCGTATGCTGCCGCGTGTCATGAACGGCCGCGGCGCGGCTGCCTGACGTATGACGCACGACGTGTGAGTTGTGATGCGGGAAGGGCCCGGAGCCGATGGCTCCGGGCCCTTCCTTGTGACGTGTGTCTCCTACGCGGTCTGGTGCGCCAGCAGGGCCACCGCCGCGATCAGGACGGCGAGCAACGCGATCAAGGTCATGGGGGTGAGCCCGCCGCCCAGCGGGCCCTCGTTCTGAAGGCGTGCGCGGTTCGCCCGGCACACGGGGCAGCGGCCTTCGTTCACAGGCGCGGCGCAGTTCGCGCACACCAGCCGGTCGTACGTCATGCGCTCGCCCTCCTTGCACCGGTTCCACGGACACAACGCTCTCGGGGACGGATACGTTCCCACTCCACTGTGCCAGGTTCCTCCGGAAGGTGCGCGGGTTCCTGGGCAGGGGGCTCGGTGGGCGCCTCGGGAGGGGGCTGCGGGTCGTATCGCGGCTGCGGGGCGGTGGGGGCTCGTCGCGCAGTTCCCCGCGCCCCTGAGGGGCGGAGCCCTTCCCGAAGAAGCCTCTCCTTCTATGTGCCCGGTACAAATGCGCACAACCCTTGTTCAACCCGTCTCCGCGCCTGCGCGCGTGCACCCGCGTCGCGTAAGGTCACGCTCATCTAGCCCCCATACCCCCGACGGCCTGTGGTGCATCCGTGATCCGATTCGACAATGTCTCCAAGGTCTACGCCAAGCAGACCCACCCCGCTCTCCGGGATGTCTCCCTGGAGGTGGAGCGCGGTGAGTTCGTGTTCCTGGTGGGGTCATCCGGCTCCGGAAAGTCCACCTTCCTGCGGCTGATCCTGCGCGAAGAGCGGGCCAGCCACGGCCAGGTGCACGTGCTGGGCAAGGACCTCGCGCGCATCTCCAACTGGAAGGTGCCGCAGATGCGCCGCCAGCTGGGGACCGTGTTCCAGGACTTCCGCCTCCTGCCCAACAAGACGGTCGCCGAGAACGTCGCCTTCGCGCAGGAAGTGATCGGCAAGTCCAAGGGCGAGATCCGCAAGTCCGTGCCCCAGGTGCTCGACCTCGTCGGCCTCGGCGGCAAGGAGGACCGGATGCCCGGCGAGCTGTCCGGCGGTGAGCAGCAACGAGTGGCCATCGCGAGAGCGTTCGTGAACCGGCCCAAGCTGCTGATCGCGGACGAGCCCACCGGAAACCTGGACCCGCAGACCTCCGTCGGCATCATGAAGCTGCTGGACCGGATCAACCGGACCGGGACCACCGTCGTGATGGCGACGCACGACCAGAACATCGTGGACCAGATGCGCAAGCGCGTCATCGAGCTGGAGAAGGGCCGCCTCGTCCGCGACCAGGCGCGCGGCGTCTACGGCTATCAGCACTGACCGCGAGTCCCACGCGTCCGTCCACGGAAAGGCCTGAGAAGACGCCATGCGCGCCCAGTTCGTTCTGTCGGAGATCGGTGTCGGTCTCCGTCGCAATCTCACGATGACCTTCGCGGTCGTCGTCTCCGTCGCCCTGTCCCTCGCCCTGTTCGGCGGCTCGCTCCTGATGAGCGACCAGGTGAGCACGATGAAGGGGTACTGGTACGACAAGGTCAACGTCTCGATCTTCCTCTGCAACAAGTCCGACGCGGAGTCCGACCCCAACTGCGCCAAGGGAGCGGTCACCAGCGAGCAGAAGAAGCAGATCGAGACCGACCTCGGCAAGATGTCCGTCGTCGACAACGTCACGCACGAGTCGAGCGACGAGGCGTACAAGCACTACAAGGAGCAGTTCGGCGACTCCCCGCTGGCGGCCTCGCTGACCCCGGACCAGATGCAGGAGTCCTTCCGCGTCAAGCTGACGGACCCGGAGAAGTACCAGGTCATCGCGACCGCCTTCGACGGCCGTGACGGCGTGCAGTCCGTGCAGGATCAGAAGGGCATCCTCGACAACCTCTTCGGGCTGCTCAACGGCATGAACTGGGCGGCGCGGGCGGTGATGGCGATGATGCTCGTCGTCGCGCTGATGCTGATCGTCAACACCGTGCGCGTCTCCGCGTTCAGCCGTCGGCGTGAGACCGGGATCATGCGCCTGGTGGGCGCCTCCGGCTTCTACATCCAGGCGCCGTTCATCATGGAGGCCGCCGTCGCCGGACTGATCGGCGGTGGTGTCGCCTGCGCCTTCCTGGTGATCGCGCGGTACTTCATCATCGACCACGGTCTCGCCCTGTCCGAGAAGCTGAATCTGATCAACTTCATCGGCTGGGACGCCGTTCTCACGAAGCTGCCGCTGATCCTCGCCACGAGCCTGCTGATGCCCGCGCTGGCCGCGTTCTTCGCGTTGCGCAAGTACTTGAAGGTGTGACACATGCCAAGAGGGCCGTACCGGCAACCGCCGGTACGGCCCTTCTCGTTGTCCTAGACTCACCCGCATGTCAGGCCGTGACCTGTTCTGTCAGCCCCGCCGCATCCGCCGCGGGGCGGCCCTGACGTTGGTCTTCGCGAGCGTCCTCGCGGCGGGCGCCGCGACCGGCGCGTTCGACACCCCCGGCCGGAAATCCGTCTCCCCGGCGGCCCGTACCGCGCAGGCCGGCCACCAGGACGACGTCGCCGACGCCGCCGCCGAGGCGATGGCCGACGGCAAGTCGCCCGTGGAGGCCGCCGAGCGGGCCGTCAGCCGCAGCGGCGACCGCTGGGGCGCCGTCTACTCCCAGGGCGAGTACGAGGAGTTCGAGGAGGCCCTCGGCGGCCGGTACACCGGCGTCGGTCTCTGGGCCCGGCGCGAGCGCGGCGGACGCATCGAGGTGACCCGGGTCCAGTCGGGCTCGCCCGCCGCGACCGCGGGCATCCGCAAGGGCGACCGGCTGCGCAGCATCGACGGCCACCGCGTCGACGGCAGGCCCGTCACCGAGGTCGTCGCGTTACTGCGGGGCGATGCCACCGACGCCGACGCGGGCACCGCCGTCGACCTCGGGCTGGAGCGCGGCACGCGCGCGTGGAGCGAGACCCTGCACCGGGCGCGGCTGTCCACCGACTCCGTGAGCGTGCGCGAACTCCCCGGCGGCGTCACGGTGATCAAGGTCGCCGCCTTCACCAAGGGCTCCGGGGACCTCGTGCGGACCGCGGTGGCCGACGCGCCCGCGGACGAGGGGATCGTCCTCGATCTGCGGGGCAACTCCGGCGGCCTGGTCACCGAGGCCGTCACCGCCGCCTCCGCCTTCCTCGACGGCGGCCTGGTGGCCACGTACGACGTGAACGGCGACCAGAAGGCCCTGCACGCCGATCCCGGCGGCGACACCACCAGACCGCTGGTCGCGCTCGTCGACGGCGGCACGATGAGCGCGGCCGAGCTCCTCACCGGCGGGCTCCAGGACCGCGGTCGCGCGGTCGTCGTGGGCTCCAGGACCTTCGGCAAGGGCTCGGTCCAGATGCCGAGCCGGCTGCCGGACGGCTCGGTCGCCGAACTGACGGTCGGCCACTACCGCACCCCCTCCGGGCGCTCGGTGGACGCCCGCGGTATCACCCCCGACCTGGAGGCCGACGAGGGTGCGCTGGAGCGCGCCGAGACCGTCCTGAGCGGACTCGGGGACGCCGAGTGACCGGCCCCCGCACGGCCCTCGCGGCCACCGCCCCGCACTTCGCGTAATCGGCTTTCCCTCCGGCCCCCCTCTAGTGCGAAAATGGCCAGCACTATGAGCAAGGGCATGTACGTACCGAAGGAATCCCAGCCGAAGCAGGGAGGTGGCGCCAAGGCCAGCGCCAAGGACGGCAAGCGCAAGATCGTCGCGCAGAACAAGAAGGCCCGGCACGACTACGCGATCATCGATGTCTACGAGGCCGGACTCGTCCTCACCGGCACCGAGGTGAAGTCGCTGCGCCAGGGGCGTGCCTCGCTGGCCGACGGCTTCGTGCAGATCGACGGGAACGAGGCGTGGCTGCACAACGCCCACATCCCCGAGTACAGCCAGGGCAGCTGGACCAACCACTCCGCGCGCCGCAAGCGCAAGCTGCTCCTGCACCGCGAGGAGATCGACAAGCTGGCCTCGAAGTCCGACGAGACGGGTCACACCATCGTGCCCCTCGTCCTGTACTTCAAGGACGGCCGCGCGAAGGCCGAGATCGCGCTCGCCCGCGGCAAGAAGGAATACGACAAGCGCCAGACGCTGCGCGAGAAGCAG